>DATGNS010000159.1:0-2679 GCA_035306625.1 Pseudomonas sp. | reverse complement strand
GAGATGGCCTACATCAAGGACGCGCCCTACAACATCGCCCTGGCCAATCCGACCATCATGAGCCAGCTCGTGGCTCCCGGTTTCGACGGCTGGGTCAAGAAGGACGTGGTCGCGCTGATGCTGCGCATGGACAAGAACCTGTCCTTCACCCAGAGCCTGCTGGGTACCGAGAAGCCGATGTTCTTCTCGGTGCAGCTGTTCGACAAGTGGGTGCAGAACTACGACGAGGACGACAACCTGCTGTACAGCGTGGGCTGGGGTGGCAAGGTCAAGGAGCACACGGTCATGGGCACCGCGATCTTCGACCTGAGCTACAACAACGGTCGCATCCGCCCGAACCTGGTGATCGGCTCCGATCTGAGCAACGGCGGCGGCTTCGCTATTCCGTCGGTGACGTTCGAGCTGAGCAGCAAGCTGCGCTGGAAGGTCGAGTACGACTTCTTCTGGGATGACGGCCATTACGAGAACACCGATACCCCGCTGACCGACAACACCACCCTGTTTGGATACCTGCACAACCGCGACCAGCTCTATACCAGCCTGACCTACTTGTTCTGAGTCCATACGGAGACCACGAGATGACCCATTTTCGTCATGCGTTGCAGTACCCTCTGCTGGCCGGCCTTGTCGCCACGGCCAGCGTCGCGGGCCTGGCCGATGCCGCCGAAGTACCAGCAGGCACCGTGATCACGGCTGCCAACATCGACCAACTGAAGGACCAGACCTTCGAGGGGCACGCCATCGCCAGCCTGCTGACCGAGAAGCTGGAATGGCGCATCCGCAACAACGGCATGCAGATGCCGCTGGCGGCATCCAAGGACGTTCCGCTCGACTCGCGCTGGGTCGAAGCTTCCAGGGCCAACGCCGGTAAGACTTCGATCAATAAGGAAGCCTGTCGTGTCGACGGTTGGGGAGCGGGCGCTCCCTTCCCGGAGATCGACGAGAGCGATCCGCAGGCCGCCGAGAAGATCGTCTGGAACTGGCATCTGGGCCAGCTCGTCGGTGACGTGTCGCAGGTGCCGCACTACACCCAGTTGCTGGTCGACGGCAGGAAAGGGGTGCACGCCGAGCCGGTCGCCGAGTTCACCCGCTACACCATGAAGGGCCGCCTGACCGGCGACAGCAGCGTGGAGGGCGACGGCAGCGAGCGTGGCCGCCAGCTGCTGTACTTCAAATCGCCGTCCGACATGAAGGGGCTGGGCACCTACACCGTGATGTACGACTCGGACAAGGTGAATAGCGTCTGGGCCTACATTCCCGCCGTGCGTCGCGTGCGCCAGCTCTCCGGCGGCGCGTGGATGGACCCCGTGGGTTCCTCCGACCAGTTGCAGGACGACCTGGAGATATTCAACGCGCGTCCCTGCTGGTATCCCGAGTACAGGCTGCTGGGCAAGCGCAACATCCTGGCGGTGACCGCGAGCAAGCAGGGGGCCGATATCTGGAACAAGAGCGGCAAGAGCTTCGCCGAGCGCTACCCGGTGATGGACCCGAACCCGCCGTACTGGAACATCATCGGCAACGGCTACGAAGTGCGTGAAGTCTACGTGGTCGAGGCCATCACCCCGTCGATCCACCCGTACAGCAAGAAGGTGCTGTACATCGACACCAAGTACCCGCGCATCCACTACGGCGAGGCCTACAACCGCAAGGGCGAGTTCTGGAAATTCATGGAGTTCCATTCCTACTCCAACCCGGTCGATGGCGATATCCGTACCACCGTGGGTGCCGTGATCGATTTCCAGCGCAACCACGCCACGATCTCGCTGATCGATACCAGCACCTGGCGCACCAACTTCGACGCCAAGGCCTCGGACTTCTCCCTGCAGGCGCTGCAGGCGGCGGGTCGCTGAGTTCAGCCGTATCGCCTTGTGTGCACTGCCCGGACCCGCAAGGGGCCGGGCCCCACGCGTGCCGCATCCGCCCAGGGTGCGCAACAACCAGAAGAACAAGAGCGGATCGGTCGGTTCCTTGCCGGAGCCGCGATCCAAGGAGAGTCCCGTGTCCATGATGCAAGCAGCCCGTCTGCACGAAATCGGCGGTCGTTTCGTCGTCGATGAAATTCCGGTGCCCAGCCCCGGCCCCCATGATGTGCTGGTCAAGGTCGCCGCCAGCGGAATCATCCCGAACCTCAAGAACGTCACTACCCATTTCCCCGAGTGGTATCCCTTCCTGCCGCTGCCCAGGCTGCCGGCCATCTTCGGCCTGGATTCGGCGGGCACCGTGGCTGCCGTGGGTTCGCAGGTCAGCGCGTTCAAGCCTGGCGACCGCGTCTACGTCAACCCAGGCGTCGGTTGCGGCGAGTGCCACCACTGCCGCGAGGGCAATCCGCCGTGCTGCGAGTCCTATACCTTCACCGGCTACTTCGGTTTCGGACCCGGCTCGCAGAAGGTCTTCGAGCGCTATCCCTACGCCGGTTACAGCCAGTACATGACCGCCCACGTGCACAGCCTGGTGCGTCTGCCGGATTGCCTGGGCTTCGCCAGCGCGACCCGCTTCGGTTACCTGGGCACCGCCTATTCGGCCATTCGCAAGGCGGCGCTGCGTCCCTCGCAGAACATCCTGATTCTCGGTGCCAGTGGCACCCTGGGCGTGGGCGCGACCCTGCTGGCCCTGGCCTTTGGCGTTGCCCGCGTGCTGGTGGTGGCACGCGATGCCGCTGCGCTGGAACGCCTGAAGACG
>DATGNS010000158.1:0-2583 GCA_035306625.1 Pseudomonas sp. | reverse complement strand
GCCTCCATTTTCCTAAAATCAAATTTTCGAAATTGTATTTCGCATTGCGGACATCCGGCAAGGGCCGCGCGCGTGACGGATTTTCCGCTAAAGACTGGCCAATTGACAGCGTTTCGCTTCGACCAAAGTCGTAGGTCGGAGCACTGGCGTTTACACAAAAGCGCCCATGAACCTATCATTCGACGAGTAGTGAAATGCAATTTCGCATAGCGGACATTGCTGCAACGGAGCAGACATGAGCCAAGCCAACGACCCAGTGGTCCTGCTGGACTTTCCCGCCGACGGCGTCGCCGTCGTACGCATCAACCGTCCCGAAGCCAAGAACGCCCTGAATTCGGCGGTCCGTCACCAACTGGCCGAGCACTTCCGCGACCTGGCGCGCCGCGACGACATCCGCGCCATCGTGCTGACCGGCGGCGAGCAGTTCTTCGTGGCCGGCGCGGATATCCGCGAGTTCGCCACCGCCTCGCCCATGGAGATGTATGGCCGCCACACCGAGCTGCTGTGGGACCCGATCGCCCGCTGCCCGAAGCCGGTGATCGCCGCGGTCAACGGCTTCGCCCTGGGTGGCGGCTGCGAGCTGGCCATGCACTGCGACATCATCGTGGCCGGTGAATCCGCCCGTTTCGCCCAGCCGGAAGTCAAGCTGGGCCTGATGCCGGGCGCCGGCGGCACCCAGCGGCTGGTGCGCGCCGTCGGCAAGTTCCAGGCCATGCGCATCGCCCTGACCGGCTGCATGGTCAAGGCCCCCGAGGCACTGGCCATCGGCATGGTCAGCGAGGTGGTGGCGGACGATCAGACCCTGACCCGCGCCCTGGAGCTGGCCAGCGAGATCGCCGCGCTGCCGGCCATCGCCGTGCAGCAGATCAAGGAAGTGATGCTGGCCGGCGCCGACCTGCCGCTGGACAGCGCCCTGGCCCTGGAGCGCAAGGCCTTCCAGCTGCTGTTCGACACCGCAGACCAGAAGGAAGGCGCCGCCGCCTTCTTCGAAAAACGCAAACCCAACTACCGCGGGGAGTAAGCATGGCCCGTTCGATCAACATCATGGGGCTGGTCGGCACCGGCGTGATGGGCGCGGGTATCGCCCAGATCGCCGCCCAGGCCGGTGTGGAAGTGCGTCTGTTCGACGCCCGTGAAGGCGCGGCCCAGGCGGCCCGCGACAGCCTGGCCGCCACCTTCGCCAAGCTGGTGGCCAAGGGCAAGATCACCCGGGAATCCGCCGATGCGGCCCTGGCGCTGCTCAAGCCGATCGCACGTATCGAAGAGATGGCGGGCTGCGACATGGTGGTCGAGGCCATCGTCGAGAAGCTGGACGTCAAGCGCAACCTGATGACCCAGCTGGAAGGCATCGTCGATGCGCAGTGCATTCTGGCGACCAACACCTCCTCGCTGTCGGTCAGCGCCATCGCCACCGCCTGCCAGCACCCCGAGCGTGTGGCCGGTTTCCACTTCTTCAACCCGGTGCCGCTGATGAAGGTCGTCGAGGTCATCGACGGCATCGCCACCGATCCGGCGGTCAGCGAAGCGCTGCTGGTGCTGGCCAAGCGCATGGGCCACACCGGTGTGCGCGCCAAGGACACCCCCGGTTTCATCGTCAACCACGCCGGCCGCGCCTATGGCACCGAGGCCCTGAAGATCCTCGGCGAGGGCGTGGCTCCGCAGGGCGACATCGACCGCATCCTGCGCGAGGGCGCCGGGTTCCGCATGGGCCCGCTGGAGCTGTTCGACCTGACCGCGCTGGACGTGTCCCACCCGGTGATGGAGTCCATCTACGAGCAGTTCTATCACGACCCGCGCTACCGCCCGTCGCCGCTGACCCGCCAGATGCTGGTCGCCGGTCGTGTCGGTCGCAAGGTCGGCCAGGGTTTCTACCGCTACGAGAACGGCCAGATGGTCGACGCCCCGCAGCCGCAGCCGGTGCCGCAGGTCGACAAGCTGCCGCCGGTATGGGTGATGGCCGAGAACGCCGAAGACCAGCAGAAGCTGATGGAGCTGGTGAAGGCGCTGGGCGCGACCCTGGAGGAGGGCGAGCGTCCCTCCGAGGAAGCCCTGTGCATCCTGGCCCCCTATGGTGACGATGCCACCACCGCGTCCGCCTGCTTCGGCACCGACGCCACCCGCACCATCTGTATCGATGTGCTGACCGATCTGTCCCGTCACCGCACCCTGATGATGACTCCGGCCACCCGCGCCGACATGCGCGCCGCCGCCCATGCGCTGTTCGCCCGCGACGGCGTGGGCGTGACCGTGATCCGCGACAGCGTCGGCTTCGTGGCCCAGCGCGTGCTGGCCATGGTGGTCAACCTGGCCTGCGACATCGCCCAGCAGCAGATCGCCAGCGCCGCGGACATCGACCAGGCCGTGCGCCTGGGCCTGGGTTACCCGCAGGGCCCGCTGGCCTGGGGTGACAGCCTCGGCCCGCGCCGCCTGCTGACCATCCTCGAGCGCATGCTCGACCTGACCGGCGACCCGCGCTACCGCCCGAGCCCCTGGCTGCGCCGCCGTGCCCAGCTGGGCCTGTCGCTGCGCCAGGAAGAGCCGTCCGCCGTCTAACCCTTCTTATTTATAGGTTTCGTCATGCTC
>DATGNS010000157.1:0-2132 GCA_035306625.1 Pseudomonas sp. | reverse complement strand
GTCACGCTTGCCCAGCCAGGCCAGCAGCCACCAGGCTCGTGCGGCGAAGGCGCCGGGGCCGTCGTCATACAGCACCACCTGGCTGTCCTGATCGATTCCCCAGTCGCGCAGGCGCTCCTGCAGCAGGGCGGGGTCGGGCAGCGGATGGCGCCCGGTCACCCCCTTGATCACCGGGCCGGAGAGGTCCTGTTCCAGGTCGGCGAACCGGGCGCCGGGAATGTGGCCTTCCCGGTAGCGATCCCCGCCGTGGGCGGGGTTGTCCAGGGCGAAACGGCAGTCGAGGATGCGCAGATCGGGCGCCGAGAGGCGCTCGGCGAGCTGCTGCGCGGTGAGCAGGCGGGCAAAAGACATGGCGGTTCCTGTGTCGCGGAAAGTCGGGCAGGCATCATAAGATGGCCAGGGTTCTTTCACCCAGCCGCCGGACCCGCCACAAGAAGTAGGGGAACGTCATGTCCAATCTGCCTGTCATCACCGAAAGCGCCACGCTGATTCGCCGTCTGGGCGTGGCCCTGGGGACCGTCCTGGTCACCGCCTGGTACTGCTGCATCATCCTGGCGCGGGCCGCGGTCGGCCGCCTGCGGCGCGAACACATCGACCGCTATGCGCGGGGCTGGGCGCGACTGCTGTTGCGCATGGCGCGCATCGACATACGGGTAGAGGGAAAGGCGCCGGATTTCAGCGACGGGCGTCGCTACATCATCCTGTGCAACCACTCCAGCCACTACGACATTCCGGTGAGCTTTGCGCACCTGTCCGGCTCGATCCGCATGCTGGCCAAGAAGGAGCTCTATTCCATTCCGCTGTTCGGCGCCACCCTCAAGGCCGGCGAGTTCCCTTCGATCAATCGCGGCAATCGCGACCAGGCGGTGCGCGATCTGGAGAACGCCCGGCGCCTGATGGAAAGCGGCATCGTCCTGTGGGCTGCTCCGGAAGGGACCCGTTCGGCCGATGGCCGCCTGTTGCCCTTCAAGAAGGGTTGTTTTCACCTGGCCTGCGACACTGGTGCGGTGATCGTGCCGCTGGCCATCCGTGGCATTCATCAGGTGCTGCCGGCGCGCAGCTGGAATCTCAACCTGGGCATGCCGGTCGAAGTGGAGATCGGCGAGCCCATCGACGCCAGCCTGTACGGTAGCGAGCGGCTGGAGGAACTGATGGCGGATACCCGCGCCCGGCTGCAGGCCATGCTCGACAAGCCTGCCCAGCTCGACGAGGCGGTGACCGAAGAGCGGCTGACCCTCGCCTGATCCGCGTTTATACTGCGCGCCCCCAGGCACCGAGGAACAGCGCGTGACCACCGATATCCACTGGATCCGCGACAACGACGAGCTGGCCAGGCAGTGCGCCGCCTGGCGGCAGCGCCCGTTCGTGGTGCTCGATACCGAATTCATGCGGGTCGATACCTTCTATCCCAGGGCCGGCCTGCTGCAGGTGGGCGATGGCGAACGTGCCACCCTGATCGATCCGCTGACCGTCAGCGACTGGGCGCCGTTCGCCGCACTGCTCGAGGACCCCGCCGTGGTCAAGGTGCTGCATGCCTGCAGCGAGGACCTGGAAGTCTTCCAGCGCCTGGTCGGCACCCTGCCGGCGCCGCTGTTCGACACCCAGCTGGCGGCCGCCTACCTGAACCTCGGCTTTTCCCTGGGCTATTCGCGCCTGGTGCAGATGCTGCTGGGCGTCGAACTGCCCAAGGGCGAGACTCGTTCCGACTGGCTGCAGCGCCCGCTGAGCGAGCTGCAGGTGCGCTATGCGGCCGAGGATGTGCAGCATCTGGTCGAGGTCTATCGCCAGCTCGACCAGCGTCTGAGCGCGGAAAAGCGCGCCTGGCTGCTGGAGGATGGCGCCGAGCTGGTGGCCAACCTGCGTCGCGAGGTGGACCCCGACGAGGCCTACCGCGAGGGCAAGCTGGCCTGGAAGCTGTCCCGCCAGCAGCTGGCGGTATATCGCGCCCTGTATGCCTGGCGCGAGCGCGAGGCGCGCCGTCGCGACGTGCCGCGTGGCCGCCTGCTCAAGGAAAATGCCCTGTGGCCCCTGGCGCGCTTCCAGCCCAGGGACCTGGGCTCCCTGGCGCGCATCGAGGACATGCATCCGCGCACCGTGCGCCAGGACGGCGAAACCCTGCTGCGCATGATCCG
>DATGNS010000156.1:0-14471 GCA_035306625.1 Pseudomonas sp. | reverse complement strand
CGCCGGAAAGAATGACGCTGCTCGGTATTGGCGAGAGCCCAGGGGCCGTTGCGGCTCCGAAGGCGGGAGGCTTGGGGCGTTGACGGGGTTTGGTCCTGCGCGCGCCTGTCTCGGTGCGCAACTGCAGGGGCTATGCCTAGCGGCGGAACCGGGAGAGCGTGGCGAACCGGCGTCGGCCGGGGCAAGCCCGGCCGATTCCGGTTGTGCGATCAGGTCAGGAAGTAGAACGCGCCGCAGATCACCACGCCCGAGTACAGGAGCATGATCAGGCAGTAACCCATGATGTCGCGGGCGCCCAGGCCGACGATGCCGAGCAGCGGCAGTGCCCAGAAGGGCTGGATCATGTTGGTCCAGGCATCACCCCAGGCAATGGCCATGGCGGTGACGACGGGCGAGACACCCAGGGCCTCCGCGGCCGGCAGCATGATCGGACCCTGCACCGCCCACTGGCCGCCGCCGGAGGGGACGAACACGTTGACCACGCCGGCGCTGAGGAAGCTCAGCAGCGGAAGGGTGTCTGCCGACGACCAGGAAATGAATGCCTCGGTGATCTGGCGACCCAGCGAGATGCCCTCGGCGTTGGCGCCCATCATCATGCCCATGATGCCGGCATAGAAGGGGAACAGCAGGACAATGCCGCCGATGCCGCGCACGCTCTCGTCCACGGCGCGCATGTAGCGTTCGGGGCTTCCGTGCAGCAGCAGGCCGCAGAACAGGAAAATGGCGATCACCACGTCCAGGCCGAGCACGAAGCCCTTGCTGCTGAAGTGGTTGAACAGATAGATCCCCGCCATCGCAACCAGGGCCAGCCCCAGGATGCGGCTGTCATCCAGGCGTTGCGCCGGGGTTTCCCGGGTCGGCTCGGCAGCGCGGGCTTCCACCAGTTTGGCGGGGTCGGCCACCTTCGCGTTCTGGCGCGGGTGCATGGCGCGGTTGAGCAGTGGCAGACCGATTACCAGCAGGACGACGATGGTGAGGTTCAGCGGGCTGAACAGCGATTCGACGATGCTCACCGGCTCGGTAAGGACACCGGCGGTCATGCGCGCCAGGTCAGGGCCACCGGAGGCCATCGAGAGCGGGATGGAGCCGGCCAGGCCGCCGTGCCAGACCAGGAAGCCGGAGTAGGCCGAGGCCACCAGCAGCGGGTAGTCGACCCCCTGCACCTGACGGGCCAGGGCACGGGCGAAGACCGCGCCGATCACCAGGCCGAAGCCCCAGTTGACCCAGCAGCCGACCAGTGCCACCAGGGTGACCATGACGATGGCCTGTCCGGGAGTACGTGCCATGCCGGCCAGACGGTCCAGTTGGCGGTTGACGATGGGCGCGCTGGCCAGGGCGTGGCCGGTGACGAAGATCAGCGCCATTTGCATGGCAAAGCCGAGCAGGGTCCAGAAGCCGCCGCTCCAGTGCTGCACCATGCGCGGCAGGGATTGGCCGGTGGAGAGCATACCGGCGATCAGCACGGCGAAGGTGAGCAGGGCGGAGAAGACGAAGGCCGAGGGCAGGTAGCGTTGTACCAGACCCACGCTCATGCGGGTTAGGGTGTTGAACATGGATTGACGCCTCTTTTTATGTTTGTCGGGCTGTTTTTTCGGGCGCGGTAACGCCCTGGGGTGCGGCGAGGGTATGCCGCGGCCCGGCGATCAGGCCGGGCAATTCGGGTCTCCTTGCGAGGAAATCAGCGTTCGATGGCCAAGGCCACACCCTGACCGCCGCCGATGCACAGCGTGGCCAGGCCCTTGTAGGCATTGCGGCGAATCATTTCATGCAGCAGGGTCACCAGCACGCGGCACCCGGAAGCGCCGATGGGGTGGCCCAGGGCAATGGCGCCGCCGTTGACGTTGACCTTTTCGGCATCCCAGCCCAGAGCCTGGCCGACGCACAATGCCTGGGCGGCAAAGGCTTCGTTGGCCTCGATCAGATCCAGATCGGTCAGTTGCCAGCCGGCCTTTTCCAGGCAGCGGCGGGTGGCCGGGACGGGGGCATAGCCCATGATGGCCGGGTCGACCCCGGCGCTGGCGTAGGCGGCAATGCGGGCCAGGACGGGCAGGCCGAGCGATGCCGCCTTGCTGGCGCTCATCAGCAACACCGCGGCGGCGCCGTCGTTGAGGCTGGAGGCGTTGCCGGCGGTGACGCTGCCGTCCTTCCTGAACGCGGGCTTGAGCCTGGCCAGCGACTCGGTAGTGGTGCCGGTGCGCGGTTGTTCGTCGCGCACAAAAAGGACGGGCTCGCCCGTTTTCTGCGGGAGCGGCACGGGGGTGATCTCGGCGTCGAAGCGGCCGGCCTCGATCGCGGCGAGGGCCTTCTGTTGCGACGCGGCTGCAAAGGCGTCCTGGGCCTCGCGGGAGATGCCGTGCCGCTCCGCCAGATTCTCGGCGGTGATGCCCATGTGGTAGTCGTTGAAGGCGTCCCAGAGGCCGTCGAGGATCATGCTGTCCTGCAAGGGGACATGGCCCATGCGCAGGCCGGTGCGTGCCTTGGGCAGTACATAGGGCGCCTGGCTCATGTTCTCCATGCCGCCGGCGATCACCACCTCGGCGTCGCCGCAGCGGATCGCCTGGGCGGCCAGGTGCAGGGCCTTGAGGCCCGAGCCGCATACCTTGTTGAGGGTCAGTGCAGGCACTTCATGGGGCAGGCCGGCCTTCAGCGCGGCCTGTCGGGCAGGGTTCTGGCCGGCGCCGGCGGTGAGCACCTGACCGAGGATGACTTCATCGACCTGGGCGGGATCGAGGCCGGTCTGCTCCAGCAGCCGGCGGATGACCAGGGCGCCCAGTTCCGGGGCGGGAATGCCGGCGAGGCTGCCCTGGAAGGTGCCGATGGCGGTACGCGTGGCGGCGACAATGACAACGTCTTGCATGGGAACTCCTGACATGCGTCCGGGGGCGCCACGGCGCCCCTGGGGGATCACTCAGAACTGCATTTCCGGAACCTGCTCCGGCACGATCAGCTTGCCGGCGGTCCTGGCGACGATTTCCTCGACGCTGACACCCGGCGCGCGCTCGCGCAGGACGAAGGCGCCGTCCTCGATCTCCAGGTAGGCCAGGTCGGTAAGCACCTTGCGGATGCAGCCGGCGCCGGTGAGCGGCAGGCTGCAGCGTTCCAGCAGCTTGGACTCGCCGTCCTTGGAGGCGTGGGTCATGACCACGATGATGTTCTCGGCGCCCGCCACCAGGTCCATGGCGCCGCCCATGCCCTTGACCAGCTTGCCGGGGATCATCCAGGAGGCGATGTTGCCCTGCACGTCCACCTCGAAGGCGCCCAGTACCGTGAGGTCCACATGGCCGCCACGGATCATGGCGAAGGATTCCGCCGAGTTGAAGATCGCCGCGCCGGGCAGGGCGGTGACCGTCTGCTTGCCGGCGTTGATCATGTCGGCATCCAGCTCGGCCTCGGTGGGGAACGGCCCCATGCCGAGCAGGCCGTTCTCCGACTGCAGCATTACCTGCATGCCTTCGGGCACGTAGTTGGCCACCAGGGTGGGAATGCCGATGCCGAGGTTGACGTAGTAACCGTCGCGCAGCTCGCGGGCGACACGCTGGGCCATCTGTTCACGAGTCAGTGCCATCTGAATGCTCCCTGTCAGTCGCGCACGGTGCGCTTCTCGATGCGTTTCTCGAAGGTGCCCTGGATCAGGCGATCGACGTAGATGCCGGGGGTATGGATCTGCGTCGGGTCCAGTTCGCCGGGCGCGACGATCTCTTCCACCTCGACCACGGTGATGCGTCCGGCCATGGCGGCCAGCGGATTGAAGTTCTGGGCGGTGTGGCGGTAGATGACGTTGCCGTAGTAGTCGGCCTTCCAGCCCTTGACGATGGCGAAGTCGCCCTTGATGGCGCGCTCGAGGATGTAGTGGCGGCCGTCGAACTCGCGCACCTCCTTGCCTTCGGCGACCGGAGTGCCGTAGCCGGTGGCGGTGTAGAAGGCCGGGATGCCGGCGCCGCCGGCGCGCAGGCGCTCGGCCAGGGTGCCCTGGGGGGTGAGTTCCACTTCCAGCTCGCCGCTGAGCAGCTGCTGCTCGAACAGGGCGTTCTCGCCGACGTAGGAGGCAATCATCTTGCGGATCTGCCGGTCTTCCAGCAGCACGCCGAGGCCGAAGCCGTCCACGCCGCAGTTGTTGGAGACCACCGTGAGGTCGCGCACGCCACGGCGGCGGATCTCGGCGATCAGGTTTTCGGGGATGCCGCACAGACCGAAGCCACCGGCCAGCACGGTCATGCCGTCCTGCAGGCCATCAAGGGCTTCCGCGTAGCTGGCCACGCGCTTGTCGAGTCCACTCATTCTTGGGTGCCTCTCTTGTTGTTGTGGGAGGGCAGGAGCACTGCCAAGCATGGCCCCAAGCTTCGGTGCTGGGGTGTTATTTGTTAAGTTTGTTTTTCCTCGCTATTGATCAGGAAAACAAAATAATGACCGTCAAGCAGCTGCGTGCCTTTCTAGCCGTGGCCCAGACCCTCAGTTTCGCCCAGGCTTGCGAACGGCTTCACTTGTCGCAACCGGCACTGAGCCTGGCCATCAAGAATCTGGAGCAGTCCCTGGGGGGCCAGTTGCTGATGCGCACCACGCGCAGCGTGGCGCTGACACCGGAGGGGGAGGCTCTGCTGCCCATTGCGGTGCGCCTGCTGGCGGATTGGGACAATGCCGAGGATCTGATGCGTCAGCATTTCACGTTGCAGCTGGGCCGCGTGGCGCTGGCGGCCATGCCGTCTTTTGCGGGAAACCGTCTGCCGGCCGCGCTAAAGGCCTTTCGTGCCGCTTATCCGCGGGTGGGGGTCACGGTGCACGACGTGATCAATGAACAGGTGCTGGACATGGTGCGCGACCGCCGCGTCGAGCTGGGCATCGCGTTCGAGCCGGCAACCCTCGATGGCCTGCAGTTCACCCCGCTGTATGACGATCGTTTCGTGGCCATGGTGCCGGCCCACAGTCCGCTGGCTCGGCAGCAGCGGTTGAGCTGGGCCCAGTTGCTGGATGAACCCTTCATTACCCTGCAGCGGCCCTCGGCGGTGCGCCTGTTGCTGGAAGACAGCATCGTGGCTCGCCACGGCAAGCTGCCCGTGGCCTTCGAGAGTCACCAGCTGGTGACCGTCGGGCGGATGGTCGCCGAGGGTCTGGGTGTCAGCGCGGTGCCCAGCCTGTGCCAGGGGCAGATGGAAGAGCTGGGCGCACGCTGCCTGCCGCTGGACGAGCCGCAGGTGACGCGTCGCATCGGCCTGTTGCACCTGGCCGGGCACCAGCTGTCCAAGGCGGCGCTGGCGCTGAGTGACACTTTGATCCGCCAGGCTGCAGCCGCTGCGTAGGGGACTGTCACGCGGTATCTGGCCCGCCGTTGTGAACACCGCTGCGGGCCGAAGACAGCGTTGTCCGCCTTATGACTGGCTCCGCGCCGGCGCCTCCCCGGCCACGTAGTAGGCCGCCGTGCTGCGCGGCAGCGGTTCGCGACCGCGCATCCGGTCGGCGATCTTCTCCGCCATCATGATCACCGTGGCGTTGAGGTTGCCGGTGATGATGCGGGGCATCAGCGAGGCGTCCACCACGCGCAGTCCCTGCAGGCCGTGCACCCGGCCCTGGCCGTCGGTGACCGCGCCGTCGCCCTCGCCCATGGGGCAGGTGCCGCAGGGGTGGAAGGCGGTCTCCGCCCGGGCGCGCACGAACGCATCCAGCTCCCGGTCGCTCTTGAGGTCGGCGCCGGGGCTCAGCTCGCGCCCCCGATAGGGATCCAGCGCCGGCTGGGCCATGATCTCGCGGGTGATGCGGATCGCCGCGCGGAATTCCTCCCAGTCCTGCTCGTGGCTCATGTAATTGAAGAGGATGCTCGGATGCTGGCGCGGGTCCTGGGAGCGGGCACGCACCCGGCCGCGGCTCGGCGAGCGCATGGAGCCCACGTGGGCCTGGAAGCCGTGCTCCTTCACCGCGTTGCTGCCGTTGTAGTTGATGGCCACCGGCAGGAAGTGGAACTGGATGTTCGGCCAGGCGAAGGACTCGTCGGTGCGGATGAAGCCGCCGGCCTCGAAGTGGTTGCTGGCGCCGATGCCGGTGCCGGCGAACAGCCATTCGGCGCCGATGGCCGGCTGGTTCCACCACTGCAGGGCCGGGTAGAGGGACACCGGCTCCTTGCAGGCGTACTGCAGGTACATCTCCAGATGGTCCTGCAGGTTCTCGCCGACGCCGGGCAGGTCGAGCACCAGGGGCACGTCCAGCTCGCGGAGCAGGTCGGCGGGACCGACGCCGGAGCGTTGCAGGATCTGCGGCGAGGCGATCGCCCCGGCGCACAGCAGTACCTCGCGGCGGGCATGGGCCTGTTCGGCACGGTTGCTGCTGCCGCGCAGATAGGACACACCGGTGGCGCGGCGGCCGTCGAAGAGAATGCGCTCGGTGAGCGCGTGGGTCAGGATGGTCAGGTTCGGACGCCGGCGGGCCTGGTCCAGATAGCCCCGCGCGGTGCTGGCGCGGCGGCCGCGCGGCGTGACGGTGCGGTCCATGGGCCCGAAGCCTTCCTGGCGATAGCCGTTGAGGTCGTCGGTGCGCGCATAGCCGGCCTGCACGCCGGCTTCCACCATGGCGTGGAACAGCGGGTTGTTGCCGGTCTTGGGCGTGCACACGGAGACCGGGCCGCTGTCGCCGTGGTAGTCGTTGGCGCCGATGTCGCGGGTTTCCGCCTTGCGGAAGTAGGGCAGGCAGTCCAGGTAGGTCCAGTCCTCCAGACCCGGCTCCTGGGCCCAGTGGTCGAAGTCCAGGGCGTTGCCGCGGATGTAGCACATGCCGTTGATCAGCGAGGAGCCGCCCAGGCCCTTGCCGCGCCCGCACTCCATGCGGCGGTTGTTCATGTGGGGTTCGGGGTCGGTTTCGTAGGCCCAGTTGTAGCGCCGGCCCTGCAGCGGGTAGGCGAGGGCGGCGGGCATCTGGGTGCGGAAGTCCAGGCGATGGTCCGGGCCGCCGGCCTCCAGCAGCAGCACGCTGACGGCCGGGTCCTCGGTCAGACGGGTGGCCAGCACGTTGCCGGCCGAACCGGCGCCGATGATGATGTAGTCGAATTCCATGGGGACTGCCTTCCTCGAGACGGTGAAGTGATTGCTTGTTCTGCTGTAGGGCGGACAGCGCTTTCCTGTCCGCCGCAGGCGCCCGACCGAGGCAGCGCCTGGCGGACAAGAACGTTGTCCGCCCCACTCCACGCACGTGGCTGAAGCCGCTCCTCCGGTTCGCGCGGGCTCAGTCGAACGGCGACACGAACTCGCCCAGCTCCACCTGCACCGCCTTGATGCGCGTGTAGTGGGCCAGGGCCGCCAGGCCGTTCTCGCGGCCGATGCCCGAGTGCTTGTAGCCGCCCACCGGCATCTGCGCCGGGGACTCGCCCCAGGTGTTGATCCAGCAGATGCCGGCCTCCAGGCGATGGATCAGCCGGTGCGCGCGGGCCAGGTCGGGGGTCACCACGCCGGCGGCCAGGCCGTAGTCGGTGGCGTTGGCGCGCTGCACGGCCTCGTCTTCGTCCGCGTAGCCCAGCACGCACATCACCGGGCCGAAGATTTCCTCGCGCACGATGCGCATGTCGTCGCGGCAGGCGCTGAAGATGGTCGGCGCCACATAGGCGTCCTCGGCAAGGGCGCCTTCGCGCACCCGACCGCCGCCGATCAGCAGGCGAGCGCCTTCCTTCACGCCGCTGTCGATGTAATCCAGCACCCGCTGCAGGTGGGCGAAGCTGGCCAGGGGACCGAAGCGGGTGGCCGGGTCCAGCGGGTCGCCGGGCCGGATGCGTCGGGCGCGTTCCAGCAGCTTCTCCTCGAAGGCGCCCTGCAGATCGTGCGGGACGAACACCCGGGTGCCGTTGGTGCACACCTGGCCGCTGCTGAAGAAGTTGGCGGCGATGGCGATGTCCGCGGCGCGGTCCAGGTCGGCGTCGGCGCAGACGATCAGCGGCGACTTGCCGCCCAGTTCCAGGGTCATTTCCTTGAGCGTGGCGCCGGCGCCGGCCGCCACCTTGCGGCCGGTGACCGTGCCGCCGGTGAAGGACACCTTGGCGATGCCGGGGTGTTCCACCAGCCACTGGCCGACGTCCGCGCCGGCGCCGTTGAGCACGTTGAACACGCCGTCGGGCAGGCCGGCCTCGGTGTAGATCTCCGCCAGCTTCAGGGCCGAGAGCGGGGTGATTTCGCTGGGCTTGAAGATCATCGCGTTGCCGGCGGCCAGGGCCGGGGCGGACTTCCACAGGGCGATCTGGATCGGGTAGTTCCAGGCGCCGATGCCGGCCACCACGCCCAGCGGTTCGCGGCGGGTGTAGGCGAAGGCGCTGTCACGCAGGGGGATCTGTTCCCCCTCGATGGCCGGGACCAGGCCGGCGTAGTACTCCAGCACGTCGGCCCCGGTGACGATGTCGACGCTCAGGGTTTCCGACAGCGGCTTGCCGGTGTCCAGGGTTTCCAGCAGGGCCAGCTCGTCGTTGCGTTCGCGCAGGATGTCCACCGCGCGGCGCAGGATGCGCGCCCGCTCGAAGGGGCCCATGGCGGCCCAGACTCGCTGGCCGGCCCGGGCGCTGGCCACGGCGCGCTCGAGGTCGTCGGGCCCGGCGCTGTGTACCCGGGCGAGGACTTCGCCGTTGGCGGGGTTGATGGAGTCGAAGGTGACGCCGGAGGTCGCCGCGACAGCGCGGCCTCCGATGTACAGGAGTTGTTCGCCGAAGCGGGACATGGGGGCTCCTTGGAAGGACATGAAAGGCGGGGAGGCTGTCTTCCTCCTCTTCCCCCGGCCTGCGCCGGGGAAGAGGAGCAAGGCAGGAGGCGGTCAGCCCGGCCCTACAGCCACTGCGCCACCTTCTCCGGGTTCTGCTCCACCCAGGTGCGGGCGGCGTCGGCCGGCTTGGCGCCTTCGCGGATGGCCAGCATCACCGCGCCCACTTCCTGGTCGCCCCAGGCGAATTTCTTCAGGAAGGCGGCCGCCTCGGGCGCCTTGGCATGCAGGCCCGGGTTGATGGCGGTGTGCACCTGCTCGGCCTCGCCGAACACCTGCCTGGGGTCCTCGAGGAAGCGCAGGTTCCACTTGGCGAACTTCCAGTGCGGCACCCAGCCGGTGACCACGATGGGCTTCTCGGCCTGGATGGCGCGGGCCAGGGCGACGGTCATGGCCGCGCCGGAGCTGGGCATCAGGTTGAGGTCAAGGTCGTAGGCCTTGATGGCGTCTTCGGTGCGGCGCATGACGCCGGCGCCGGCGTCGATGCCGGTGATCTGGCCGCGCAGTGCCTTCTTCAGGTTGTTCAGGTCGGCGATGGTGCGCGCTTCCACATAGTCGGGCACCACCAGGCCGATGCGCGCGCCCTCGTAGTTGACGTTGACCAGCTCCACCTTGTCCTTCAGGCGGGCGTAGTACTCGCCGTGGGTGGCCGGCAGCCAGGCGGAGAGGGTGCCATCCAGGTCACCGCGGGCCACGCCCTGCCACATGATGGCGGCTTCCACCGCCTTGATTTCCACCGGGTAGCCGAGCTTGTGTTGCAGGATGTCCGCCACCACGTGAACGGCGGCCACGCTTTCGTCCCAGCCGTTGACGTAGCCGAAGGTCAGGGTGGGCTTGTCGGCGGCCTGCGCGCCGGTGCTCAGGCCGAGTGCCAGGGCAGCAGTGCCCAGGATTTTCTTGAACATGTGTCTTTCTCCTTGTCGGCGGCCTTACAGACCGATGTGCCGGCGCACGGCGCTCAGGCCGTCCTCGCCGTTGAAGGTGGTGACGCCGTCCAGCCAGCGCTCGAGGATGGCCGGGTTGGCCTTCAGCCAGTTGCGGGCGACCACCTGCGGGTCCTGCTTCTCCAGCACCTTCTCCATCAGCTGGCTTTCCAGCTCGACGTCGAATTGCAGGTTGTTGAGCAGGCGGCCCATGTTCGGGCAGCGCGTCTCGTAGTCGGGGGTCACCACGGTGAACACCTTGGCGGCGCCATGGTCGGGGCCGAAGACGTCGTCACCGCCGTCCAGGTAGGTGATGTCGAACTGGGTGTTCATCGGATGCGGGGCCCAGCCGAGGAACACCACCGGCTTCTTCTGGCGGACGGCGCGCTGCACCTGCACCAGCATGCCGGCCTCGCTGGACTCGACCATGCGGAAGTCGCCCAGGCCGTATTCGTTGTTGTCGATCATGCGCTGGATCAGCAGGTTGCCGTCGTTGCCCGGCTCGATGCCGTAGATACGGCCGCCCAGCTCCTGCTTGAAGCGGGCGATGTCCTGGAAGCTCTTCAGGCCGGCCTCGGCGGCGTAGGTCGGCACCGCCAGGGTGTACTTGGCGCCGTCCAGGTTGGGGGTGGGCAGCACCTTGACGCCGTCATCCTTCAGGAAGGGCTCGATGATGGTGTCCATGGAGGGTGCCCAGTAGCCGAGGAAGACATCGATCTGGCCGTTCTTCACTCCGGTGAAGGCGATCGGCACCGAGGCCATCACCTTGCGGGGCTTGTAGCCCAGACCCTCGGTGAGGGTCATGGCCATGCCGGTGGTGGCGGCGATGTCGGCCCAGCCGATCTCGGCGAAGCGCACGGGCTGGCAACTGGCCGGCTCGGCGGCCAGGGCGGGTTGGGCAAGGGCGGCGCACAGCAGGGCGGCGCCGGTCAGGGTACGGCGAATGCTCATGACGGTTCCTGTGTCTTGGCGAGGGAGGGAGAGCGGGTGCGGAACAGGCGGTCGAACCAGATGCGCAGGGCACCGCGTTGCGCACGCGGGGTACCGAAGCTCTCGGTGATGCGGTCGAGGATGATGGCCAGCAGGACCACGGCCATGCCGCTTTCGAAGCCCAGGCCGATGTCCAGGCGCTGGATGCTGGCGAGCACGTCGTTGCCCAGGCCGCCGGCGCCGACCATGGAAGCGATGATGACCATCGACAGGGCCATCATGATGGTCTGGTTGACCCCGGCCATGATCGACGGCAGCGCGTTGGGCAACTGCACCTTGAACAGCAGCTGGCGGCGGTTGCAGCCGAAGGCCTGGCCGGCCTCCACCAGTTCGCGATTGACCTGGCGGATGCCCAGGTTGGTCAGGCGCACCGCCGGCGGCATGGCGAAGATCACCGTGGCCAGGATGCCGGGCACCCGGCCGAGACCGAACAGCATGGCGGCGGGGATCAGGTAGACGAACGCCGGCATAGTCTGCATGAAGTCCAGCGCCGGGCGGATGGTGGCGGCCACCCGGTCGCTGCGTGCCGCCCAGATGCCCAGCGGCACGCCGAGCACCAGGCTGATCAGGGTGGCGGACAGGGTCAGGCCGAGGGTCACCAGGGTCTGCTCCCAGAAGCCGGTGAGCAGGATCAGCACGAAGGCCGCGGCGGTGAACAGCGCGAAGCGCACGCCGATGCGCCACAGGCCCAGGGCCACGAACAGGGCGATGAGCAGCCAGGCCGGCGGCAGCATCAGCAGCTGTTCGATGCCTTCGGAAAAGCCGGCCACCAACTGGCCGGCGCTGTCGAAGGCGCCGCCGTGGTTGTCCAGCAGGCCCTGCACGGCGTCGTTGATCCAGCTGCCCAGGTCGAGGGTCTTGTCGTTCACGCCTGGCCCCCCTTGAGCTGGCTCAGCACGGCGGTCTTGCTGATGGCGCCGCAGTAGTGGCCGGCCTCATCGACCACCGGCACCGGGCCGGGGCATTCCACCAGGCGCTCGATCACCTGCTCCAGCGGGGCATCGGCGGGCACCGGTTCGACTTCCTGCAGCGTCTCCGTGCGCAGGCGCGCGGTCTGGTCCTCTTCGACCAGCTGCGCCGCCTGTTCGCGGCTGATCAGCCCGCGCAGCTGGTTGTCCTCGTCGACGACGATGCCGAAGGCCTTGTTCTGCTCCTCCAGCAGGCGGCACACGGTGGCGGCCCGGGGCGCCTGGCCGTTGTGCACGAACATGGGCACGTCGTCGCCGGTCAGCTGCGCGGCGGTCAGGTAGCGGCTGGTATCCACGGCATCGAAGAAGTTCCGCACATAGTCGTTGACCGGGTTGTCGATCAGTTCCTGCGGCGTGCCGACCTGGATGAGGCGGCCGCCTTCCATGATCCCGATGCGCGTGCCGATGCGCAGGGCTTCTTCGATGTCGTGGGAGACGAACAGGATGGTGCGCCGATGCTGGCGCTGCAGTTCCAGCAGCACGTCCTGCATCTCGCGGCGCTTGAGCGGATCGAGGGCGGAGAACGCCTCGTCCATGATGATCAGCGAAGGGTCCACGGCCAGCGCGCGTGCCAGTCCGACACGCTGCTGCATGCCGCCGGACAGCTCGTGGGGGAACTTGTCGGCGAAGCCGGCCAGACCCACCTGTTCGAGCACGGCCATGGCCTTGGCCTCGCGTTCGGGGCGGGGCATGCCGGCCACTTCCAGGCCGAAGGCCGCGTTGTCCAGCACGGTGCGTCCGGGCATGAGCGCGAAGGACTGGAAGACCATGCTCATGTCGCGGCGGCGCAGTTCGATCAGCTTGGCCTCGGGGAGGGTGGAGATGTCCTGGCCATCGATGTAGACGGCGCCGGCGGTGGGTTCCACCAGGCGGTTGATGAGGCGGATCAGGGTGGATTTGCCGGAGCCGGACAGGCCCATCAGCACGAAGATCTCGCCTTCCTGGACGCTGAACGAGACGTCGCAGACTCCGATCACGTTGCCGGTCTCGGCCAGGATGCGATCCTTGTCCAGGCCCTGCTCGAGGAGGCGGATGGCCTGTTGCGGGTCGGGGCCGAAGACCTTGTACAGGTGTTCGACGACAATTTTGCCTTCTGGCATGGAAAGGCTCCTTTGCTATTTCCCCCCATCCAGGGCCTGGCGCGCGGCAATGGACAGACGGCGGAACGCGGCACAGGCCGGCCCGCTGGCGGGGGCGAGATGAATGGGGCTGGGCGACAGCACACGGCACGTGCGGAACTTGCGGCCGTGTTCCTCCACTGTTCCAGCTCCCTCGAAATTCCCGTTTTCAATGTTTCTTGCCATGTTTCGAATATTCTTCGATCGGGCAGAACTGATGAAAACCTCGGGCGCTATTCATTGTTCGATAACTAACGCCGTTATGTGCTCGATCCGGGTCCGCACGCTCGGAGCAGAAAACTTCACCCTGTGCAAACAGGGGGAATGGACCTCGATTCGATCGAGCCGGGAGAACCTTAGCAGAAGGTTCATGGGTCAGGTCAACCCTTGGAAGCCGCGCCGGGCGCGGTTTCCAGCCGAATACTCCCGCCGAGGGCCAGTGATCATGGGGGCTACGGCGGAATCGAAAAAAGTTCAAAAAAATTGACAGATGTGGCGGGCTCGCCCTGCCGGAAGGGCGGTCCGGAGCGGCCCGCCCGGGGCGAAAGGCGTGGGAGAGAATACTGGGGATCTGGGTTTCAAGTTTGCCTTTTTGAACTTTTAAAGTTGTGCTTGAGGGTCCGTGAAGTGCTTGTTTTTCATGATTTAAAATAAATTCGAAAGGCGCGGTTTAATGATGTGCAACCGATTTCGTGTTGCCCATGAGGAATATAAGGATTCCCTGCCGCGCCTGACGTTCAGGCCCGACTCAACCAGCCCATCACCCGTCGGTTCATCCAGGCCGGGCTCAGCTGGCCGGTCAGGTAGAGCAGGCGGAACTGCCAGCCCACCGGGCGGTGCACCCGGGAATCCTGGGCCTGCTGCCAGGCGGCCCGGGCGATCTGCTCGGCGCTCAGCTTGACGCTGAGGCGTCGCATCACCGGCGGGGTGAAGGTCTGAGTGGAGACCATCGGGGTTGCCACGAACAGGGGCATCAGGTCGCCGACGCGGATGCCGTGCTCGCGCCACTCGAGCTCCAGGGCCTCGGTCAGGCCGCGAACGGCGAACTTGCTGGCCGAATAGCTGGCCATGGTGGGCACGCCGTACTGGGCCGACGCCGAGCCCATGTTGATCACCTGGGCGTTGGGGGTGCGCTTGAGGTAGGGGAAGGCCGCGTGGCAGAGGTTCAGCAGGCCCAGCACGTTGATGTTCAGGGTGCGGGCATGCTCTTCCAGGGGCGTTTCGGCGAACGGCCCGCAGCGCAGGATGCCGGCGCCGTTGAACAGCAGGCGCAGCTGGTCGTCGTGGTCGGCGCAGAACGCGGCCACCGCCTCGCGTACCGCCTCGGCGTCGGTGACATCCAGCACCCGGTGCCAGGCGCCGCCCAGTTCATCGACCAGGCCGGTCAGCGCGCTGCGATCGATGTCCAGCAGGCCCACGCTCCAGCCGTTGCGGTGGAACAGCCGCGCCGTGGCGGCGCCGATGCCGGAGGCCGCGCCGGTGATCAGGATGTTGTGCATGTGAACTCCCTTCTGACGGTCATGGGGCGACCGACGCCTTTTCCAGCGGGTGGATTGCACCGGCCGGTTCGGAACATTCCGGTTCGCCATGGACTGTTTATCGGGGAGTCGGCGGCGGGCCATGCCCCTACCTTCGTCGGGTCGTTGCGTTGGGGTGATGCAATTCGCGGCATCGGGTTACACCCCGGTTCACGCGGGCGGGGTCGCATGGCGTTCCCGCCTGTAACAGGCCAGTCCTTGGGTTGGGTGGGGCGAATC
>DATGNS010000155.1:0-22465 GCA_035306625.1 Pseudomonas sp. | reverse complement strand
CGAACGGGTGATCGAGGTGTATCTGGGGCGCTGACGGCGCCTTGCGGCGGCCAACGCGGGCGTTGACCGCCCTACCTCACTCACAGGAACCGTAGACGGCCATGCCCCCGGCAGGGCCGCCGAAGAAACGCAAAGGGCATCGAGATGCTGCAAGTCCAATCGCTACACCAGTACTACGGCGGCAGCCACATCCTGCGCGGGCTGTCGTTCGAGGCCCGCGTCGGCGAGGTCACCTGCCTGCTCGGCCGCAACGGCGTCGGCAAGACCACCCTGTTGAAATGCCTGATGGGCCTGATTCCCGCGAAAGAGGGCGAGGTGCGCTGGGAGGACAAGCCCATCACCGGCCTCAAGCCGCACCAGCGGGTGCAGGCCGGTATCGCCTACGTGCCCCAGGGCCGCGAGATCTTTCCGCGCCTGACCGTGGAGGAAAACCTGCTGATGGGCCTGTCGCGCTTCAGCGCCAGCGAAGCGAAGGAAGTGCCGGGGTTCATCTACGAGCTGTTCCCGGTGCTGCGGGAAATGCAGCACCGGCGTGGCGGCGACCTGTCCGGCGGCCAGCAGCAGCAGCTGGCCATCGGCCGCGCCCTGGCCAGCCGCCCGCGCCTGCTGATCCTCGACGAGCCCACCGAAGGCATCCAGCCCTCGGTGATCAAGGAGATCGGCGCGGTGATCAGGAAACTCGCCGCCCGCGGCGACATGGCCATCCTGCTGGTCGAGCAGTTCTACGACTTCGCCGCCGAACTGGCCGACCAGTACCTGGTGATGAGTCGTGGCGAGGTCGTGCAGCGCGGACGCGGCGCGGACATGGAGCGCGACGGCGTGCGCGGGCTGGTGGCCATCTGACGGAACACCCCGAGCGGAGCGCGGGTCTACCCTGAGTGGACCGGGAGCATGCAGGCCCCGGCCACGGAGGGAAGCCCGCCCATGGCCAATATCCTGCGCGCCTGGTTCGACGACCCGGCGCTGCTGCGCATTCAGCGTGACGACCTGGATTTCTACCTGCCGCCCTCGGAGCGCCGTGACGATGTCATCGCCCTCCTCGGCCACATCGACAGCGCGCTGCTGGCCGGCGATCTGAAGAAGAACACCCGCAACACCAACGCCGGCATCGTGCGCGCCGAGGGCGGCCCGCTGTTCGTCAAGCGCAACAACAACAAGGGCCTGCAGTACAGCCTGCGCTACCTGTTCCGCCCGGCGCGCACCCTCCGCGCGGCGGCGGCCGCGCAGGTGCTTCGCGCCGCCGGCATCCACACCCCCCGGGCCTATGGCGCGGGCGAGCGGCGCCGGGGCCGCTATCTCAGGTGCTGCTACCTGGTGACCGAAGCCCTCGACACCACCCGGTCGCTGGAAGCCCTGATGGCTGTCGACCCTTCGCCCGGCCTGCTGGTCGACGCCGGCGAACTGGCGGCCGGCTTGCACCAGGCTGGCGTCTACCATGGCGACCTGAAGCTCACCAACATCTATCGGCTGGATGATCAGCTTGGCGTCTGGGACCTGGACGGCGTGCAGCTGTTCGACGGGCCAGCGCCGCAGGAACTGATCCTTCGCGAGCTGGGGCGCATCCTTTCCTCGTTCATCATCCAGGCGGACCAGCACCCGGCGCTGCCGGACAGCTTCTTCCGGCTCGCGCCCCTGGCCGACCGACTGCTCGAAGCCTATCGGCGGCGCGCCCCGGCCGCGCCCTCCCGCGCCGAGGTGATCCGGACCGCCCAGGATCGCTGGCTGCAGCGCGCCGAGCTGCGCCACTCCCTGCAGGTGCCATCCGTTTGGTGAGCCGGGTGCTTGCCGCCAGGCGCAAATCCCCCGGGGAACCTATCTTCAATGCGCTCCGCTTCCCCCCTTCAGAGGTGTCCATGCCGCAGCGCATCAGCAACCAGTACGTCCACGATCTGGATCGCCAGTACGTCTTCCACTCCTGGTCCACCCAGGGCAATCTCGATCCGCTGGTCATCGCCGGTGGCCAGGGCTGTCGCCTGTGGGACCACGACGGGCGCGAATACCTGGATTTCAGCAGCCAGCTGGTGTTCACCAATCTGGGTCACCAGCATCCGAAGGTGGTGGCCGCCATCCGGGAGCAGGCCGCCACCCTGGCCACCATCGCCCCGGCCACCGCCAACCTGATGCGCGGCGAGGCGGCCAGGCGCATCATCGAACGGGCGCCGGAGGGCTTTGCCAAGGTGTTCTTCACCAACGCCGGGGCGGATGCCAACGAGAACGCCATGCGCATGGCGCGGCTGTTCACCGGCCGGCCGAAGATCCTCTCCGCCTACCGCTCATACCACGGCAACACCGGCGCGGCCATCGTCGCCACCGGCGAGGGGCGGCGCCTGTCCAACGAGTACGCCACCGGCCATGTGCACTTCTTCGGGCCGCACCTGTACCGCAGCGAGTTCCATGCCACCAGCGAGCAGGAGGAATGCGAACGCGCCCTGCACCACCTGCGCCGGGTGATCGAGAGCGAGGGCCCCGCCACCATCGCCGCCATCCTGCTGGAAACCGTGCCCGGCAGCGTCGGCATTCTGGTGCCGCCGCCCGGCTACCTGCAGGGCGTGCGGGCGCTGGCCGACGAGTTCGGCCTGCTCTTGATCCTCGACGAGGTGATGGCCGGCTTCGGCCGCTGCGGCAGCTGGCTGGCGCTGGAGCGCTTCGATGTGGTGCCGGACCTGATCACCTTCGCCAAGGGGGTCAACTCCGGCTATGTGCCGGCCGGCGGGGTGATCATCTCCAGCCGCATCAGCGACTTCTTCGAGACGCGCTTCTTCCCGGGCGGCCTGACCTACTCCGGCCACCCGCTGGCCATGGCGGCCATCGTCGCCACCCTGGACGCCATGCAGGCCGAGGGCGTTGTGGACAACGCCCGCCAGGTGGGCGAGGAAGTGCTCGGCCCCGGGCTGCGGGCGCTGGCTGAAAGGCATGAGGTGATCGGCGACATCCGCGGCATCGGCCTGTTCTGGGCACTGGAGCTGGTCGGCGACCGTCAGCGCAGGACGCCGCTGGCCCCGACGCAGATGGCGCGGGTAAGAGCCGGGTTACTGGAACGCGGGCTGCTGCCCTTCCTGGTGGAAAACCGCATCCATGTGCTGCCGCCGTGCATCGTCAGCGCCGCGGAGGTCGCGCAGGCGCTGGCGATCTACGACGAGGTGCTGGGCAGCCTGTGAGTCAGCGCAGCTGGCTGTCCTTGCTGCCGCGCCGGTTGTAGATGCTGAAGGCGGCGCCGGCCTTGTCCCGTTCACCCTGGCAGGTCACGCACAGACGCACGCCGGGCAGCGCCGCGCGGCGCGCCTGGGGAATGGGGGCGTCGCATTCCTCGCAATGGGTCAGGCTCTCGCCCCGGGGCAGCTCGCGACGGGCGCGCTGGATGGCGTCCTCGATGCTGCTGTCGATCTGTTCCTGTACCGCGCCGTCACTGGTCCAGCCGCCGGCCATGTTGCACCTCCGGAAGGGAATCCTGTCCGACAGGTATGCACCGGACAGGCCCGGGATGCAAGCGGCTCAGGGGCGGGCGGCCAGACGCCGCAGCAGCACCGAGAGCGCCCCGCTGGCGATCAGCACCACCATGCCCAGGATGCCCAGGGCATCGGGCAGATGATCGAAGACCACCGCGCCCAGCAGGGTGGCGAAGAAGATCTGGCCATAGGTGAAGGGCGCCAGCATCGCCGCGCTGCCGTGGGCATAGGCGCGGGTCAGCAGCAGATGGCCGGCCATGCCGAGCAGGCCCATGCCGATCATCATCGCCAGGTGCGGCCACTGCGGCAGCTCCCAAACGAAGGGCAGCGCCAGACTGAACAGCAGGGTGCCGACCAGCCCGCTCAGGTAGTTGGTGGTGATCGGGTGGTCGGTGCCATTGAGGCGGCGGGTCAGCAGCTGATAGCCGCTCAGGCACAACGAGGCGGCCAGCGGCCAGAGAATGGCCGGCGTGAACAGCGCGCCGCCCGGGCGCACGATGATCAGCACGCCGGCAAAGCCCAGCAGCACAGAGGCCCATTGTCCGATACTGACCCGCTCCTTGAGCAGCCAGACCGACAGCAGGGTGACGAACAGCGGCGACAGGAACATCACCGCCGTGGCCTCGCCCAGGGGGATGTAGCGCAGCCCGACCAGCAGACAGACGCTGATGCCCACCTGACTCATGGCCCGGGCAAACTGCAGCAGCGGGCGCCGGGTGCGCACCAGATTCAGTCCCATGCGCGGTGCGAAGGCGACGGTCATGGCCAGCAGCTGGGTCAGGTTGCGCGCCCAGACGATCAGAAACACCGAATAGAGCAGGGCCAGCTGTTTGGACAGGGCGTCGTGGCTGGCCAGCATGAAACCCGACAGCAGGATCAGCGCGACACCGAACAGGGGATTGGGAGTCATCAGGAAATCACGGCGAGAATTAGTTAGCCTGCTAAGTATATACTCATCCGATTGTCGCGGCACGGGACAGGGCCGGCCCGCCGGCGCTAGAATGCCGACCTTCGGAAGTACCGTCGGTTCAGCGGCGGTGTCGTCAGTCTCCGTCGAGTTCCCCCCGATGTTTTCCATTCGCCTCATGCAGCAGCGGGACATCCCCGCTGTCCTGGCCATTCAGCTTGAAGCCTACAGCGCCGACCTGCAGGAATCCGCCGCGGTGATCGGCGCCCGTCTGGCGAGCGCGCCGGACCACGCGTGGGTCGCCGAGGACGAGGAAGGGGTGTGCGCCTACCTGTTCGCCTATCAGTCGCAGCTCGGCAAGGTCACGCCCCTGGACGGCGACTTCGAGATTCCCGACCGGCCCGACTGCCTGTACCTGCACGATCTCGCCGTGGCCCGGCGTGCGGCAGGTCGTCGCATCGGACCGGCCCTGGTGCACGAGGCCCTCGGCCAGGCGCACCGCCAGCAGCTACGCTTTTCCGCCCTGGTCTCGGTACAGGAATCCAGCGAGTTCTGGAGCCGCCTGGGCTACAGCCCGCGCCGTCCGGACCCGGATCACCTGGAGCACCTGGGCAGCTACCAGGTACCGGCCACCTACATGGTGTGTGCGTTGCAATGAACCAAGTCCTTGCGAAACACATGGTTACGTCACCGGCCCCGGCAGCGGTTGAGCACGCGGCCTGGCTTGGTGATACTGCGCGCCGCCCTTTTTCTTCGAAAGAGGCCGACGGGTTGCCTACCCTCAGCTGATCATTTTCTTCGTACACCAACACGCCGTGGAGCCGAGCCAATGAAGAGGAGCGATGTCATCTGGAGCCTCATCGGTGTCGGCGCTGTGGTGTTCTCCTGCTTCCTGCTCTACCACGAGATTCGCGACATCTCGCTGGACGACCTGGCCGACAGCCTGCTGGCCATCGCCCCCAGCCAGTGGCTGCTGGCTGCCCTGGCTACCACCGGCGCCTATGCCGCCCTGGCCTGCTACGACCGCATCGCCCTGAAGCACCTGGGCAAGAAAATCTCGTTCTGGTTCATCACCCTCTGCTCCTTCACCACCTATGCCCTGGCCCACAACATCGGCGCCTCGGTGTTCTCCGGCGCCCTGGTGCGCTACCGCGCCTATCGCACCAAGGGCCTGTCGCCCCAGGAGATCGGCCTGCTGATCGTCTTCTGCTCCTTCACCTTCACCCTCGGCGCGATCTTTGCCGGCGGCGTGGTGCTGGTCATCCAGCCCGAGCTGATCCACCGCGTCGCCGACGTCACCCCCCTGGTGTCGGTGCTGATCGGCTGCGGCATGCTGACCTTCGTGGCCCTGTACGTGCTGGGCTCCTGGCTGCAGTTCCGGCCCCGCGAGTTCGGCAAGCTGAAGATCGAGTATCCGCGCCTGTCGGTGGTGCGCGACCAGCTGCTGGCCGGTCCGCTGGAGCTGCTGTGCGCCGCGGCGATCATCTACTTCGCCCTGCCCGCGGAAACCAACCCCGGCTACCTGGTGGTGCTGGGCGTGTTCCTCGCCTCCTTCTCGCTGGCCCTGCTGTCCCACGCTCCGGGCGGCCTGGGGGTGCTGGAAGTGACCTTCATCGCCGCCCTGCCGGAGATCGCCACCACCGACGTGCTGGCGGCCCTGATCGTGTTCCGCGGCTTCTACCTGTTGCTGCCCTTCGCCCTCTCCCTGCTGGTGGTGCTGGGTTTCGAATATCGCCAGTGGGTCGCGCGGCGCGAAGCCTCCCCGCGCTGAAGCTGGCCGAAATTCCCGGCGTTGCCTAAGGTTTCCTGACCCGTCCACCAGGAGGCCTTGTCATGATCCGCCTGCTGCTCCTGCTGCTGACCCTGGCCGGCGCCCCACTGGCCCTGGCGCATCACGGCTGGAGCGCCTATGACAGCCAGCAGACCCTGACCATGGAAACCGAAGTCCGCGAGCTGCGCTACCGCAACCCCCATGCCGAGCTGACCATCGAGCACCAGGGCCGGGAATGGCGCGTGGTGCTGGCCCCGCTTTCGCGGCTGGAAAGTCGCGGCCTGCCCGAGAGCGACCTGCAGCCCGGCAAGACCGTGACCATCGTCGGCTATCCCCGCCGGGACGGCACCGCCGAGCTGCGGGCCGAACGCGTCATCGTCGACGGCCGGACCATCGAACTGCGTTGACATGGAGTGGGCCGCCCCGCTGGCCGGCGCTCTGGAAGACTCGGCATTCGGCGTCCTGATGCGTGAATCCGCCCGGTTGTACCCGCTGGCCAACCTGCTGCACCTGCTGGGCCTGGTCCTTCTGCTAGGCGCCATGCTGATTCTCGACCTGCGTCTGCTCGGTGTGGCACGTGCCCTGCCACTCGCCCCCCTGTATCGCTGGCTGAGCGGCCTGGCGGCGGCCGGGCTGCTGCTCCAGCTGGGCAGCGGCTTTGCCCTGTTCGCGGCGGATGCCACGCCACTGCTGGACAGCTCGCTGATGCGCCTCAAGCTGGCCCTGGTGCTGGCCGGTATCGGCAATGCGTTGCTGTTTCGCCACCGGCAGGCGCCCCGTCTGGCCCGCAGGGAATTCCCGTCCACATCGGCGCGTATCCAGGCCGGTCTGTCGCTGTGCATCTGGCTGACGGTGATGGCCGCCGGCCGCCTGCTCGCCTATCGGTAAACACCCGGTCGGATTGCGGATCGCCTTGACGTTTGCCGACCACCTAGTCAAATTGCCAGCATTCACCGCTCCGCCACGGCGGGCGCCGCGAAACGAGTCCTGCTTGAAATCCATCCACCCTCAGCACCATGCCTCCCTGCGCCTTACCCTGGTGATCCTCGGCCTGGGCCTGTGCGGGTTGCTGGTCCTGCCGTTCCTGGCGGGCCACCTGCCCGGGACCGGGCATTTCCTGACCTGGCACCTGACGCTGGAAACCCTGTCCATCGTCATCTCCGGGCTGATCTTCGCCATCGGCTGGAACACCTACCGCCAGCACCGGCAGGGCAACATCCTGGTGGTGTCCTGCGCCTTCCTGGGTGTGGCGATCGCCGACTTCGCGCACATGCTGTCCTTCCAGGGCATGCCCGACTACTTCACCCCCAGCGATTCGGAAAAAGCCATCCATTTCTGGCTGCTGGCCCGGTATCTGGCGGCACTGGCCCTGCTGCTGGTCGCCCTGCTGCCCTGGCAGCCGCTGGCCGAGGGTGAACAGCAGCGGCGCACGCTGCTGCAGGTGCGCATCCTCGGCCTGGGCGTCACCCTGCTGCTGGTCGGCGCAGCCCACTGGGTGTTCCTTGCCCACCCCGAGTGGCTACCGCGCACCTTCATCGCCGACCAGGGGCTGACGCCCTTCAAGGTGGCGGCCGAATACCTGGTGATCTTTCTCTACCTGTGTGCCCTGGTGCTGCTGGCCCGCCGCCTGCGCCATCGCGCCCACTTCAACGTGCCGCTGCTGATGGCCGCGCTGGGCCTGACGATCTTCAGCGAGCTGCTGTTCACCAGCTACTTCCAGGTCACCGACCTCTTCAACCTGATGGGCCATGCCTACAAGGTACTGGCCTATCTGATGCTCTACTGGTCGATGTTCGTGGAGACGGTGACCGCCCCCTACCGCGCGCTGAACGCCAGCCGTCGCGAGATCCAGGCCATGGTCGAGGCCATTCCCGATCTGTTGCTGGAGGTGGACCAGCAGGGTCGGCTGCTGCGTCTCTACAACCCGGAGGCCTCACGCAGCTGCGGTCTGTCCGCCGAGGCCGTCGGGCGGAGCCTGGAGGAACTGCTGCCGGAGGCGGCGGCGCGCGCCTGCCGCCTGGCGCTGGAGGAAGCCTTCCACCGAGGCATCAGCACCGGCCGGCAGGTGCACCTGCAACTGGAGGGGCAGCCACGCAGCTTCGAGTTGTCGGTCTCGCCGCTGAGCCTGCGTCCGGCGATCCGCTATGTGGTACTGGCCCGCGACATCACCGAGCGCCTGCGCGATCAGCAACGCATCGAGCGGCTGGCCCATTACGACACCCTGACCGGCCTGCCCAACCGCGCCCTGTTTGCGGCGCGCGCGGATCTGGCCCTGGAGCTGTGCAGCCGGCAGGGCCGCGCGGTCGCCCTGCTGTTTCTCGACCTGGACCGTTTCAAGGCGGTCAACGACCAGCTCGGTCATCGCGTCGGCGACGCGCTGCTGCGTGCCGTGGCCGAGCGCGTGAGCGGTCTGGTGCGCACGGAGGACACCCTCGCCCGCCTGGGCGGCGACGAATTCATCTGCGTGCTGCCCGGCAGCGATGCCGAACAGGCGGCCATGGTGGCGCAGCGCATCTGCGCAGCCCTGCGCCAGCCCTTCGAGCTGCCCGACCACACCCTGCGACTCAGCGCATCGGTGGGCATCGCCGTCGCGCCCACCGACGGCCGCGATCGCGACACGCTGGTACGCAAGGCGGACATCGCCATGTACCGCGCCAAGCAGGACAACAACGGCGGCTACGCCTTCTTCACCGCCACCATGCAGGAACAGCTGGTGCGCAGCAGCACCCTGGAACAGGCCCTGCGCGAGGCCCTGGCGACCGGCCAGCTGAGCCTGCACTACCAGCCGGTGCTGGATATCCGGGGCGGGCGGCTGCTGGGCGCCGAGGCGCTGCTGCGCTGGCACCATCCCGAGCTGGGCCCGATCAGCCCGGCGGAGTTCATCCCGCTGGCCGAGAGCAGCGGGCAGATCCTGGCCATCGGCGAATGGGTGATGGACAGCGCGGCCGCCCAGTTGCGGCGCTGGCTGGACGCGGGCTACGACCCTGAGCTGCGCGTGGCGATCAACCTGTCCATGGCGCAGTTCCGCCAGCCCGGCCTGAGCGAGCGGGTCGCCGCCCTGCTGAAACGGCACCGGCTGGCGCCGCGGCAGCTGGAGCTGGAGCTGACGGAAAGCCTGACCATGCACGACCCGGACATGGTGAAGGACGAGGTGCGACGCCTCAGCGACCTGGGCGTGCGCCTGGCGCTGGACGACTTCGGCACCGGCTACTCCTCCCTGGCCCACCTGCGCCAGCTGGCGGTGCACACCCTGAAGGTGGACCGCAGCTTCGTGCGCGACCTGCACGACTCCGACGCCCGGCGCATCGTCCGCGCGGTCCTGGGCATCGCCCGTGGCCTGCGCCTGCACACGGTCGCCGAAGGCGTGGAAACCCTCGAGCAACTGGACCTGCTGCGCGAGATGGGCTGCGATCAGGCCCAGGGCTTCCTGTTCTCCCCCGCGCTGCCGGCCGCCGAGTTCGACCGCCTGTGCCGGGAGCGGGGCTGGCTGCGCCCCGCGCCCATCGAGCCGGACTACCAGATCTGAGCGACGCTCAGTGCAGCTTCAGGCGCGGCTCTGTGCTGCGTCCGATGCGATCGCCGAGCATCATCAGCCCGGTGCGCACTACCCCGTAGAGGGCCACCTGGTGCATGCGATACAGCGAGATGTAGAACATCCGCGCCAGCCAGCCTTCCAGCTTGACGCTGCCCATCAGATTGCCCATCAGGTTGCCCACCGCCGAGAAGCGCGACAGGGAGACCAGCGAACCGTAGTCACGGTAGCGGAACTCCGGCAGCGGCTGGTCGGCCAGGCGCGCCTTGAGGGACCTGGCCAGCAGCGAGGCCTGCTGGTGCGCGGCCTGGGCGCGCGGCGGCACGTTGCGCTCGCTGCCATCGCCCAGCGGACAGGCGGCGCAGTCGCCCAGGGCGAAGATGTCGTCGTCCAAGGTGGTCTGCAGGGTCGGGCGCACCTTCAACTGATTGATGCGGTTGCTTTCAAGACCATCCAGATCGCGCAGGAATTCCGGCGCCTTGACCCCGGCCGCCCAGACCTTCAGGCTCGCCGGAATCACCTCGCCGCTGGTCAGGACCATGCTGTCGGCCTCCACGCACTTCACCGGCGCACCGGTGAGCACCGTGACCCCGAGCTTTTCCAGGGTCTGGTGCACCGGCACGCTGATGCGCTCCGGCAGCGCCGGCAGTACCCGCGGGCCGGCCTCGATCAGGGTGATCTTCATGTTCTGCGGCTGGATGCCCTTGAGCCCGTAGGCCGACAGCCCCAGCGCGGCGTTGTGCAGCTCGGCGGCCAGTTCCACGCCGGTGGCGCCAGCACCGACGATGGCCACGCTGACTCTGCCGGTGTCCTCGCCGCTGGCATGGGCGGTCAGGTAATGGCTGAGCAGCTTGCGGTGGAAGCGTCGCGCCTGCCGGGTGGTGTCCAGCATGATGCAGTGCTCGGCCACGCCCGGCGTGCCGAAGTCGTTGGTACGACTGCCGACGGCGATCACCAGGGTGTCGTAGGCCAGGCTGCGGGCCGGCACCAGCTCCTGGCCATTGTCATCCAGGGTCGCCGCCAGGCCGATACGCTTGTTGGCCCGGTCCAGGCGCTCGAAGCGACCGATCTGGAACTCGAAGTGGTTCCACTTGGCCTGGGCCACGTAGTTGAGCTCGTTTTCCGCCGTGTTCAGGGAGCCGGCGGCCACTTCGTGGAGCAGCGGCTTCCACAGGTGCGTCAGGTTGCAGTCCACCAGGGTGATGCGGGCCTTGCCTCGCTTGCCGAGGCTGCGGCCGAGACGGGTGGCGAGCTCCAGCCCGCCCGCGCCACCGCCGACGATGACGATTCGATGAGTCATGGGGGAATGATCAGATCACATGAATGAACCGACGCGACGCGTCGGGCTGGGCCGCGTTCCGACTGCCCTCGGTACGCCACTGGCGCCCGCCCGGAACGAAGCCGGGCCAGAGTGTACAGGATTCGCCGCTCCGCTGCGGCCCGATGTCGCACCCGAACCCGGCCTCAGGGCGTGGGCGCGACGCTGAAGGATTGATGGAATTCCGCCACCTGTCCAGCCGGCAGCGGGCGGCTGTAGTGATAGCCCTGGACGATGTCGCAACCGCCGAGCTTGAGGTAGATGACCTGCTCGCGGGTCTCGACCCCCTCGGCGACCACCTGCAGCGACAGGCGCTTGGCCAGGGCGATGGTCGAGGCCACGATCAGGCTGTCGTCATGGGTGTTGGACAGCTGGGCGATCAGGCTGCGGTCGATCTTCAGCTTGCTGATCGGCAGCGCATGCAGATGGGCGAATCCGGCGTAGCCCTTGCCGAAGTCGTCCAGACTGACGCCCAGGCCGGCCTCGCGCAGCGCCCTCAGGTTGGCCAGCGCCAGGTCCTCGCGCTCAAGGATCGCCGTCTCGGTGATTTCCAGCTCCAGTTGCCGTGGCTCGATGCCCGTCCCGGCGATGCTGCCCAGCACCCGCTCGGCAAAGTCCGGCTGCGACAGCTGCAGGGCGGAAACATTGACCGCCACGCGGGTATGCAGCCCCTCGGCGCGCCACTCGGCCAGCTGCCGACAGGCCAGGCCCAGCACTTCCAGGCCCAGTGGCACGATGAAGCCGCTGCGCTCGGCCACACCGATGAAGCGGTCCGGGTAGACCAGCCCGTATTCCGGATGCTGCCAGCGCACCAGGGCCTCGTAGCCACACACCTGCAGGGTGTCCAGGCTGATCTGCGGCTGATAGTGCAGCACGAACTGATGCTCGCGCAGGGCCTCGCCGAAGCGCTGCTCGAACTGGAACTCCTGGATGTTCACCCGGTTCAGCGAGGGGTCGAAGAAGCGGTACTGGCCGCGCCCGGCGCGTTTGGCCGAGTACATGGCGCCATCGGCATAGCGGATCAGGGTGTCGATTTCCTGGGCATCCCGCGGGGCGATGGCAATGCCGATACTCGGACTGCTGTGCACCTCGGTGCCGTCCAGCCGGTAGCGGCCGGACAGGTGCTCGGCCAGGCGCGCGGCCCAGGCATCGATCTGCCGCTCGCTGCGATTGCCGGCCAGCAGCACCACGAACTCGTCGCCACCGAAGCGCGCCGCCTCGTCGCCCGGCTCCAGCAGGGTCTGGAGGCGCCCGGCCACCGCCTGCAGCAGCAGGTCGCCGATGCGGTGGCCGAGGGTGTCGTTGATGGCCTTGAAGCGATCCAGGTCGATGAACAGCAGCGCCGCCAGGCTGCGTCGGGCACGCTGCTCGTCCAGGGTGCGGGCGGCCACCTCGAGGAACTGGCGACGGTTGTAGAGGCCGCTCAGGTGATCGATGGCGGCCGCCTCCCAGTTGCGCGCATGTTCGCTCTCCAGACGCCGGATCAGCTGGCGGTTCTCCCGTTCGGACCGGTGCAGGGCCTGCAGGGCGTCCTCCTGGCGTCGCAGCATGCAGCTCACCGAGACAAAGCCGAGCACCACCACGGCGCTCATGATCAGGTTGACCAGCAGATGACCGGCCTCGCGATCGTCGATGGCGGCGAGGATCTCGTCGTACCGTTGGCTGACCACCAGTACCGCGCCCAGCTCCGGCGCGCGGCGGAACAGGCTCTGGTAGGCCTGCCCCGCGGCCACCGCGCTATAGCGCCCGGCAGGCAGCTCGGGGCTCGGCACATGGCTGGGCAGCAGCGGCTCGCCGTCCGTCAGGATCCCCAGGCCATTGGCGCGCAGGCGCTCCCGACCCCGGGCATCGAGCAGTTGCACGAAGCCGCTGCCGCCGAAATCGATGTGCTGGCAGAGACGGGCCAGGTAGTCGGCGTCCAGCTCGATGCGCACGATACGGGCGATGTCGCCCGCCCCCTCGGCCAGAGGCAACAGCAGCGAGAGCTGCCGGGGCGGTGCCACCTCGCTGGTCAGAAAGGGGGTGAAGCCGAAGCGCAGGCGATGATCGCGCACCTCCTGCAGCGTCGATTCCGCCAGAGGGACGGCCAGTTCCGGCCGACTGGCATGCAGCACCCGGCCCTGCCCATCGTGCAGCGCCAGGCCGGCGAGCAGCGGATCCGCGGCCAGCAGGCGCGCCAGCTGCCCGGCGCCTTCCGGAGCGTCCAGCGCGTCGAGCAGCTGGTCGGCCATTACCTGCACGCGCTCGGCAATCTGCCGGAAGTTCTCCGCCAGGATGGTGGCCAGGTTGAGATGTTCGGCGGCACTGGTGGCCAGGGCATCGTCGCGGGCGCGATCGTACTGGTGGTAATGCAGGGTCCAGATGAAGGCCAGGATCAGCGAGCCCAGCACCAGGGTGCCCCAGGGCATCAGGCCCGTCAGGAGAAAGGTGTTGCGACGCATGTTGCCGGCGGGTCACTCCAGGGTATTTCCGTGAAGTCTGTCACGCCGGCCATGACAGCCCGATGACAGCGCCGTGCCACTACTCTGCCGCGGCCAGGCGCCGCGCGTGCTCCAGGTACAGGGCCACCGGGTCGATACCCCGGCCGACGGCGCCGGCCTGCTGGTTGACGATGTCCAGATGATCCAGTGGGTAGTCGGAGCGGATCACCTGGCCCAGATGGCTGCTGAAGCGCCCCACCATGCCGTCGTTCTGCCCGGCCTCGCGGACGAAGTAGCGGGACAGGCGCCGGCACAGCAGATGACTGCCGTCCAGGCGGTTGGCGCCCTGGTCGGTTTCCGGGGCCAGGATGCCGCTCCAGGAATAGTAGTGAACCTCGTTCACGCGATGCGGCCCCTCCCCGCCCCACTCGGTGGGCAGGCCCTGGGGGTAGCTGGCGTTGAAATCCGCCATCCCCTCGCTGGACAGTTCCTCCAGGGCCGCCAGGGCATCGCCGGGCAGCAGCAGGCCGGCGGCCTCGCGGTCCAGACCGGCCATCAGCCGGGCCAGCCCCTCGGTGAAGCGCGCCAGCAGGCGGCGGCCACGGCTGCTGGCCGGGAAGCGTTCCCTGAGATGGTCGGCCAGCTCGGAGCCGTGGTTGGGGCCGGCCACCGAGGTCACCGAGGCCACCCATTCGGGTCGCACCGCGGCGGCATAGCGGGCGGTCAGCGCGCCCTGGCTGTGGCCAAGCAGGTGTACCTTCGTCGCGCCGGTGAGGCGACGGATCTCCGCCAGCCGTTCCAGCAGCTGTTCGCCGCGCAGGCGGTTGCCGTGCACCGCGGAGATGCGCGCCAGGTGCACATCCACGCCGCTGCGCCGCAAGGCGCTGTCGATGCCGTACCAGTAGGGGTAGCCGAGCAGGTGGCCGAAGCCGAGCAGGCCGTGCACCAGCACCAGCGGGTAGCGCGGCGCCAGCGGTTCAGCAGGGTGGTTCATGGCAGCCTCCGTCGCAGCACAACGGAGGGTGTATCACAGGTTCAGCAGGGTCAGCCACAGCGGCAGGCCGACGGCCGCCAGCAGGGTGGAGAGAAACACCGTGGCACTCACCGTGCGGCTGTCGTCGGGGGTACGCACGAAGCCCAGCACGTTGACCCCGCTCGGGCAGGCCGCCAGAACCACCAGCACAGCGCGCGCGGCATCCGGAAGCCCGAGGACGCCGGACAGCAGATATACCAGGGCCGGCATGGCCGCCAGCTTGGCCAGGGTGAGCGCCCAGGACGCGGGGTCGGGCATCAGCCGGAAGCGTGACAGGTTCAGTCCCAACACCAGCAGGGCGCAGGGCAGGCCGGCCCCGGCCAGCCAGTCGACCATCCGCCACAGGGGCTCCGGCAGCGCCAGCCCGGACACATTCAGCAGCGCACCCAGCAACAGGCCGACGATCAGCGGGTTGGCCAGATTGCCCAGCAGACTGCCCGGCCGCACCCGCTCCCCGGTACCGAACGCCGCGTAGCAGGTCTGCAGGCTGAACAGCAGCAGGCTGTGGAACACCAGGATGGCGAACACGTAGACCATGCTCGCCTGCCCCAGCACGGCCGCCACCAGGGGAATGCCGATCAGCACGTTGTTGGAGTAGGCCGCTACCAGGCCCAGGGGCGAGGCGCGCCCCAGGCGCCGGTGCGCCAGCAGGCTGACCAGGGCGAACAGCGCCAGGGCGGGCAGGAAATAGGCCAGCAGCAGGGCGGGCGACAGTCCCTGGGCCAGATCGGCCCGGGCAATGCCGGTGAACAGCACCAGCGGCATGAACAGCCGGAAGGTCAGCGCCGCCAGTCCATCGCCGGCGGTCTGAGTCAGCCATTGGCGGCGCCCGATCCAGTAGCCAAGCAGTATCAACAAGAAAATCGGCAGAATCGCCTGCACCGTCGCCATCGTCTTTCCCTTTATCCGAATGCCGGGCCTCTGACAGGCCCGCAGATCGGCGCCGCCTCATGCAAGGGATAAGCCATTCACATTGCCAACGGTCCACGCGGCTCGGGCGTTTTGCTAGAGTGCAGCCCTGCCGAATTTCAGGAAGAAGCCCCGATGACCCGTGCCGAACAGAAACAGCAGACCCGCCAGGCCCTGATGGAGGCGGCCCGCCAGCTGATGGAAACGGGGCGCGGCTTCGGCAGCCTGAGCCTGCGTGAGGTGACCCGCCACGCCGGCATCGTGCCCACCGGCTTCTACCGGCACTTCAGCGACATGGAGGCCCTGGGCCTGGCCCTGGTGGAAGAGGTGGACGAGACCTTTCGCGCCACCCTGCGAGAAGTGCGCCGCCACGAATTCGAGCAGCGCGGGATGATCGAGGCCAGCACGCGCATCTTCCTCGATGCAGTCAGCGCCAATCGTGGCCAGTTCCTGTTCCTGGCCCGTGAGCAATACGGCGGCTCACTGGCGGTTCGTCAGGCCATTGGCGCGCTGCGCCAGCGCATCACCGACGACCTGGCCGCCGACCTCAAGCTGATGAACCGCATGCCCCATCTGGATGAGCGAGCCATCGACCTGGTCGCAGACCTGGTGGTGAAGACGGTGTTCGCCACCCTGCCCGAACTCATCGACCCGCCGGCCGAGAGCCTGCCGGAACACCTGCAGCCGCAGGCAAAGATCACTCAGCAACTGCGCTTCATCATGATCGGTGGCAAGCACTGGCACGGGCTCGGTCGCGGCGAAGCCACCGCCCGGAGCACGGCGCAAATGAGCTTGTCCTGATCCAGATCAAGGTAATGGATCTCGATATGGCACAATGATGGCGCGTGCCATGGAACTGGCATCCGCGGTCAGCCCGCCGACCCCATCCGCCCGGCGGGCTGACTGCCCCTCTCCCTTTTCTGACTGATCAGTATTTCACCGTTCGAACGCAGGCCGCGCCGGCCCGCTTCCCGCGCCCTTCGCCCACAGAGTTATCCACAGTTTTCGGGGACAACCCGGCGCGCCCAGGTCTGCCGAGGCATAGTCGCAAGCAATTGTAAATACGAGATTTTTTCGAGCGTCAAGAATCCGTTCGAGGCGCCAATCCTCGGTCTGGAACGCCCAGCGCACCGAAACTCGTCAAGTTATTCACATGCCGTCGACTTCCCGTCACCTCACTCCACCAGCGTCACGGTGCCCTTCATCAGCGCCGCATGACCCGGGAACGAGCAGAAGAACATGTACTGCTGGTCGGCCTGCAAGGCGGTGACATCGAAGGTCACCGAGGTGTCCTCGCCACCCCCGATGAGGGCGGTGTGCGCCAGGATGCGAGAGTCGTCGGGCTTGAGATAGTCGTTCTCCGGCCCCGCCGCCGCCCCCTCGTTGGCCGTCGGCGTCATGTCCTCCTGGGTGGTCAGCACCCAGTTGTGCCCCATGACGTTCTTGGGCAGCTGACCGGTGTGCTTGAGGTTGACGGTGAACTGCTCGCAGCTGCGGCTGATTTCGATGGCGTTGGTGCTGTAGGTCATCTGGTCGGTGGCTTCGATGTCCACACTGCACTCGGCGGCCCACAGGGGTGCGGCAGGCAGGGACAGCAAGGCGACCAGGGCGAGTCGACGGAACATGAGCATTCTCCAGTCAGCGAGTGGCTGGAGCGGTAGACGCACGGCTCCGGGCAAGGTTCCACGACCACGACAGGGCTATCGGCGCCATGTACAGGATCAACGAGCCATGGCCACCGGGACGCCTTAGGATGGCAGGCGTCAACCAACGAAGGACATCACCATGGGTTTCGAAGAACTGCTGCGCAATCTGCTGGCCACCTACGCCTCGGCCTCCTGCGGCCAGGCCCTGTAACCCGTCCCGCAACCTTTCCGCCCTTCCGGCGGTCCTAGTCGGCACGGTGGCCATCCGGCCATCGCCTTCGCTTCGTGTGCCGCATGCCCCGCTGGATGGATACCCTGCACCCGCTGATCGAGCGGGTGACCGCCTTTCTCAAGCGCTACCCCGGACTGGTCGCCCTGTTCGGCTTCGTCTCCGGACTGGCCAGCTTCCTGCTGGTCGACCGTCAGGCCGGCCTGGCCAAGGTGATCGCCGCGGTGATGCTGGTCAGCTGGCTGTGGCTGGCGCTGGGGCACTCCCTGCACAACTGGCTGGAGCGGCGCTTCGGCCTGCGCCTGCCGCCGCCGCTGCTGCACTACGCGACGCAGATGATCCACCAGGAAAGCCTGTTCTTCATCCTGCCGTTCTTCTACATCACCACCAGCTGGAACACCGGCCAGGCCGCCTTCAGCGGCCTGCTCGGCCTGGCCGCGCTGGTGTCGATCCTCGATCCGATCTACTACCGGGCACTGGCGCCGCGCCGCTGGCTGTACCTGGCCTTCCACAGCCTGACGCTGTTCGCCGTGCTGCTCACCGCCCTGCCGATCATCCTGCAGCTGGACACGGTGCAGAGCTATCGCTGGGCGCTCGGCGTGGCGCTGCTGCTGGCCATTCCCAGCCTGGCGGTGCTCACCGGTCCCGGCTGGCGACGCTGGCTGCTGGCACCCCTGCTGCTGGCGGTACTGGCCGGCGCCGGCTGGCTGGCGCGCCTGTGGGTGCCGCCGGCCACCCTGTGGCTGACCGAGGTGGCCATCAGTCATGAGGTGCGGGAACGGGCGCCGGCCGAGCGGCTGCGCCGGGTCAGCCGGGAGCGCCTGACCGCCGAGGGGTTGTACGCCTATACGGCGATCAACGCGCCACGGGGGCTGTCCGAGCGCATCCAGCATGTGTGGCGCCTTAACGGCAAGGAAGTGGACCGCATCACCCTGTCGATCCAGGGCGGTCGTGAAGCCGGCTACCGGGCCTGGACCCACAAGCGCAACTTCCCGCCCGACCCGCGCGGCAAGTGGCAGGTGCAGGTGGTGACCGAGGCGGGCCAGCTGATCGGGATGGTCAGGTTCCAGGTGGAGTGAAGACGGCGCTTGCGGGGAGTACCGGCCGCCAGATCACGGCCATGCACGGAGGCTGTGGTTGGCGCACTGGCCGTAGGGCGGTCAAGACAACGTCTTGGCCGCCGGACAGAGATCCGGTGCGCACCCGAGGCGGCCGGAAAAAGCGCCGACCGCCCTACCGATCGGCCAGTCAAAGCAACCGGGAAACCCTGACGCCCCGTCCTACGGCTCAGCGCGGCGCCACCGGGCGCGGCGGCTTGCCACCCTTCCCGCCCTTGCCGGCCCTGGCCTGCTCCGCGCGGCGCGCCTCGGCGGCGGCGCGGGCCTGCTCGCGCTTGTCCCAGGCGTTGCCGTCGTGGCTGCGCGGCGGCAGGCCGGTGTGCTGGGTGAGCAGCTTGCCGACCTTCTTGCTGCCGGGCGGCGTGGAATTCTTGCGGCGCGCCGCCTGATAGCCGCGATCGGTGGCCGGCTGGTGGGCCGGGATCAGCTGGTGCTTGCCGGGGCCGATCAGATCGCCGCGGCCCATGCGCAGCAGCGCCTCGCGCAGCAGCGGCCAGTTCTTCGGGTCGTGGTAGCGCAGGAAGGCCTTGTGCAGGCGCCGCTGCTCCTCGCTCTTGACCACCACCACGCCCTCGCTCTTGTAGGTCACCTTGCGCAGCGGGTTCTTGCCGGTATGGTACATGGCGGTGGCCGAGGCCATGGGCGACGGGTAGAAGGCCTGCACCTGGTCGGCGCGGAAGCCGTTGGCCTTCAGCCACAGGGCCAGGTTCATCATGTCCTCGTCGGTGGTGCCCGGGTGCGCCGCGATGAAGTAGGGGATCAGGTACTGCTCCTTGCCCGCCTCCTTCGAGTACTTGTCGAACATCTTCTTGAAGCGGTCATAGGCGCCGATGCCCGGCTTCATCATCTTGTCCAGCGGACCGCGCTCGGTGTGCTCCGGGGCGATCTTCAGGTAGCCGCCCACATGGTGGGTGACCAGCTCCTTGACGTACTCGGGGGATTCCACGGCCAGGTCGTAGCGCAGGCCGGAGGCGATGAGGATCTTCTTCACGCCCGGCAGCTCGCGCGCCTTGCGGTACAGCTCGATCAGCGAGCTGTGGTCGGTATTGAGGTTCTCGCAGATGCCGGGGAACACGCAGGACGGCTTGCGACAGTGCTTCTCGATGTCGTGGCTCTTGCAGCCCAGGCGGTACATGTTGGCGGTCGGGCCGCCCAGGTCCGAGACCACGCCGGTGAAGCCGCGCACTTTCTTCATCTGCTCGATCTCGTCGAGGATCGATTCGTGGGAACGGCTCTGGATGATGCGCCCCTCGTGCTCGGTGATGGAGCAGAAGGTGCAGCCGCCGAAGCAGCCGCGCATGATGTTCACCGAGAAGCGGATCATCTCGTAGGCGGGAATCTTCGCGCCGTTGTAGGCCGGGTGCGGCACGCGCGCGAAGGGCGCGGCGAACACGTAGTCCATCTCCTCGGTGGTCAGCGGGATGGGCGGCGGATTGAGCCACACGTCCAGCTTCTCGTGCTTCTGCACCAGCGCGCGGGCGTTGCCCGGGTTGGTTTCCAGGTGCAGCACGCGGTTGGCGTGGGCATACAGGGCCGGGTCGTTGCGCACCTTCTCGAAGGACGGCAGGCGGATCACCGTGCGCTCGCGCTCCAGCTTCGGGTGCGGCAGCAGCTCCACCGGACGGGCCTCGGTGGGGTCCTCCAGCGGCGGCTGGCCGTTCTCCAGGGCGCAGGCTTCCAGGTCCCGGGTGTTCACGTAGGGGTTGATGATCTTGTCGATCTTGCCGGGGCGGTCGATGCGCGTGGAATCGATCTCGAACCAGCCCTCGGGGGTGTCCTTGCGGATGAAGGCGGTGCCGCGCACGTCGGTGATGCTCTCCACCGGCTCGCCGGCGGCCAGGCGGTGGGCCACCTCGACGATGGCGCGCTCGGCGTTGCCGTACAGCAGCAGGTCGGCGGTGGCGTCCATGAGGATGGAGCGGCGCACCTTGTCCGACCAGTAGTCGTAGTGGGCGATGCGGCGCAGGGAGGCCTCGATGCCGCCGAGGATGACCGGCTTGTGGCTGTAGGCCTCCTTGCAGCGCTGGCTGTACACCAGGCTGGCGCGGTCCGGACGCTTGCCCGCCTCGCCGCCGGCGGTGTAGGCATCATCGGAACGAATCTTCCGGTCCGCCGTGTAGCGGTTGATCATCGAGTCCATGTTGCCCGCCGCCACGCCGAAGAACAGGTTAGGCTCGCCGAGCTTCATGAAATCGTCCTTGGAGCGCCAGTCCGGCTGGCTGATGATGCCCACCCGGAAGCCCTGCATCTCCAGCAGGCGGCCGATGATGGCCATGCCGAACGACGGATGGTCCACGTAGGCGTCGCCGGTGACGATGATGATGTCGCAGCTGTCCCAGCCGAGCTGATCCATCTCCTCCCGGCTCATGGGCAGGAAGGGAGCGGGCCCGAAGCACTCGGCCCAGTACTTGGGGTAGTCGAACAGCGGCTTGACGGCGGTCATGGCGAAACCAGGGCAATGCGAAAAGGGCGCGGAATATAGCACAAAAAGTGAACAAGTCCGACAGGCAGGGTCGGGTTTTGTTCTGTCGGAGCGGCTTCAGCCGCGATGCTTTCTTGGGCGACCATTCAAAAGCTCGCGGTGAAGCCGCTCCTACGGGTGGCACAGGTTTTTCGCGGGGCCGGGCTACGGCCGGTACTCGCGGCGCACCCGGGCGGTGACCTTGCTCAGCAGCTCGTAGCCGATGGTGCCGGCGGCCCGGGCCACCTCGTCGACCGGTACCTGAGCGCCCCATAGCTCCACCGCGTCGCCGATCCGGGCCTCGGGCAGGTCGGTGACATCGATGGCCAGCATGTCCATGGACACCCGACCGACCAGCGGCACGCGTCGGCCGCGCACCGCCACCGGCGTGCCGGACGGCGCATGGCGCGGGTAGCCGTCGGCGTAGCCGCAGCTGACCGTGGCGATACGCGATGGGCGCTCGGCCACCCAGGTGGCGCCGTAGCCGACGCCCTCGCCGACCGGCACCTCGCGCAGGGCAATGATCTGCGCGGTCAGGGTCATGGCCGGTTTCAGGCCCAGCTCCACGGCACTCCGGTCGGCGAACGGCGAGGCGCCGTAGAGCATGATGCCGGGGCGGATCCAGTCCATGTGGGCCGGGGCGCAGGTGAGCACCGCGGCGGAGTTGGCCAGGCTGCGCTGGTCGAACGGCACATCCTGCAGCTCGCCGTAGCACTCCAGCTGCAGGCCGGTGAGTTCCTGGCCCTGCTCGTCGGCGCAGGCCAGGTGGCTGAGCAGGTTGACCTCCGCCACCTGGGGCGCGGCACGCAGACGCTCGGCCCAGCGGCGGATCTCGTCGGGCGTGAAGCCCAGACGGTGCATGCCGGAGTCCAGCTTGAGCCAGACGTTCAGCGCTCGCTCGCCCTGCAGCATCAGCAGGCGCTCGGCCTGCTCCGGGCCCTGTACCGCCACGTCCAGGTCGAGGGCCAGGGCGGTGCGCCAGTCCTCTTCGTCGAAGCAGCCTTCCAGCAGCAGGATGCGCGCCTTTGGCGCGTTGGCGCGCACCACGCGGGCCTCCTCCACGCAGCATACGGCGAAGCCGTCGGCCTCGTCGGCCAGCGCGGTCACCACCACTGCCGCGCCGTGCCCGTAGGCATCGGCCTTGACCACCGCCAGGGCCTGTCGACCCGGCGCGCAGCGCTTGGCGAGGGCGTAGTTGTGACGGATGGCGGCCAGATCGACCGTGGCGACTAGGGGACGCATGCGGGAATCCTGTGCAAGGGAACGGAAATGTGAAACAGCTTACTCCTCGACGGCGGGGTCGCAAGCGGCCAGACGGCGCGCATCCCGGCGGGCCCCGTCAGAGGCTCATTCCTCGTCGAACTGGTAGCTGCCCGGAGCCAGGTTCTCGAAGCGCGAGTAGCGGCCCAGGAAGGCCAGGCGCACGGTGCCGATGGGGCCGTTACGCTGCTTGCCGATGATGATTTCGGCGATGCCCTTGTGCTCGGTCTCCGGGTGATACACCTCGTCGCGGTACACGAACATGATGATGTCCGCGTCCTGCTCGATGGCCCCGGATTCGCGCAGGTCGGAGTTGACCGGGCGCTTGTTGGGGCGCTGTTCCAGCGAGCGGTTGAGCTGCGACAGCGCCACCACCGGGCAGTTGAACTCCTTGGCCAGGGCCTTGAGGGAGCGG
>DATGNS010000154.1:0-3932 GCA_035306625.1 Pseudomonas sp. | reverse complement strand
TCATGAGCGCCATCGACTTCAAGATGGATTTGCAGCGCGAGCCGGACCCCAACGGCGACCGCGTGAAGATCGTCATGAGCGGCAAGTTCCTGCCCTACAAGACCTACTGACCCGCCGGCCGCCCCACGGGGCGGCCCTACTGGGCCAGCATGTCGATCATGATGGCATTGGTGTAAACGGTCGCGCCGTCGCTGAGGCGCCGGCCCACCAGATGGAACTGCCCGCGCTCATCCTCCGGGCGCAGGTACACCCGCAGGTGGTACTCGGACAGCGCGCCGCATTCGGGCGGGGTCTTCAGGTCGAAGGTGGCGGGATCAACGTCCACCCGCGCCTCCTTCTCCCCGGTGCGCTGCAGGCGCTCCTCGGCCTGCTCCAGGTTCACATGGTCGGTTTCGCTGATGTAGAAGTGCATCTGCCCCATGGGCTCGGATTTCACATCCGGCCCCCGCTTGCACCAGCTTTCGATGTCGAAGGCGCTCATGGCCGTTGCTCCTCCCTCCGCTGCGCGTCCTCTGTAGGCCACGCGGCCGGGACGGGGTTCCCGGGCCTGCTAGGGTTTCCTCCATCCCCTCACGGAGAGCCCAGCCATGAAAGCCGCCCTTGCCCCGCTTCTGTTCGCCTCGACCATCGGCCTGGCCCAGGCCGAGGTGCAGGTGGAGCGCGTCGACTACCAGATCGACGGCCAGCCCTACCAGGGCCTGCTGGTCTACGACGACACGATCACCACCCCGCGTCCCGGCCTGCTCATGGTGCCCAACTGGCTGGGCGTCACCGAGCGCGCCGCCGAGAAGGCCGCCCGCGCCGCCGGCGACAGGTACGTGGTGTTCGTCGCCGACCTGTACGGCCGGGACGTGCGCCCCAACGGCCCGGACGAGGCCGGCAAGGCGGTCGCCCCGCTGCGCGCCGACCGGCCGCTGATGCGCAGGCGCGCGCAGGCTTCGCTGGATGAACTGCTCAGACACACCGACAAGGTGGATACCCAACGGGTGGCGGCCATCGGCTTCTGCTTCGGCGGCGGCGCCATCCTGGAGCTCGCCCGCAGCGGCGCGCCGCTTGACGCCTTCATCTCCTTCCACGGCAATCTGGACACACCGAATCCCGCCGACAACGGCAACATTCGGGGCAGTGTGCTGGTGCTGCACGGCGCCGACGACCCGGCCGTGCCCAAGCAGCAGGTGGATGAGTTCGTCGCCGCCATGCAGAACACCGAGGTGGACTGGCAACTGGTCAGCTACGGCAACGCCGTGCACTCCTTCACCGACCCCTACGCCAACGTGCCGGGACGCAACCAGCACAACCCGGTGGTGGCGGCACGGGCGTTCCAGGCGATGAACAATCTGCTGGATCAGGTGTTCTCCCGGTAGGGCGGTCGGCGCTTTCCCGGCCGCCAATACGGCGTGCATCGATGTCGCGTCCGGCGGCCAACGCGATGCGTTGACCGCCCTACGGATGGGTTCCTGCCTTCGGGCATGCAGTCCTGTAGGGCGGTCGGCGCTTTCCCGGCCGCCGACACGGAGCGCACCGATGCCGCGTCCGGCGGCCAACGCGGACGTTGACCGCCCTACGGACGGGTTCGTGCTTTCGGGCGTGCATGTCTGTAGGGCGGTCGGCGCTTTCCCGGCCGCCAATACGGAATGCACCGATGCCACGTCCGACGGCCACAACGCGGGCGTTGACCGCCCTACGGATGGGTGCGTGCTTCGGGCGTGCATGTCCTGTAGGGCGGCCGGCGCTTTCCCGGCCGCCAATACGGCGTGCACCGATGCCGCGTCGGGCGGCCAACGCGGGCGTTGACCGCCCTACGGATGGGTGCGTGCTTTCGGGCGCGCATGTCCTGTAGGGCGGTCGGCGCTTTCCCGGCCGCCAATACGGCGTGCACCGATGCCGCGTCGGGCGGCGCGCCGCCGGGCGATGCCATTCGGCCCCGCGACGCTTTGCCGCTACAATGGCCGCCCCTTTCGTGCACCTGAAGCCTGACCGCCATGTCCCTGCCCAAGCATCACCTCGAACTGCTCAGCCCCGCCCGCGACGTGAACATCGCCCGCGAGGCCATCCTGCACGGGGCCGATGCCGTGTACATCGGTGGTCCCAGCTTCGGCGCGCGGCATAACGCCGAGAACAGCGTCGAGGACATCGCAAAGCTGGTGGAATTCGCCCACCTGTTCCGCGCCCGGGTGTTCGTCACCCTGAACACCATCCTGCACGACGACGAGCTGGAGCCGGCCCGCGCGCTGATCCACCAGCTGTACGACGCCGGCGTGGACGCGCTGATCGTGCAGGACATGGGCATCATGGAACTGGATATCCCGCCCATCGAGATCCACGCCAGCACCCAGTGCGACATCCGCACCCTGGAGAAGGCCCGCTTCCTCGGCGAGGCCGGCTTCAGCCAGCTGGTGCTGGCCCGCGAACTGAGCCTGCAGGAAATCCGCGCCATCCATGAAGCCGTGGACACCCCGCTGGAGTTCTTCATCCACGGCGCCCTCTGCGTGGCCTTCTCCGGCCAGTGCTACATCTCCCACGCGCAGACCGGCCGCAGCGCCAACCGCGGCGACTGCTCTCAGGCCTGCCGCCTGCCCTACACCCTGAAGGACGACCAGGGCCGCGTGGTGGCCTACGAGAAGCACCTGCTGTCCATGAAGGACAACAACCAGAGCGCCAACCTGCGTGCCCTGATCGACGCCGGCGTGCGCTCCTTCAAGATCGAAGGCCGCTACAAGGACATGGGCTACGTGAAGAACATCACCGCCTATTACCGCCAGCGCCTGGACGAGATCCTCGAGGAGCGCCCGGACCTGGCCCGCGCCTCCAGCGGCCGCACCGAGCACTTCTTCGTGCCGGACCCGGACAAGACCTTCCACCGCGGCAGCACCGACTACTTCGTCAACGCCCGCAAGGAAGACATCGGCGCCTTCGATTCGCCCACCTTCACCGGCCTGCCGGTGGGTGAGGTGCTCAAGGTAAACAAGCAGGACTTCACCGCCGTGACCACCACGCCGCTGTCCAACGGCGACGGCCTCAACGTGCTGGTCAAGCGCGAGGTGGTGGGCTTTCGCGCCAACGTGGCCGAGCTGCTGGAGCAGTTCAAGGAGGACGGCGAGGCGCGCTGGAAGTACCGCATCGAGCCCAACGAACTGCCGGCGGCCCTGCGCCAGCTGCGTCCGCACCATCCGCTGAACCGCAACCTGGACCACAACTGGCAGCAGGCCCTGCAGAAGACCTCCGCCGAGCGGCGCGTCGGCCTGTCCTGGAAGGCGGAGCTGGGCGAGCAGCGTCTGGTGCTGACCGCCACCAGCGAAGAAGGCGTGAGCGTCAGCCGCCAGCTGGACGGCCCGTTCAGCACCGCCAACAAGCCGGAGCAGGCCCTGGAACAGCTGCGCGACCTGCTCGGCCAGCTGGGCAACACCCTCTACCACGCCACGGCCACGAAGATCGACGCGCCCTTCGTGCCCTTCGTGCCCGCCTCGCGGCTCAAGGGCCTGCGCCGCGACACCGTGGAGGCGCTCACCGCCGCCCGCGTCGCGCAGCACCCGCGTGGCTTCCGCAAGCCGGTGGCGGTGCCGCCGCCGGTGTATCCGGAATCGCACCTGACCTTCCTGGCCAACGTCTACAACGAGAAGGCCCGCGCCTTCTACAAGCGCTACGGCGTGGAGCTGATCGACGCCGCCTACGAGGCCCACGAGGAAACCGGCGAGGTGCCGGTGATGATCACCAAGCACTGCCTGCGTTTTTCCTTCAACCTGTGCCCGAAGCAGGCCAAGGGCGTGACCGGCGTGCGCACCAAGGTGGCACCGATGCAGCTGGTGCACGGCGACGAGGTGCTGACCCTGAAGTTCGACTGCAAGCCGTGCGAGATGCACGTGATCGGCAAGATCAAGGGGCATATCCTCAACCTGCCGCAACCGGGCAGCCACGCCAGCCAGGTGGTGGCC
>DATGNS010000153.1:0-10374 GCA_035306625.1 Pseudomonas sp. | reverse complement strand
TACTGCCGGAAGAACAGGCTCTGGTCCACCACCAGATCGCGAATCACCGGCATGCCCGGCAACGGGCGCAGGGTCAGCCGATCGCCCTCCAGCACCTCGGCGACCGGCGTGATACAGGCCAGGCGGTTCTTGCCGTTGATGTTCATGCCGTCCGAGCCGCACACGCCTTCGCGGCAGGAGCGGCGATAGACCAGGGTGGTGTCCTGCTCGTGCAGGTGTTCCAGCACGTCCAGCACCATGCGCCTGCGGAAGTCGTCCGCCACGGAGAAGACCTGCATCCGGGGTGTCCGGTCCCGCTCCGGGTGGTAGCGGTAGATGTGCACCTCGATCATGGCCGCAGCTCCTGACAGCGGGGCTCTCGGGAATCCGACAGCCCGGTTCAGGCCTCGTTCACGCCCAGGGCGTCGAGGCAGGGCGGCGCTTCCTTCAGGCGGAAGTCGAAGCGGGCGCAGCCGGGCGAGTTGAAGACCGCGTAGCGCCCCAGCAGGCGCAGCAGCCAGATCGAGCCGAACCGCCGGAAGCCGAGGCGATGGCAGGCCTTCAGCGAATCCATGTTGTGGGAGTCCACGTAGCAGACCAGGCCCTGCGTGCCGAGGCGCTGGTAGCACTGCAGGGCACGATTGGTGCCGACGGCGTTCAGGCGCAGGCCCCGATATTCGGGCAGGGTCAGGCTCTTGTAGGCGTACACGTGGCTCGGCCCGAATTCCAGCAGCAGCTCCGGGGGATGGATGCGCCTGGGTTGCAGCGAATACCAGCCGTAGGCGGCCAGTTGCCCGTTCCTGAGGATCCCGTAGCAGCGATCACCCTTGGCCAGGGCCTCGTCGAGGAAGTCGTCATCCAGCTCGTTGCGTGGATCGCGAGCGTAGCGGCGCAGCTGGGCCTCGCCGAGAAAACCGCAGACGAAGCCCTCCGGGCAGTCCAGGTAGGCGGGATTGACCCTTTGCAGGTGGAGGCCGTGCAGGACACGGAACAGGAACAGCTTGTTGATCAGCTTCATCGCCAGCACATAGGCCGTGCGCCGCCTCCCGTGGCGTCGGAGGTCGAGCTGCAGTCGGGTCAGAAGGTCTTGCTTGGGCATGCTTTCCATATGGGCCCCGCTAATGGTCTGAGAGCGTGCGGCCCACGCCGGGGATCCTCCCTCTGTGCGAAAGCGAGCCGCTCCTTGGCGCTCCCCGGTATTACCCAGGGAGACGGCACTAAGAACCATCGGCAGGCGGAAAAATTCCGTTGGAAATAAAACATTCACCGCTGATAGCGGAAGGAAATTGAACAGCCAATCATTCGGTCTGCTGGCACCCTGGTCGGTCAGTGGGGCGGTTCGGGCCTGGGTGCCGGTGGCTCCGTCTCATCCGCCGGCGTGGACGGCGCGCCCTCGTCCTCCGGCAGCGCCGACAGGTTGCCACTGGTGTCCTGCTCCACCTCCTGGGCTTCGGGCATCATCTCCAGCACGGTGGGCGAGGTATTCATCATGGTCACGTGCTGGGCCTGGCGTCTGGCCTCCTCGCGAACCTGGTGCAGGCGCAGCAGGGTGAAGCCCGCCAGCAAGCCCAGGGTGACCGCGTGATACAGCGGCAGCCCCGGCGCGCCCAGCCAGTGCATCACCGCACCGGCCAGCACCGGCCCGAAGGCGGCGCCCAGGCCGTTGAGCACCAGCATGCCCGCGCTGCCGGCCAGCACGTCTTCCGGGGCCAGGCGATCGATCATGTGGGTAACCGCGATCGAGTAGGTGGAAAAGCTCAGCCCGCCCCAGAAGAAGGCGGCGATCCACAGCGGGGTGGCGGCGGGCAGCATGCTCATGATCAGGGACACCAGGGCGGCGAGCCCGGTGACCCAGAGCAGCACCACCGGGCGATAGTAGCGATCGGACAGGCGCCCGATGGGCCACTGCAGCAGGGCGCCGCCCAGCACCGTGAGACTCATCAGCGAGGCCACTTCCGACGTTTCGAAGCCGCGCTGCCCGGCATACACCGGCGCCATGCCCCAGAAGGCGGACAGCGCCAGGCCGGACAGCACGGCGGCCACCACCGCCAGGGGCGAGCGGCGCGCCAGCTGCATCACGTTCACCCCCGGAACGTCGGGCAGGGTCGGCTGGGGATGGCGGGTCGCGGTGATGGGCAGGGTGGCGGCGCTGATCAGCATCGCGGCCAGGCCGAACAGCACGAAGTTGAGGATGCTGCCCAGCTGCAGCAGCTGCTGGGCCAGGGTCAGCGCGCCCAGGTTGATGAACATGTAGGCGGCGAACACGCGCCCGCGGGTCTCGCCGCTCGCCTCGGCGTTCAGCCAGCTCTCGATGACCATGTACAGGGTCACCAGGGCCAGGCCGAGCATGACGCGCAGCAGCAGCCAGACCCAGGGGTTGATGATCATCGCGTGCAGCAGGGTGATGATGCAGGCCAGGGCGGCGCAGAAGGCGAAGGCGCGGATGTGGCCGATGCGCTTGATCAGCGGCGCGGTGACCCAGGAGCCCAGCAGGTAGCCGGCGAAATACCCCGACATCAGCAGGCCGAGCATGCTTTCCGAGAAGCCCTCGGCCATGCCGCGCAGGGTGATCAGGGTGTTGAGCAGACCGGTGCCCAGCAACAGCAGGGCGACGCCCTGGAACAGGGCCAGGGCCGATGGCAGGGCTTTGAGCATGTGGCGCGCTCCCAGCGTCAGCAGGCGATACGAAAGACCCTGGGCGAGGCCCAGCACGGTCGGTTCTAGGGTGCAGGATAGTCGCCGCAGCCATCCGGCCAGGCGGTCAGCACGTCGAAGCCATCTTCGGTCACCGCCACCATATGCTCCCATTGCGCGGAAAGCGAACGGTCACGGGTCACCACCGTCCAGCCGTCGTCCAGGGTGAGCACCTGGCGCCGGCCGGCGTTGAGCATAGGCTCGATGGTGAAGATCATGCCGGGCTGCAGGCGAAGGCCCAGGCCGGGCCGACCGAAGTGCAGCACGTCCGGCGCGTCGTGATAGACCTGGCCGATGCCGTGTCCGCAGTACTCGCGCACCACGCCATAGCCGGCGCGCTCGGCCACCGTCTGGATGGCGTGGCCGACATCGCCCAGCGTGGCGCCGGGGCGCACCGCGCGGATCCCCGCGCACATGGCCTCGTAGGTGGTGCGCACCAGCTGGCGTGCCTCCGGGCTGGGCTCGCCGACCAGGAACATGCGGCTGGTGTCGCCGTACCAGCCGTCCTTGAGTACGGCCACGTCAATGTTGACGATGTCGCCATCGCAAAGCCGCTGCCCGGACGGAATGCCGTGGCACACCACCTGGTTCACCGAGGTGAGGATCGTCCTGGGGTAGCCGTGGTAGCCCACATTGGCGGGAACCGCGCGCAGCTCCCGGACGATGAACGCGTGGCACAGGGCGTCCAGCTCGTCGGTGCTGACGCCGGGCCGCACGTGGGGCGCGATCATCGCCAGCACCTCGGCGGCCAGCCGGCCGGCCTCGCGCGCCTGTTCGATCTGCTCCGGTCCATGCAACCGCACCCGGCGACTCATCGCTGGCCTCCCGCCGCGGCGGCCGGGGGCAGGGCGGCCGCGGTCCCTTCCAGATACAGTCGCCTGAGGTCCAGCCCGCCTTCCTGCTCGGCGCGGATCAGCAGCTGGCACAGCTGGCGGTGATCCAGGTCCGGATGCAGCTCGGCCAGCATGCCGATGCGCATCCAGTGTTCGGCCTGGGCGTTGATCGAACGGCTCAGCGCGCCGCTGGCCAGCCGCAGGTTCTCATGCATGTCTTCGGAAATCTTGACGATGCCCATGTTCCTTCCTTAGATGAAACGTATACGGATCGTATACGTTGCGTATCCTAGTTCCCGGCGTGCCGCGGGCGCAATCCCGTCAATCGTCGCGGGTCAGCACCTCCAGCAGCTCGATCTCGAAGATCAGGTTGGAATTGGCCGGAATGCGCCCGACGGTGCGTTCGCCGTAGCCCAGGTGTGCCGGCACGAACAGCTTGCGCCTGCCGCCCACACGCATGCCCATCAGGCCCAGGTCCCAGCCCTTGATGACCCGCCCGGTGCCGATCACGCACTGGAAGGGGCGGCCCTTCTGGACGGAGGAGTCGAAGACGGTGCCGTCCTCCAGCCAGCCGGTGTAGTGGGCAGTGATCAACGCGCCCTTGACCACGGCCTTGCCGTCGCCGGTCTGGAGGTCTTCGATCTGCAGTTCGGTGCTCATGGTGGGGTTTCCCGTTCGGTTGAAAAAGGTGCGCGTTGTCGCAGGAAACGGCGGGCGAGACAAGCTGCCGATGCAGTTCATCGCGCGGCCTTGAACGGTCTGCGAAATGGCTTCCTCCAAGCAAGGCTGGCTGGCGGTATCTGCAGGCCTCGTAGGGCATGCGGCCAAGCGTGCCCCGAGCCTGGAAACAGCCGGCTCTCCTGATCGATGCCAACAGAAGGAAGCCCGCATGAACCGAGAAGAACAGCTCGAGCCGTACCGCCTTGGCCAGTTGAAAAGTGACCTGGTGCCCGTGGCCGAGCGACCACGGCCAACGCTGCTGTGCCTGTCCCATCTGCGCTGGGGGTTCGTCTACCAGCGACCCCAGCACCTGATGTCGCGTTTGGCCGAGCACTACGAGGTGCTGTTCTTCGAGGAACCCATTTTCGACGGCCAGGAGGCGCCCCGCCTGGCCATTCATCCGGCGGTGCAGGGCGTGACCATCCTGGTGCCCAGGCTGCCGGTGGGCATGGGCGAGAGCCAGGCCATCCGGGCCCAGCGCGAGCTGCTGGATGCCCACCTGGCCAGTCAGAAATCGGACGAGCTGCTGCTCTGGTACCTCACTCCCATGAGCCTGGCCTTCACCGGCCATCTGCAGGGCCGGGTGGTGGTCTTCGACTGCATGGACGAGCTTTCGGCGTTCCGTCACGCGCCGCCGGCGCTGGTGGATATGGAGCGGCGTCTGCTGGCCAAGGCCGATGTGGTGTTCACCGGCGGCTTCAGCCTCTGGGAAGCCAAGCAGCGTCACCACGCCAACATCCACGCCATGCCCAGCAGTGTCGATGTGGCGCACTTCGCCACGGCGCGCAGCGGCCTGCCCGAGCCGGCGGACCAGGCCGGCATCGGTCGCCCGCGCCTGGGCTTCTTCGGGGTCATCGACGAACGCTTCGACATCGACCTGGTGCGCGAGCTGGCCACCCGGCGGCCGGACTGGCAACTGGTGCTGGTAGGGCCGGTGGTCAAGATCGACCCGGAGACGCTGCCGCGCCTGCCCAACATCCACTACCTGGGGCCGAAGCAGTACCAGGAACTGCCGGCCTACCTGGCGGGCTGGGACGTGGCGCTGATGCCCTTCGCCCTCAACGAATCGACCCGCTTCATCAGCCCCACCAAGACGCCCGAATACCTGGCCGGCGGCCGGCCGGTGGTCTCCACGCCCATTCGCGATGTGGTCAATGCCTATGGCGAGAGCGGGGTGGTGCGCATCGCCGACACGCCGACGGCCTTCATCAGAGCCGTCGAAGCCGCCCTGCGGATGGACCCGCGGGTGGTGCGGCTGCGCGCCGACAAGGCCCTGGATGGCATGTCCTGGGACAAGACCTGCGCCGCCATCCGGGAGCACATCGAATGCCTGCGGTGAGCCTGGAGGCGGCCAGCGCCACGCCCGCCTACGACTACCTCATCGTCGGCGCCGGCTTTGCCGGCAGCGTGCTGGCCGAGCGCCTGGCGGCGGGCCTGGGCAGGCAGGTGCTGGTGGTGGACCGCCGTGACCACATCGGCGGTAACGCCTACGACCACCTGGACGAGTCCGGCGTGCTGGTGCATCGCTACGGTCCGCACATCTTCCACACCAATGCCCAGCGCATCGTCGACTACCTGTCGCGCTTCACCGAGTGGCGGCCCTACGAGCACCGGGTGCTGGCGCGGGTGGACGGGCACCTGGTGCCCATTCCCATCAACCTGACCACCCTCAACACCCTGTTCGGCCTGTCCATGAGCGAGGAAGAAGCCGAGGCGTTCCTGGCCGCGCGGGCCGAGCCGGTGGAGGTCATCCATACCTCCGAGGACGTGGTCGTCAACCAGATCGGTCGCGAGCTCTACGAGAAGTTCTTCCGCGGCTATACCCGCAAGCAGTGGGGGCTGGACCCCGCCGAGCTGGACAAGTCGGTGACCTCGCGGGTGCCCACGCGCACCAACCAGGACGATCGCTACTTCACCGACAGCTTCCAGATGATGCCGCTGCACGGCTACACGAGGCTGTTCGAGCGCATGCTGGATCATCCGCGCATCGACCTGCTGCTGGGCACCGACTTCAAGGCGGTGCGCGGGCGCGTGGCCTACCGGCATCTGGTCTACTGCGGGCCGATCGACGAGTTCTTCGACTACTGCTTCGGCCGTCTGCCGTACCGTTCCCTGCGCTTCGAACACAGGACCCTCGACCAGCCGCAGTTCCAGCCGGTGGCGGTGGTCAACTACCCGGACCCGCAGGTGCCTTACACCCGCATCACCGAGTACAAGCACCTCACCGGCCAGCAGCACCCGCGCACCAGCATCAGCTACGAATACCCCTGCGCCGACGGTGATCCCTACTATCCGGTGCCCCGTCCGGAGAACGCCGAGCTGTACCGGCGCTACAAGGCGCTGGCCGACCAGACGCCGGGTGTCACCTTCCTCGGCCGGCTGGGCACCTACAAGTACTACAACATGGACCAGGTGGTCGGGCAGGCGCTGGCCCTCTACCAGCGCATCGCCCAGGACGCGGGAATCACCCATGAAATCGAGCCGGGCTGAGGCGGCGGAGAACACGGCCATGGCCCGACTCTTCGCCAGCTTCCTGATGGCGGGCTACGAATGCTCGAGCCACCGGCGCAACGACGGCCGCCGGCTGGACCTTCTGGAGTCCACCGGTCACGCGCGCTTCGCCGAGCAGGACTACCGGCTGCTGGCGCCGCTGGGCATCCGCTGCGCCCGCGACGGGCTGCGCTGGCACCTGATAGAGCGCCAGCCCGGCCGATACGACTGGAGCAGCTTCCTGCCCATGCTGCACGCGGCGCAACGCTGCAACCTGCAGGTGATCTGGGATCTGTGCCACTACGGCTACCCGGACGACATCGACATCTGGCGCCCCGCGTTCGTCGAGCGCTTCGCCCGCTACGCCAGCGCTGTCGCCCAACTGATGAAGGACGAGGGCGTCGACACGCCGTTCTACTCGCCCATCAACGAGATCTCCTTCTGGAGCTGGGCGGGCGGGGCGGAGGCCTATTTCAACCCCTGCGCTCGGGGAAGGGGTGACGAGCTCAAGCAGCAGCTGGTGCGCGCCAGCATCGCCGCCATCGAGGCGATCCGCGCCGTCACGCCGCAGGCTCGCTTCGTGCAGTGCGACCCGCTGATCAACGTCATCGCCCGCACCCACCGCGCGGACGAGATCGAGGCCGCCGAAGCCTACCGCCTGTCCCAGTTCGACGCCTGGGACCTGCTTACCGGGCGGCGCTGGCCCAGCCTGGGCGGGCGCGAGGAGTACCTGGACATCATGGGCCTGAACTTCTACCCGCAGAACCAGTGGTACCTGGACGGCACCAAGATCGAGATGGACGACCCCCGCTACCGGCCGCTGGTGGGCATGCTGGCGGAGGTGTACGAGCGCTACCGGCGGCCCATCCTGATCGCCGAGACCGGGGGCGAGTTCGAGAAGCGTGTGCCCTGGCTGCGCTACGTCAGCGACCAGCTGGCCCTGGCGCTGCAGCGCGGCATGCCGATCGAGGGAGTGTGCTGGTATCCGATGCTCGACTACCCCGGCTGGAACGACGACCGGTATTGCGCCACCGGCGCCTTCGGCTATGCCGACAACGAGGGCACTCGCGCGCCGTTCCATCCGCTGCATGTCGCCATGCGTGAGCTGCAGGTGCGCTTTGCCTCACCCCTGGTCACGGCGGGGCGATCCCCATGAGCAAGCAGGGCAGTGACACAGCGTTGCCGAACCGGCCCGTGCCGTTCCTGTGGCGCTATGTGCGCAAGCGTCCCTGGCACTTCGGCGGCCTGACCGCGCTGATCGTCAGCGCCGCCGCCTGCGCGGTGGCCGTGCAGTACGGCATGAAGCTGCTGGTGGACGCCATGGCCATGGGCCGCGAGGCCGGCAATGTCTGGTTTCCCTTCGCCCTGTTCATCTTCCTGATCGTGGTGGAGAACCTGTTCTGGCGTTCGGCCGGCTACCTGGGCTGCCGCACCGTGGTGAGCAGTTGCGCGGACCTGCGCATCGACCTGTTCAACCACCTCACCGGCCACCCGATGCGCTACTTCTCCCAGCATTTCGCCGGGGCGCTGGCCAACCGCATCTCCTCGGCGGGCGGCGCGGCCGGCGGCATCTACGGCGGGCTGGCCTGGAAGATCATCCCGCCGTGCATCGACTTCGTCGGCGCGGTCATAGTGCTGTTCACGGTGCAGCTGGTGATGGGCTTCGCGCTGATCGTCGGGGTGTTCATCGTCGCCACCCTGATCACGATGATGGGCGTGCGCGGACGCAGCCGGCATATCGAATACGCCGCCCAGTCGGCGCGGGTCGGCGGCGAGATCGTCGACATGGTCTCCAACGTCTGGTCGATCAAGGCCTTCTCCGCCCGCGACCGGGAGCGGCGCCGCCTGGAGGAGGCCATCGGTCGCGAAGCCAAGGCCCACCGCCACAGCTGGACCTACCTGGAAAACGCCCGCGTCTTCCACGACATCTGCCTGTCGGTGATCGCCGGCGGCATGCTGGGCTGGGCCATCTCGCAATGGCAGCAGGGGCAGATCACACCCGGCGACGTGGTGATGGTCAGCGCGCTGACCTTCCGCATCCTGCACGGTTCCCGGGACCTGGCGCTGGCCCTGGTGGACACCTCACAGCAACTGGGAGTCATCTCCGAAACCCTGCGCATCATCGTCCAGCCCCATGCCCTGCCCGACGTGCCGGAAAAGCTCGACAAGCCCCAGGGCCACATCCAGTTCATCGACGTCAGCTATGTGTACGCCGATGGCCGCAGCGCCCTCAGGCACCTGTTCGTGGACATCCCGGCGGGGCAGCGGGTCGGCATCGTCGGCCCCTCGGGTGCCGGGAAATCCACCTTCATCAAGCTGCTGCAGCGGCTGGACGACGTGCGCACCGGGGTGATTCTCATCGACGACCGCGACATCCGCTCCGTCAGTCAGGACAGCCTGCGCCGGCAGATCGCCGTGGTGCCCCAGGAACCGGCACTGTTCAACCGCACCATCTACGAGAACATCGCCTACGGCCAGCCGGACGCCACCGAGGAACAGATCCTCGACGCGGCGCGCCACGCCTTCTGCGACGATTTCATCCGCAAGTTGCCCAACGGCTACAGCACCGTGGTCGGTGAGCGCGGCGGTAAGCTTTCCGGCGGCCAGCGCCAGCGCCTGGGCATCGCCCGCGCCTTCCTCAAGAACGCCCCCATCCTCATCCTCGACGAGGCCACCTCGGCGCTGGACTCCGAATCCGAAGCCCAGATCCAGCTGGCCCTCGACGACCTGATGCAGGGCCGCACCGTGCTCGCCGTGGCCCACCGGCTGTCCACCGTGGCGCGCTTCGACCGCATCCTGGTGCTGCAGGACGGCGAGCTGGTGGAGGACGGTGCCCCGGACGAACTGCGCCGCAACGGCGGCGTGTTCCAGATGCTTTGGGAGGCGCAAGGGATGGACCGCCGCGACCCCTTGCCAGCCGACGGCGGCTCGGATCGGTAGGGCGGGCAACGCCTTGCGTTGGCCGCCGGACGATGCGTCGTTGCACACCGCAATCGGCGGCCGGAAAAACGCCGACCGCCCTACGATTCCTGCGTCCAGACGAGCGCCGGATCGGGCTTGTAGGGTGGACAACGCGAACGCGTTGGCCACCGGACGGAGCTTCGATGCACACCGTAATCGGCGGCCGGAAAAACGCCGACCGCCCTATGATTCCTGCGTCCAGACGGGCGCCGGATCGGGCTTGTAGGGTGGACAACGCGAACGCGTTGTCCACCGGACGGAGCTTCGGTGCACACCGTAATCGGCGGCCGGAATAACGCCGACCGCCCTACGATTCCTACGTCCAGACGAGCGCCGGATCGGCTGTAGGGTGGACAACGCTCCGCGTTGGCCACCGGACGGAGCTTCGGTGCACACCGATCGGCGGCCGGAAAAACGCCGACCGCCCTACGGTTCGTGCGCATCGGCGTGCAGGGTGGTCAACGCCACGCGTTGGCCACCGGACGGAGCATCGGTGCAGTCCGCCATCGGCGGCCGGGAAAAACGCCGACCGCCCTACGGTTCGTGCGCATCGGCGTGTAGATACCGTCTTGCCCCTTACCGAGCAAGCGCCAGTTCGGGGTCGAAGGGCCGACCGGATTTGAGCACCCCGTAGGCGATATGCAGCAGCTTGCGCATCGCCGCGCAGATGATCTGCTTTCCGCTCTTGCCACGGCTC
>DATGNS010000152.1:0-6221 GCA_035306625.1 Pseudomonas sp. | reverse complement strand
CGTGGAGAATGGCGTCGCCTGCGCCACCGGCCACCGCTTCGACCGCGCCCGCCAGGGCTACCTGAACCTCTTGCCGGTGCAGCACAAGAAGAGCCGTGACCCGGGCGACAACCAGGCCATGGTGGAGGCGCGCCGGCGCTTTCTGGATGGCGGTCACTATGCCCCGCTGGCCCAGCGCCTGGCGGAACTGGCCGCCGGCTACGCCCCCGAACGCTGGCTGGATATCGGCTGTGGCGAGGGCTACTACACCGGCCGGATCGCCGAGCGACTGCCGCAAGCCGATGGCTATGCCCTGGACATCTCCCGCGAGGCGGTCAAGCGCGCCTGCCGCCGCGCGCCGCAGCTGACCTGGATGGTGGCCAGCATGGCCCGCGTGCCGCTGGCCGACGAAAGCTGCAACCTGCTGGCCAGCGTGTTCAGTCCGCTGGACTGGCTGGAGGCCCGGCGCCTGCTTGCCCCCGGTGGCGGCCTGCTGCGCATGGGCCCGACCCGCGACCACCTGCTGGAGCTGCGCGCCCGCCTGTATGACGAGGTGCGGCCCTACGACGATGCCAAGCACCTGACGCAGGTTCCGGACGGCATGGCCCTGGCCCACACGGAAACCCTGGAGTACCGCCTCAGGCTGGACGAGGCCCAGGCGCGCGCCGACCTGCTGGCCATGACGCCCCACGGCTGGCGCGCCACCGCCGAACGCCGCGCCGCGGTGGTGGACAAGCCGCTGGAGGTGACGGTGTCGATCCGCTATGACTGGATCACCCGCACCTGACAGCAGGAGCGGCTTCGGCCGCGATGATGCCGGCCCCGCTTGATCGCGCTGAAGCCGCCCCTACAGCCGCTCCTACAGTTTCACGGACACAGGTACACTCCGCCCACCTTCCGTTCGTCATCAGGATTGCCCGCACATGCGCCAACCGGACATCGAGATCTATCTCAAGGACGTCGACCAGCAGGCCGTGAGCGCCTGGCTGGCACAGGCCATCGGCCCCTGCACCCCTTGGCAGCGCAAGGGCCAGACCTTCAAGTGCCACAGCGGCGCGGTGCCGGTGACCTGGCTGCCCCAGGCGGTGGGCAAGTGGCACAGCCTCTATCTGGAAAGCGCCGACACGCCCTGGGAGGACGATCTGGCCTGCGCCCGGGCCGCCCACGCCGCGCTGGGCGTGGAGGTGCGCTGCTCGCCGGGAAGCTGGGATGAGGATCAGGGGGAAGAGGACGCCGATCGCTGGCTGAAGGTCAGCGACAGGGGCGTGGAGGAAATCGTCTGGCGCACGGGCTGACGGATCGGCCGTTCACGGGGAACGGCCTGCCCGTTGATGGAATCGTTGCCTGAATGAAAAAGGCCCACTCCATCAGGAGTGGGCCCTATCAGTCAGAGTGCGGCAACGTCTTCGGCCTGCAGGCCTTTCTGGCCCTGGATGACGGCGAATTCCACCTTCTGTCCCTCGGTCAGGGTGCGGTGTCCCTCGCCACGAATGGCACGGTAGTGGACAAACACATCAGCGCCGCCCTCACGCTGAATGAAGCCATAGCCCTTGGCATCGTTGAACCACTTCACGGTGCCCATTTCACGAGTAGCCATCTTAACCACATCTCCAACTTGCAATTTTTATTAGTAGTGCCGCCCGTACTCCATCGGGGCGGCCTGTGCGCGGCGTGCCGGGAACTCAGCTCCCCACTGAGATCACGATTCCGGACGAAACGCCAAGGCAGTATAAAGAAACCATCCGCACAGAAAATAGCCTTTAGCCAGTACGACGATTGGTCAGAGTGTGATGTGCTTCACAGACGGCTATGCTCGGCAGGCGTTCGGGCCGCGTTGCCAACAACGGCGTGCTCCCTGACGGGTCGGGCAAGCCAGGCGCGACGGGGCTTCGGCAGCGCCTCCAGGCTCGGCTTCAGTCCCGTGTTCGGGACGCGGGCTGTGACGATACACCGCATATTCCACCTGGCGGGCTGCCCGGAACACCCTTCGGCCCTCCAGGCAGCTTGCCACTAGCACTAGGCGCGCCGACGGCGCCACAGCCACAGCCCCAGGGCTCCCAAGGTCAGCAGCAGGGGCACCAGCGCGATGTTGAACAGCTTGAGGGTACGACCCAGCGCCTCGATATCGGCATTGAGCTGATAGTTCACCTCGCGCAGCGCCTTGCGAATGCGCAGCTTTTCCTCCAGGAAGCCGCGCACCGCTGCCTCCTGTTCCTCGGTCAGCTCCAGCTGGCCGTCCTCGCCGGGCTGCTGCAGCTCCGCCAGTTGCCGCTCGGTTTCCGCCAGGCGCTGCTGCAGCCGCTGCTCCTGCTCCAGGAAACGGGTCTCCGCCTGGCGCTGCAGGTCCTGGACCACCTCGAAGGGGCGCTGGAAGCGGCCGCGCGAACGCACGCTGATCAAGGCCTGGGAGCCGGTGAGGTTGTCCAGCGCGTTGATCACGAAACCGGCGTTGTCGGCGAACGGCTGCGGCAGACGCTGGCCGAAGAAGCGCTGCACCTGCACCCACAGGTGGTCGCTGAGCAGATCGGTGTCCGCCACCAGGATCACGTCGATGCGTTCGGCCTCGCTCAGGCCGTCCTTGCGGCCCTCGATGCCCTCCGGATAGGCGCTGCGGGCCGGGCCTTCGATGCGCGCCGCCAGCACCTTGCGCTGGCCATCGGGGCGCAGCTCGCGCAGCAGGTCCTCGGGGTTGTTGAGCACGCCCAGGCGCTGGGCATCCATCGGCATGTTCAGGGGCGAGCTGTGCAGCAGCGGCGTGAAGCGGGTGGTGGCCTGTTCGAGCGGTTCCAGCAAGCCGGCGCTGGCCAGGTTCACCACTTCCAGGTCCGCGGTGACCACATCCTGCTGATCCAGGGCCTCGGCCGGCAGGCTGACCCAGGCCGGGTGGCGCACCGGACGGCCCTGGCCCATGCTCACGGTCATGCCGTAGCCGGCGTCGGCCAGCACCTTGTCGGGCACCATGCGCACGCCCCAGGCAGCCAGCAGCGGCTCCAGTCCGGAGGCCCGGTCGATGCTGTCGAGGGGGAAGCCGTCGCCGGTGTCCGCCTCGCTGTAGGGATCGATGAAGACCAGCAGCTTGCCGCCGCGCAGCACGAACTGGTCGATGGCGTACAGGGTCTGCTCCGTGAGCTGTTTGGGATGCACCAGCATCAGCACCGAGACATGCTCGGGAATCTCGTCCAGGTCACTCTGCAGGCTTTCGATGCGGAACAGCTGGCGGATCTCCTCCATGAGCATGTAGGGCGCGGTGGGCTGGCGCGCCAGCATGTCGAAGCCGCCGTTGAGCGGCAGCGCCGAGAGCACTCCCACCACCGGCAGCTCCGGCTGCACCAGGCCATGGATCAGCCGGCTGATCTCGTACTCGCGAAACTCCTCGCGATCCATGGGGAAGAACGGGATGACCCGGCGATCACCCCGGGCGTTGCTGGCCACCAGGCCGAAGTACACCTGGGCGCCGGTGGTGTTGAGGGGCACCGCCTGCAGCCCGGCCTCGGCGGCCTGGTCCTCCTCCTCGGAGAAGGGCTGCGGGTCGATCACCTGCAGGCTCAGCTTGCCGTCGGCGGCGCGCACATAGGTACGCAGCAGCTCCTCCACCCGCCGCGCCTGGTTGCGCAGCGCCGGCAGCTCGCCGGTGGCCTGGTCGGAATAGAACAGCCGCAGGGTCAGCGGCTCCTCGAGGGAGGCGAGGATCTGCCGGGTGCCCGGCGACAGGGTGTAGAGCTTCTGTTCGGTCAGGTCCAGGCGGGCATTGGTCAGCAGCGCGCCGGACAGGCCGTTGAAGATCAGGAAGGCCACGGCAATGAGCAGCAGCCCGACTCCGGAATACAGGATGCGTTTCATGGTCAGTCCGCCTTCTTCAGATCGATCACCACTGCCGTCGCGGCCAGCCAGGCCACGATGAAGCTGAGGAAGTACAGCAGGTCACGCAGGTCGATGACGCCCTTGCTGATGGCATCGAAACGCACCAGGAAGCTCAGCGAGGCCACGGCGTCGACCAGTCCCTGCGGCGCCCAGAGGCTGAACAGGTCCAGCACCATGGGGAAGCCGCTGACGATGAACAGGAAGCAGACGCTGACCGCCAGGATGAAGGCGATCACCTGGTTGCGCGCCAGGGCGGACATGCAGGAGCCCACCGCCAGGTAGCTGCCGGCCATCAGCCAGCTGCCCAGGTAGCCGGTGAGGATCGCCCCGTTGTCCGGCTCGCCCAGGTAGTTCACGGTCAGCACCATGGGGAAGGTGAGCAGCAGCGCCAGCCCGGCGAACACCCAGGCGGCCAGGAACTTGCCGGCCACCGCCTCGCCATGGCTGATCGGCAGGGTCATCAGCAGTTCGATGGTCCCCGACTTGCGCTCCTCGGCCCACAGACGCATGGCAATGGCCGGCACCAGGAACAGGTACAGCCAGGGGTGGAAACCGAAGAACACGTCGAGATCGGCCTGGTTGCGCTCGTAGAAGCCGCCCAGGTAGAAGGTGAACACCCCGGAAAGCACCAGGAAGATCACCAGAAACACATAGGCCAGCGGCGTGGCAAAGTAGCTGGCCAGTTCACGCTTGAAGACCACCCACAACTGCTTCATGCGGCTTCTCCCCGGGTCAGGTTGCGGAACACCTCATCCAGCCGCCCGCGCTCCACGGCCAGCTCGCGCACATTCCAGCCGCGGGCGCGGATCAGCTCGCTGACCTGCGGGTAGATCACCTGCCCCGGCTCGGCCAGCAGCGTCAGGCTGTGCTCCTGCTCGTTGCTCTCCACGCCGGCCACCCCCGGCAGGGCGCACAGCGCCTCGCGATCCAGCGCCTGGTCGCTGACCAGGGTCACCGCCTGGTGGTAGCGGGAACGACGCTCCAGAGCCAGCGGCGTGTCATCGGCCACCAGCCGGCCGTTGGCGATGATCGCCGCCCGGGAACAGAGCGCGCCGACCTCCTCGAGGATGTGGGTGGAGATGATGACGATCTTGTCCCTGGCCAGCCCGCGGATCAGTTCGCGCACCTGGTGCTTCTGGTTGGGGTCCAGGCCGTCGGTGGGCTCGTCGAGGATCAGCACCTGCGGATCGTGAAGGATCGCCTGGGCCAGGCCGACCCGGCGCTTGAAGCCCTTGGACAGGGTGTCGATGGTCTGGCCGAGCACACGGCCCAGCTCCAGCTGCTCGACCACGCGGGCCACGCGCCGGCGCTTCTCGTCACCGCGATAGCCGCGCACTTCGGCGATGAAATTCAGGAAAGGAGCGACGCGCATGTCCTCGTAGCAGGGCGCGCCCTCCGGCAGGTAGCCGATCAGGCGCTGGGCCTGGCGGGTCCGGGTGCGGATGTCGAAGCCCTGGATCAGCGCGGTGCCGGAGGTGGGGGCAAGGAATCCGGTGATCATCTTCATGGTGGTGGACTTGCCGGCGCCGTTCGGCCCGAGGAAGCCCAGCACCTCACCGGGTGCGACGGTCAGGGACAGATCGTCGACCGCCGTGTGCCTGTCGAATCGTTTGGTCAGATGGCGCAGTTCGATCATGGCTTTCCTTAATCTCTGTCTCGGTGCCGGCCGCACGCGCCAGGCACCTTGCCTGCAAACGACGCCGGAATATAGAAGCAGCTCGCCGACACTGGCAAGACGCCATTTACCTTCCCGCCAACTGTCAAAGGTCATTGCGTTTCAGCGTTTTACGCTTTCCCGCCGTTACGCTCTGGGGCACACTAGCGCCTCCCGAGCAATTGCTCGTTTGACTTGTAAGCCGTATGACCCGCCTACCCTTTCGCCGCCTGGTGGCTGGCGCCCTGCGCCGTCTGATGTACATCTGGGTGCGTTCCGAAACCATCGGCCAGTCCGCCATGGCATTGGATCTCGACCGCAGCAAGCCGGTCATCTATGTGCTGCAGACCCCGTCCCTGAGCGACCTGATGGTGGTCGAGCAGGAGTGCCGCAAGAACGCCCTGCCGCGTCCGCTGGCGCAGGTGTCCATGGAAGGCCACCAGGAACCCCAGGCCTGTTTCTTCCTGGATGCACCCTCGCGCTGGCTGGGCCGGCGCAGCAAGCCGGTGATCGCGCCTACCCTCACCCGCCTGGTCACCCTGGTCAGCCAGGATGCCCTGGCCGAGGCGCAGATCGTGCCGGTCAGCGTGTTCTGGGGTCAGTCGCCGGCCCGCGAGACCAGCCCCTGGAAACTGCTGTTCGCCGACAGCTGGGCGGTCACCGGTCGGCTGCGCAAGCTGCTGACCATCCTGTTCCTGGGCCGCAAGACCCGCGTGCAGTTCTCCGC
>DATGNS010000151.1:0-14348 GCA_035306625.1 Pseudomonas sp. | reverse complement strand
GGTGGTGGTCAGCATCGCGGCCAGCGGGAAGCCGCCGCCGATGCCCTTGGCGCTGGTCAGGATGTCCGGCACCACGCCGTGGTGCATGTAGGCGTACAGGTCGCCGGTACGGCCCACACCGGTCTGCACCTCGTCGAAGATCAGCAGCGCATTGTGCTTGTCACACAGCGCGCGCACGCCTTCCAGGTAGGCCTGCTCGGCGGGGCGTATGCCGCTCTCGCCCTGGATGGGCTCGAGCACCACGGCGCAGGTGCGCTCGGAGATGACCGCCTCCAGGGCCGCCAGGTCGTTGTAGGCCACATGGGTGATGCCCTCGGGCCGGGGCCCGAAGCCGTCGGAATACTTCGGCTGGCCGGCCACGCTCACGGTGAAGAAGGTACGGCCGTGGAAACTGTTGTGGGCGGCGATGATGTCGTGCTTCTGCGGCCCGAAACGGTCGTGGGCCACCCGGCGCGCCAGCTTGAAGGCCGCCTCGTTGGCCTCGGCGCCGGAGTTGCAGAAGAACACGCGCTCGGCAAAGGTGGCATCCACCAGACGCTTGGCCAGGCGCAGCGCCGGCTCGTTGGTGAACACGTTGGAAATGTGCCAGAGCTTGCCGGCCTGCTCGGTCAGCGCCTCCACCAGACGCGGATGGCAGTGGCCCAGGGCGTTGACCGCGATGCCGCCGGCGAAGTCCACCAGTTCTCGACCGTTCTGATCCCATACTCGCGAGCCCAGGCCGCGCACCGGAATGAAGGGCGCGGGAGCGTAGTTGGGAACCATGAACTGATCGAAATCGGCGCGCTGGATCGGCGCGGGCTTAGCGGACATCGAAGCATCTCCTGCCATGTCTGGCGATCTGAGGGAGGGTGAAAGCTTGCGCTTCCCGGACCTGGCGGGACCGGGAAGCGCAGTTTATACGCTGCAGCGGCGGGTGAAAGCCTGCCACGCTAATTTTCAGTCGGCTCGCCATTTCCCGTGGACTCCTGGTTTCCCGCGCGGTGCTGGTTGCGGTCCTCCCGCGGGGTAGTGCCGAAGAAGTTGCGATAGGCGCTGGAGAAATGCGGACCCGAGGAAAACCCGCAGGACAGGCCGATCTGGATGATCGACTTGCTGGTCTGCAGCAGCATCTGGCGGGCCTTGTTCAGGCGCAGCTCCAGGTAGTACTGGCTGGGCACCCGGTTCAGGTACTGCTTGAAGATCCGCTCCAGCTGCCGGCGCGAGACGCACACATGCTGGGCGATCTCGTCGGTGGTCAGCGGCTCCTCGATGTTGGCCTCCATCAGCATCACCGCCTGGGTCAGCTTGGGATGGCTGGCGCCCAGGCGGTTCTGCAGCGGCACCCGCTGGCGCTCGTTGCCCTCGCGGATGCGCTCGACCACCAGTTCCTCGCTGACCGCCCCGGCCAGTTCGGCGCCATGATCACGGCCGAGCATGGCCAGCAGCAGGTCCAGCACCGCCATGCCGCCGCAAGCGCTGAGGCGGTCGCGGTCCCATTCGAACAGATGATTGGTGGCGATGACCTTGGGGAACCGCTCGCTGAAATCGTCCTGCCAGCGCCAATGCACCGAGCAGCGGTAGCCGTCCAGCAGCCCCAGCATGGCCAGCGGATAGACCCCGGCGGACAGACCCACCAGCGTGCAGCCCTGCCGGGCCAGCTGGCGCAGGGTGGCGGCCAGCGCCGGGGCAATCTCCCGGGGTGGCTCGTCGGCCAGCAGAAACAGTCGGCTCACGCCCTCCAGGCGTTCATCCCAGGGCGTGCCCGGCAGTTGCCAGGTTTCGTCGTCCGACTGCGCCTCGACCCGGAAGAACTGCAGGTCATAGGCTGCCTCGGCGTGCAGGCGCCGCGCCACGCGCAGGGCTTCTTCGGCCAGGGCCAGGGTGATGGCCCGGGTGCCGGGCCAGACAAGGAAACCGATGGTGGGGGCATTCATTGCGGCTGGCTGTAGTCCAGAAGCGGACGCGTCCTGCGGCCGGGGGTGAAAAGAGGACCATTCTAGTGGCCCGCCCCGCCAATTCCTACCTCCCCCGCGCAGAACGCGCCCTGGCTCAGGCCTCGATCTGCTTGCGCCGCTGCTCCACCAGTTGCTGGACCACCGAGGGATCGGCCAGGGTGGAAATGTCGCCCAGGTTCTCGTACTCGTCGGTGGCGATCTTGCGCAGGATGCGGCGCATGATCTTGCCCGAGCGGGTCTTGGGCAGACCCGTCGCCCACTGGATGACATCCGGCACGGCGATCGGCCCGATCTCGTGGCGCACCCACTGGCAGAGCTCCTGGCGCAGCGCCTCGCTGCCTTCCAGGCCGGCCATCAGAGTGATGTACACATGGATGCCCTGCCCCTTGATCTCATGGGGCACGCCCACCGCCGCCGCTTCCGCCACCTTGGGATGGGCCACCAGGGCACTCTCGATCTCGGCGGTGCCCAGGCGGTGTCCGGAAACGTTCAGCACGTCGTCCACCCGGCCGGTGATCCAGTAGTAGCCATCCTCGTCGCGCCGCGCGCCGTCGCCGGTGAAGTACATGCCCTTGTAGGTCTTGAAGTAGGTGTCCACGAAGCGGTCATGGTCACCGAAGATGGTGCGCGCCTGGCCGGGCCAGGAGTCGAGGATCACCAGGTTGCCCTCGGCCGGTCCCTCCAGGAGATTGCCCTGGTTGTCGACGATGCCGGGCACCACGCCGAAGAAGGGCCGGGTCGCCGAGCCGGGCTTGAGGGCGATGGCGCCGGGCAGCGGCGAGATGAGGATGCCGCCCGTCTCGGTCTGCCACCAGGTGTCGACGATGGGGCAGCGCGAGCCGCCGATGGTTTCGTAATACCAGTGCCAGGCCTCGGGGTTGATGGGTTCGCCCACCGAGCCGAGCAGGCGCAGGCTGGAGCCGTCGGCGCCTTCCATCACCGCGCGCCCCTGGGCCATCAGCGCGCGGATCGCGGTGGGCGCGGTGTAGAGGATGTTGACCTTGTGCTTGTCGATGATCTTCGCCACCCGGGTGATGTCCGGATAGTTGGGCACCCCCTCGTACATCAGGCTGGTGGCGCCGTTGGCCAGCGGCCCGTAGATCAGGTAGCTGTGCCCGGTGACCCAGCCGATGTCGGCGGTGCACCAGAACACCTCGCCGGGCCGGTAGTCGAACACCCGCTCATGGGTCAGGGCGGCGAACAGCAGGTAGCCGCCGCTGGTGTGCATGATGCCCTTGGGCTTGCCGGTGGAGCCGGAGGTATAGAGGACGAACAGCGGGTCCTCGGCAGACATCTCCTTGGGCTCGCAGTATTCCCCGGCCACCTGCATCAGGTCCTCGTACCAGACGTCGCGGTGCCGATGCCAGGCGATGTCCGCCCCGGTGCGGCGCACCACGATCACCCGCTTGACCGAGGCGGTTTCCGGATGGGTCAGCGCCTCGTCCACGTTGGCCTTGAGCGGAATGCGCTTGCCGCCGCGCACGGCCTCGTCGGCGGTGATCACCACCTTGGAGCCGCAGTCGCTGATGCGCCCGGCCAGCGCCTCCGGGGAGAAGCCGCCAAACACCACCGAGTGCACCGCGCCGATCCGCGCGCAGGCCAGCATGGCCACCGCCGCTTCGGGGATCATCGGCATGTAGATGGTCACCAGATCGCCGCGGTGCACATCCTGGCCGCGCAGGGCGTTGGCAAAACGGTTCACCTGCTCGTACAGCTCGCGATAGGTGATATGCCGGAACTGGTCGGGCTCGTCGCCTTCCCAGATGATCGCCACCTGATCGCCACGCTCGGCCAGGTGACGGTCCAGGCAGTTGGCCGCGACGTTCAGGGTGCCGTCGGCGAACCACTTGATGTCCACGTGGTGGTCATCGAAGGAAGTCTGCTTGACGCGGGTGAAGGGCTTCATCCAGTCCAGGCGACTGGCCTGCTCGCGCCAGAAGCCATCGGGGTTGACGACCGACTGCTGATACATCGCCTTGTAGGCAGCTTCGTCGGTCAGGGTCCGAGCGATCTGCTCGGGGGACACGGGGTAAAGGGACGCGGCAGCCATGGCGGTTCCTCTTTGTAGTTGTAATGACTGTGGCCGCCATGCCTGCAAATGCCGATACGCCCCGGCCTCGGCTGCGGCAAGAAAAGGCGGCCGCTCCCGTGGCTGACAGGGAGCGTACCTAAGGGAGAATAGACAGCGAAACGTGACGCAGCGCGCACACTTGCCTCTTTGCGGCCCCTGCGCGAGCGGCCCGAAACCGTTCGCGCCCTCTTGCCTTGTGTGGCGAATCCTGACCCAGGTCCCCATTTTTCCGACCGGGATGGTAGACTTCGCCACCTGTTGCATCAGCTCCAGCCATCGATGCAACGCCCTTCGCCCCAGGAAATGCCCTGGAATCGTTGCAGGATCACGGCATTTTCTCCGGAGATGCCCGTGAGTGTTCCGGATCACAGCCTGGTGATCCCGCCTGCCTTTTCTGCTCGCAGCCCTCGAGCCCAAGCTCGCCAATGCCTGCCTTCGCGCAGTGACTCGGGTTGCCTATAACGCCATGCCGCCCATGCGGCCTCGCGTCGTGCCAGCGACGCCTGCGGCAATAAAAAAAAGGAGATGGAGTTGTTTCAGCTATCCCTCACCACCTCGCTCTTGCTCTTGCTGTGCTTCTACGGTCTGACTTTCCTGGTCTCGCTGCGCATCGGCCGCAGGCAGGAAAACGTCGACAGCTACATGGTTTCCAACAACTCGGTCGGCTTCGGCGTGTCGGCGGCCAGCATGACCGCCACCTGGATCTGGGCCGCCTCGTTCTACGCCGCAGCCAGCTCCGGCTACAAGTACGGCCTGTCCGGCGCCCTGCACTACGGCTTCTGGGGCGCCCTGATGATCCTGTTCATCTACCCCTTCGGCCGACGCTTCCGGCAACTGGCCCCCAAGGCTCATACCCTTGGCGAGATCATGCATGCCAGGCATGGACGGGCCAGCCAGATGATCCTGGCCGGCTCCAACATCGTCGGCAGCGCCATCAGCCTGACGGTGAACTTCACCGCCGCCGGCGCGCTGGTGGAAGTCCTCACCCCGCTGAGCTTCATCCACGGCGTGCTGATTGCCGGGCTCGGCGTGCTGTCGTACACCCTCTGGTCGGGGTTCCGCTCGTCGGTACTCACCGACTTCGGTCAACTGGTGGCGATGATCCTGGCCGCGGTGATCATCATCCCGCTGATCTTCTTCAAGCTCGGCGGGCCTGAGCTGTTCACCACCGGCATGCCCCGCCTGACGCCCGAGCAGGCCAGCTTCTACTCGCCCACGGCCATCCTCGAACAGGGCGCACCCTTCTTCGTGGCCGTGCTCGCCTATGCCATCGGCAACCAGACCATCGCCCAGCGGCTGTTCGCGGTGCGCGAAGACCTGATCAAGCCGACCTTCATTACCGCCACCCTGGGCTACGGCGCGATCGTCATCGGCCTGGGCATGCTCGGCCTGCTGGCGCTGCTGGCGGGTGTGCAGCCGGTGGATGGCGACCTGAACAACCTGATCCCGCAGATGGCCTCGACCTACCTGCCGCCCTTCGTGATCGGCCTGTTCTTCATCATGGTGATCGGCTCGCTGTCGTCCACCGCCGACTCGGACCTGTCCGCCCTGTCGGCGATCGTCATGACCGACATCTATGGCAAGAACCTGGCCCGCGGCAAACCCAACCCCAAGGTCATGCTCTGGGTAGGCCGCCTGACCATGGTGGTGGCGACCATGACCGGAGTGATCTTCGCCAGCCTCAAGCTCGACATCCTGAGCATGCTGATCTTCGTCGGGGCCCTGTGGGGCGCGATCGTCTTCCCGGTGATCGCCAGCCTGTTCTGGGAACGCGTCACCAACAAGGCCTTCACCAGTGCCGTGCTCGCCGCCTTCGGCATGTTCGTGATCAGCCGCTTCGAACTGCTGCCGCTGCAGGGTGCCGTAGGCGTGCTCTTCGAACTGTGCGCCGCGATCGGTGGCGGCGTGGTCATCGGCCTGATGACGTTCGGCTTCTTCGGCCGCGTCGCCGGCCTCGTTCTGGGCGTGCTTACCGCCCTGATCCTCGCGCCGTTTGCCATCGGCTTCCTGCGCGACTACCCGGTGCTGCTCAGCTCCCTGACCGCCTACGGCGTCAGCATGCTGGTCTGCGTCACCGTCAGCCTGCGCAGCCAGGAGCGCTTCGACTTCGACCATATCGGTGAACGGGTCGTCGCCTTCCAGACTGCGCAATCCGAATCCAAGAAAGAGGAGGAAAAGAACCTATGTCCAGTCTCGCTCTGACCGCCTACGTCCTGGTCTGGCCCGCCATGGCCAGCATTGTCCTGGCCGTGCTGTGCATCGGTCTGGCCCGCGACATGCTGAATGCCAAGCGCAACGGCACCGATCTGGTCTGATAAGTCCCTGGCGCCGTTGCACGCGCAGCTGCCCCATGAAAAAGCCCGTCATTCAGGACGGGCTTTTTCATGGGTGCAATGCACGGTTAGTGTGTGGCCAGCTCGTTTGCCCGGTTGGCCGCCAGCGCCGCCTCGATCAGCGCCTTGCCGATCTGCGGCTCGTATTGCTTCCACACCGGCTGCAGGGCCTGGCGCCACTGGTTGCGCTCCTCGGGGGTCAGCACGATGAGCTGGCTGGTTCCTGCCGCGATGATCGCCTCGCGGGCCTGCCGGTTCAGGCCTTCGGCCTGGCGGTTCACCTCCTGAGTGACCTCCTCGATGATGGCTTCCAGCTCGGTGCGCACCGGTGCCGGCAGGCCGTTCCAGAAGGCCGTGTTGGTGATCAGCAGGTAATTGCCGATGGCATGGTTGGATTCGACCATGTACTTCTGCACTTCGTGGTACTTCTGGCTGTAGATGTTGGACCAGGGGTTGTCCTGGGCGTTGACCACCCCGGTCTGCAGGCCCTGGTAGATTTCCGCGAAGCTCATCTTGCGCGGCACGGCCCGCAGCGCGCTGTACTGGGCGGCCTGCAGATCCGACGGCATCACCCGGAACTTCAGTCCGCGGGCATCGGCCGGCACGCGCAGCGGCTTGTTGGCGGTGAACTGGCGCATGCCGTTGAGCCAGTAGGCCAGGCCGGTGATGCCCTTGTCCTCCATGGAACGCAGCATGGCGCGCCCTTGCTCGGACTGCTGGAAGCGCTGCGCCGCCGCCATGTCGTCAAACAGGAACATCAGGTCGAACAGTTGCAGTTGCCTGGTGTACTGCTCCAGCTTGGACGGCGCCGGCGCCAGCATCTGCACCTCGTTCATCAGCAGGGCCTCCATTTCCTTGCCGTCGCCATACAGCGAGGAATTGGAAAAGACCTGCACCTCGACCTGCCCCGGCAGCCGCTCGGCCACCAGCTTCTGGAACATCAGCGCACCCTGCCCCTTCGGCGTGCTGTCGGCGGTGATATGGGAAAACTTGATCACGATGGGCTCGGCCTGAGCGCCGAACAGGCAGAACAGGGTCGAGGCGGCAAGCAGGCGGGCGAGACGGCGTGTTTTCACTCGTGCCATGGGAAGCTCCGTAGTTGTAGTTGTTGAGCCACGTGGTAGCCCGACTCTAGCCCGGTGCGTTCTCCCGCTGACATTGGTATTTGGCCAAGCACCGCTTCGCCATCGGCGAAGCCCGCGTGCATCACCCGTTTACACGGCCTTCAGCCCTGCCCCTCGTGCTGGACGAGATGCTCGAGCAGTTGCCGGGCGGTCACGGACAGGGCATCCGGATCGCGCACGCCGATCTTCAGTTCCCGGGAAGCCCAGGCTTCCGCCAGCGGCACGGTCGCCACGTCCAGCGCCGGCAGGTAGTTGCGCACCACCTGGGCCGGCAGGATGCCGACACCCATGCCGGTGTGGATCATGCGGCAGATCGCCTCGAAGCTGCGTACCTGGATACGCAGGCGCAGCGGAATGTCCTGCTCCAGGGCCACCTGCTCCAGCAGCCCGTGCAGCGAGGCATCCTGCTGCAGTCCGATGAAGTCGCAGCCGCTGGCTTCGCGCAGCTGCAGGCTGTCGCGGCTCGCCAGGGGATGATCGCGGGGCGTGACCAGCACCAGCTGGTCGCGCCGGTAGGGGTACACCTGCAGGTCATCCGCCGGCAGGTGCCCGGCGAAGATGCCGATATCGGTCAGCCCCTCGCGCAGGGCCCGCAAGGTGTCGGCGCTGACCCGCTCCTCCAGGTCGATCTTCACCGCCGGATGCCGGCGGCTGAAGCTGCTGAGATCCTCGGGCAGGAACTGGATGACCGCCGAGGTGTTGGCATGGATGCGCACATGGCCCTTGACGCCTGCGCTGAACTCGCTGAGGTCGGCATTCATCTTGCGCAGGTTGTCCATGACGGTACGCGCGTGATGCAGCAGCGCGTGGCCGGCCGGGGTCAGCTCCACGCCCTTGGGTTGCCGGTAGAGCAGCTGGATGCCCAGTTGCTGTTCCAGATCACTGACCCGTTTGCTCACGGCCGCCAGGGCCAGGTGCTCGCGCTCGGCGGCCCGGGTCAGGCTGCGCTCGTCGGCCACGGCCACGAACAGGCGCAGGGTGGTGAAGTCGAAACGTCGCATTGGAGGACTCCGCATTCGTATTCGACGAAGCATCTCCGGCCAAAAGCCCCAACACAACCCCTGCCAATGGCGTACAGGCTTCGTGCACCGCGAAGCCTGGCTTGCCAATTGATCAATTGCCCGGCCCCGCTGGCGGGGCCATTCTCAAGGCCTGCCAGAACGCCTGATGAGGTGAACAAGATGACCCACGAGAAGGATGCGAGCCTGCCGCTGGAGGGGCTCAGGGTGCTGGAGATGGGGCAGCTGATCGCCGGCCCCTTTGCCAGCAAGCTGCTCGGCGAATTCGGCGCCGACGTGATCAAGATCGAGCCGCCGGGGGTGGGCGATCCGCTGCGCAAATGGCGCAAGCTCAAGGACGGCACCTCGCTGTGGTGGCATGTGCAGTCCCGCAACAAGCAGTCGGTCACCCTCGACCTCAAGGCGCCCGAGGGTCAGGACATCGTCCGCCGCCTGGTGGCCGAGGCCGACATCCTGGTGGAGAACTTCCGCCCCGGCACCCTGGAAGACTGGGGACTGGGCTGGGAAGAGCTGGAGAAGATCAACCCGCGGCTGATCATGCTGCGCATCTCAGGTTACGGCCAGACCGGACCCTACCGGGACCTGCCCGGCTTCGGCGTGATCGGCGAAGCCATGGGCGGTCTGCGCCACCTCACCGGCTATCCGGGGCAGCCGCCGGTGCGCGTCGGCGTGAGCATCGGGGATTCGCTGTCCTCACTGTACGGCGTCATCGGCATCCTGCTCGCCCTGCAGGAGCGCCAGCGCAGTGGCAAGGGTCAGGTCATCGACGTGGCCCTGTACGAATCGGTGTTCGCCATGATGGAAAGCCTGATCCCGGAATACGATGCCTTCGGCCATGTACGCGAGCCGGCCGGCAGCGCCCTGCCCGGCATCACGCCGTCCAATTCCTACCGCTGCAGCGATGGCACCTACGTGCTGATCGCCGGCAACGGCGACAGCATCTACAAGCGCCTGATGCACCTGATCGGCCGGGCCGACCTGGCCGAGGACCCGCGCTTCGCCCACAACGACGGCCGCAGCCAGCATGCCGAGCTGATCGACGCCGCCATCGGCGAGTGGACCGCCCGGCACCCCCGGGAGCAGGTGCTGGAAGCCCTCAGGGGCGCCCACGTACCGGCCGGCTATCCCTACACCGCCGCGGACATCGTGAAGGACCCGCACTACGCGGCGCGGCGCATGATCGAGCAGGTCGAGACCTTCGCCGGCCCCCTCAAGGTGCCCGGCGTGTTGCCCAAGCTCAGCCGCACCCCGGGGCGCATCGGCCAGGGCGGCCCGCGCCTGGGCGAACACACCGACGACGTACTGGCCGGGCTCGGCCTCACCGAGGCGCAGCGCCAGGGCCTGCGCGAGCGAGGAATCATCTGATGAGCAAGCGTGTGTACATCCAGGAAGTCGCCACCCGCGACGGCTTCCAGATCGAGTCCCGTTTCATTCCCACCGCGGACAAGATCGCGCTGATCGACCAGCTCTCCGCGACCGGGCTGGCGAAGATCGAGGTCACCTCCTTCACCTCACCGAAAGCGATTCCCAATCTGCGCGACGCGGAAGAGGTCATGCGCGGCATTCGCCGCGTGCCGGGGGTGGTCTATACCGTGCTGGTGCCCAACGAGAAGGGCTGCGAGCGAGCCCTGGCCTGCGGGGTGGACGAAATCAACCTGGTGATGTCGGCCAGCGATACCCACGGCCTGGCCAACCTGCGCATGACGCCCGAGCAGTCGCTGGCGCAGTTTCGCGCGATCATCGAGGCTACCCGCGGCGCCGACGTCGCCATCAACGCCTCGCTGTCCACTACCTTCGGCTGTCCGTTCGAGGGCGCCGTCCCGGAAGCCCGCGTGCTTGCCCTGATCCAGGAGCTGCTGGAAATCGGCGTGCACGGCGTCACCCTGTGCGACACCACCGGCATGGCCGACCCGGCCCAGGTCGAGCGGCTCTGTGGCGAAGCACTGCGCCGCTGGCCGGAAGCGGTGTTCACCGCGCATTTCCACAACACCCGCGGCATGGGCCTGGCCAATGCGCTGGCCGCCCTCAACGCCGGCATCGACCGTTTCGACGCGTCGCTGGGCGGCCTGGGTGGCTGCCCCTACGCGCCGGGCGCCAGCGGCAACATCTGCACCGAGGACCTGGTGCACATGTTCGCGCGCATGGGCCTGGACACCGGCGTGGACCTGGATCATCTGCTCGCGGTCGCCGGCGCCCTCCCCGACCTGGTCGGCCACGAGGTCCCCGGCGCGATCCTCAGGGCCGGCAAGGCGGACCGCCGCTACCCGAAGCCGCAGTGGATGAGCGCCCAGGCCTGACCCCTTCCCGCCATGAAACAGCCCGTCACCGAGGACGGGCTGTTTCATGGATGCAGGAATAAAAAAGGCCCATCGACTCGAGAGGCGATGGGCCAAGGGGATGTGGAATGGTTTGGATCAGTTGGCGGCCACGCTGTCCGGCTGGTTGGCAGCCACCGCAGCCTCGATCAGGTCCTTGCCGATTTCGGCTTCGAACTTCTTCCACACCGGCTTCATGGCCTCACGCCACTGGTTGCGCTCTTCCGGAGTCAGCTCGAGGATCTGGCTGGTGCCCGCCTTGACGATGGCCTCGCGAGCCTCGCGGTTCAGCTGATCGGCCTGGCGGTTGACCTCCTTGGTGGCGTCGTTGAGCGCGGCGCGCAGCTCGACGCGGACGTTCTCGGGCAGGCCATTCCAGAACTTGGTGTTGGTGATCACCATGTAGTCGATGGCGCCATGGTCGGAGGCGGTGAAGTACGGCTGCACTTCATGCACTTTCTGGCTGAAGTAGTTCGACCAGGTGTTCTCGGTGCCATTGACCACGCCGGTCTGCAGACCCTGGTACACCTCGGCGAAGCTCATCTTGCGCGGGTTGGCGCGGATGGCCTTGAACTGCTCGTCCAGCACATTTGAGGCCTGCACGCGGAACTTCATGCCGCGGGCATCCTTGGGCAGACGCATCGGCTTGTTGCCCGACAGCTGCTTCATGCCGTTGTGCCAGTAGGCCAGGCCGGTGATGCCCTTGGGCTCCATGGCGCGCAGCAGGGACTGACCCGCTTCGCTGGCCTGGAAACGGTCCACGGCGTGGATGTCATCGAAGATGAACGGCAGGTCGAAGATCTGGATGGACTTGGAGTAGGGCTCCAGCTTGGACAGGGACGGTGCCAGCATGTGCACGTCGCCCAGCAGCAGCGCTTCCATTTCCTTGCCGTCGCCGTACAGGGAAGAGTTCGGGTAGACCTCCACCTTGACCTGGCCCGGCAGGCGCTCCTCGGCGTACTGCTTGAACAGCAGCGCACCCTGCCCCTTGGGCGTGCTGTCCGCCACCACGTGGGCGAACTTGATGACGATGGGGTCCGCCGCTTGCACGAGACCGGCGAAGGACAGGGATACGGCACAGGCGAGCGCCTTGAAGGTGAACTTGCGCATTGTGTTACCTCGTTGTTGTTGTATGCGTGAAAGCCTTACGGCAGCTTTCCTTCCCTGGGTCGGTTGTTTCTCCTCTGGACTGAAAGGGAATCGACAACGCCGGCGGCGCATGCCGCCGGCCGCTTCAATCAGGCCTGGCCGGCCCGCGCCAGCAGGCGCAGGGCCCGGCGGATCACCGGCATGTCCACCATCTGGCCATCCACCACGAAGACCGCCTCGCCCTTGGCGAAGCCGTCCATGACGCGGCGCGCCCAGCCGAGCTCCTCTTCGCTGGGCATCAGGGTGGCGTGCACCACCTCGACCTGCTTCGGGTGGATGCACAGGCGGCCGCCGAAGCCCATGTCGCGGATATCGGCGGTGTGGCGGGCCAGGCCTTCGCTGTCCTGGAAGTTGGGGAACACGCTGTCCAGCGGCGGGGCCAGGTCGGCCAGGCTGGAGTGCAGCAGGATGGCGTAGCGCGCCTGGTCGAGGATGCGTTCCGCGGCGGCGGTGCCGCTGGCCAGGCCCAGATCCAGACCCAGGTCGAGCGCGCCGAAGGTCAGGCGTTCCACGCCCTTGGCACGAGCAATTTCTTCCAGGCGCTGCAGACCCAGGGCGCTTTCGATGATCGGCCACACCGGCTTGCCGCAGGCAGCGGCGCCTTCCACCTCCCGGGCGGACTCGGCCTTGGGCAGCAGGACCCCGGCCACACCGGCATAGCGGCGGCACAGCTCCAGGTCCTCGACGTGCTGGGCATGCAGGGCGCCGTTGACGCGCACCCAGATGCTCACCTCCGGGTTCTCGCGCAGGAAGCGCTCCAGGTTGTCACGGGCCTCGATCTTCAGGGTCTCGGCCACCGCGTCCTCGAGGTCGACGATGACCACGTCGGCGCCGGTGGCCAGGGCCTTGGCGATGCGTTCCGGCCGGGTGGCCGGCACGAACAGGGCAGAACGAACGATGCTGCTCATGGATGGAATCCTTGTTGTTGTTTCACACGGCGCCCTGCTGGCGCAGACGCTGGATGTCGCCCTCGGCGTAGCCCAGTTCACGCAACAGGCGTTCGGTATGCTCGCCGAGCGCCGGGATCGGGTCCATGCGCGGTTCGAAGGAGGCGTTGCGACCCGGGGGCAGCAGTGCGGGCAATTCGCCGGCCGGGCTGTCGACGGTGGTCCAGCGCTGGCGCGCCTTGAGCTGCGGATGTTCCCAGACGCCGGCCATGTCGTTGACGTGGGCGTTGGCGATGGGTGCGGCGTCCAGGCGGGCGATCACCTCGTCGGCGGTCAGGGTGCTGAACACCTCGACGATGATGGCACGCAGCGCGGCGCGGTTTTCCGAGCGCTTGAAGTTGGCGGAGAAACGCGGGTCCCGGGCCAGTTCCGGCTTGAGCAGCACCTTCTCGCAGAAGGCCACCCACTCGCGCTCGTTCTGCAGGCCGAGCATGACGGTCTTGCCGTCGCCGGCCGGGAACGGGCCGTAGGGATAGATGGTGGCGTGGGCGGCGCCGGCGCGCGGCGGCGGGGTGGCGCCCTTGTAGGCGTAGTACAGCGGGTAGCCCATCCACTCGACGAGGCTTTCCAGCATGGACACGTCCACGCGGCTGCCCTTGCCGGTCTTCTCGCGCAGCATCAGCGCCGAGAGCACGCCGGTGTAGGCATACATGCCGGCGGCGATGTCGGCGATGGAGCAACCGGCCTTGGCCATCTCGTCCTCGCCGGGACCGCCGGTGACGGACAGGAAGCCGCCCTCGGACTGGATCAGCAGGTCGTAGGCCTTCTTCTGCTCGTAGGGGCCGCCCTCGCCGTAGCCGGAGATGTCGCAGACGATCAGGCGCGGGTAGCACTCGTGCAGCACATCGAAGGACAGGCCCATGCGCGCCGCGGCGCCCGGGGCCAGGTTCTGCACCAGCACGTCGGCCTGGCTCAGCAGCTTGTCGAGCACCTGCATGGCGTCGTCCTGCTTGAGGTCCAGGGTCAGGCTTTCCTTGGAACGGTTGGTCCACACGAAGTGGGAAGCCAGGCCGTCCACGCGCTCGTCATAGCCACGGGCGAAGTCCCCGGAGCCGGGGCGCTCCACCTTGATGACCCGGGCGCCCAGGTCCGCCAGCTGGCGGGTGCAGAACGGCGCCGCGATGGCATGTTCGAGGCTGACCACGGTAATGCCGTCCAGGGGACGAACCTTGTTGTCTTGCTGAGTCATGTTCCAGTTCCGTTGCTCGCCAGCCTGGCGCTTGTTGTGTTCCACGCGCCAGGGCCGGCCGGTTTGCACGCAATCGCGGGGCCGCACAACGGCCCCTTCGGGCGCCCGGTCAGGCCAGGCCGCCCAGGTCGTAGGTTTCGCGCAGGCGCCAGACGCGCTCGATCAGCACGCCGGCCTCGTCGTCGCTGCGCGCGCCGGAGAAGGCCACCAGGCGGCGGAACTTGTCTTCCAGCTCCGCGCGGCTCAGGGTGTTGCCCGGATCGCCCT
>DATGNS010000150.1:0-3485 GCA_035306625.1 Pseudomonas sp. | reverse complement strand
TCTCGCCAGTATGGGTGGGCTGGTTATCCTTTATATGCCGCAAGCGCGTATTGCGCGGCGCATGATGACACTGGCGGTATGTTCGTTCGGTTTTGCGGCAAGTTTTGCCCTCGGTGCGCTGACCAGCTTCAACCCCTATCTTTCGGCCGGTACCCTGGCGTTCACGGTATTTCTGGTCACCGTGGTGTGCCGGTACTTTTCGGTACCGCCGCCCGGCAACTTCTTTTTTATTCTGGTTGCCTGCATGTCGCGCACGCTGCCCTTTGATCTGTCGCTCGCCGCAGAACGGGTCGGCATTTTGCTCTTCGGCTGCATGGGGGCCTGCCTGTTGGCGCTGATGTACAGTGTGTGGCGGCTACTGTTTCTCAAGCGTGAAGTGCCGCCACGTCCGGCGCCTGAAGAGCGGCGGGTAGTGGCGCTGATGCTGGAATCTACCGTGATCGCGCTGTTTGTCAGTGGCGGTTATCTGTTTGCCCTGCTGATCGAGCTGGATAATCCTTACTGGGTGCCGATCTCCACCCTGGCGATTTTGCAAGGCGCCACTTACCGCGCGGTTTGGCAGCGCAATGTGCATCGTATCTTCGGCACGGCCATCGGAATGGGGCTGGCCTGGACGATTTTCTCGCTCTCGCCCAACGCCTGGACGCTGGCCGTCCTGGTCATGCTGCTGAGCTTTTTGATCGAAGTGCTGGTCACCCGCAACTATGGTCTGGCGGTAATATTCATCACCCCGTTGACGGTGATATTCGCCGACTCTGCCCTGGCCGTTGCCGATACCAACAGCCTGATCCTGACGCGACTGATCGACATTATGCTGGGTAGCCTGATTGGTTATATGGGGGGGTGGATGATTTATCACCCGCGTTTGTTCTACCGCCTGGAGCGCTGGCTGGAAAAACGGCGGGCGGGTTAGTTTTTTTCATGCCCGTTGCAATATCCAGGCTATGCCGATCCCAGCTTCTTTCGTCGCCTGTTCGGCAGAAAGGTGGGGCGTCTCGGAGCCTCGCGCCGGATAACCAAGAGGATGAGGCGGCAGCCATGAGTGCAGCGTCGACGCAGTGCTTCGGCCAGCTACTGCTCCGCGTCCTTGCTCTTCCCGCCTTCAGCGAGAGGGTCGCTCTTCTCCAACGCCGGCAGTACGAGCACCCGACACGGGGCGTTCACCGCCACGTACTCCACGGTGGCACGGCGTAGTGGCCAGCGGCCGCTGCCGCTGCGGGACACCAGGATCATCAGGTCGGTACCGAGCTGACCCGCCAGGCCCACCAGCTTCTCCCCGGCGTTGCCTGCCACCACGTGGAGCGTTGCATTGCGATCCAGTGGCAGGTACTTGCGCACGAGCAGGTCCAGGGTCTTGTGAACCTCGGCTTCCTTCTGCTCCGGGGCTTCTTCCGTCACATGGGGGAAGAAGCCGCCGCCGCCGGGATGATAGACACTGGCCAGGTGAAGCTCGCCGTCATTGGCCAGCAGCTCCATGGCCGCCTCGATCGCGCATTTGCCTTCGCCACCGTCTTCCGGATCAATGGCGAGCAATAGTTTCTGGTACATCGGTGGTCTCCTGTTTCACCGCGGAAGTGGCCTCGACCTCGGGAAATACTCTCCTCTGGACCAGCGCATCGACGCCGAAGCCGCGATAGTCCGCTCGCAGCGCCCTGAAAAGTGCTATCGCCATGAACACCAGCAAAATGCAGAAGGGCAGGCCCAGCGCGGTGATCACGTTTTGCAGGGCGTCCAGGCCGCCGACCAGCAGCAGCGTCGCGGCAATCATCCCCTGGGCGACGGCCCAGAAGATCCTCTGGCGAACCAGCGAAGGCTGGTCATCGCGACGGGTCAGCATGTCGATCACCAACGAGGCGGAATCCGACGAGGTGGTAAAGAAGATCACGATAATGGCCACGCTCAAGGCCGATACCAGGCTGGTCAGCGGCAGCCCCTCCAGGAAGGCGAAGATGGCCACCGAGGGATCCTGCTGCACCTGGCCGGCGAGCATCAGCTGACCGCTCATCTCCGCCTGGATAGCCGAGAGCCCGAAGATGCCGAACCAGACCAGCGTGAAGGCCGTGGGGGCAAACAGCACACCGGCCACGAACTCGCGAATGGTGCGTCCCCGTGAGATGCGGGCAATGAAGATGCCGACGTAGGGCGCCCAGGAGATGGTCCAGGCCCAGTAGAACAGGGTCCACTGCCGCTGCCAGTCGGTCTCTTTGTAGGTCTCGGTCCAGAAGGCCAGCCAGGGCAGGGCGCTGAGGTAGTCGCCCACGCTCTGCACCATGCCCTCGGCGATGAACACGCTGGGGCCTGCGAGAAGAACAAAGGCCAGCAGTACCACGGCTAGCAGGATATTGACCTGGGAGAGGCGGCGAACGCCCTTGTCCAGCCCGAGTGCGACGGAGGTCGCGGCGATGCTGGTGATGACGGCGATCAGACCGACCTGGACCAGTGGGCTGGAAGGCGCGCCGACCAGATAGCTCAGGCCGCTGTTCAGCTGCAGCGTGCCGAGCCCCAGCGAAGTGGCGACCCCGAACAGGGTGCCCAGCACCGCGATCACATCGATGGTCCAGCCCCAGGGCCCAAAGGCCCGCTCGCCCAAAATGGGGTAGAACAGGCTGCTGATGCGCATGGGGAGGTCATGGCGGTAGGCAAAGTAGCCGATCGCCAGGCCCGGCAGGGCAAAGATGGTCCAGGTATGCAGGCCGAAGTGGTACAGTGCGAGGGTCATGGCATCGCTGGCCGCCTGCTCCGAGCGTGGCGTGACGCCATCGAAGGGCGGGCGGGCGAAGTGGGAAATCGGCTCTGCCACGCCCCAGAACATCAGGATGGTCCCGATGCCGGCGGCGAACAGCATAGTGAACCAGGTCAGGTTGGAGTAGTCGGGACGACTGTCATCGGCGCCCAGCCGGATATTGCCATAGCGGCTGACGGCCAGGCCGAGCAGGAAGATCAGCAGTGCACTGACCACGAAAATATAGAACCAGCCCAGGTTGGCGGCGACCCAGCCGGTGAGCCGCCCGAAGCCGTCGGCAACCGCCGTGTCGAAGGGGATCGCTAGCGCGACGAACAGCGCCGCAATGCCCGCCGAGCTGAAGAAGACACCGGGTATGGTCTGCAGTCCGAGACGACGTTGCAGCCATGTCAGCACAGGCGCCTCCGTGGCGTTGGTAAAGGTCGATGGAGTAGCGTTCACGCTACCATGGGAACCTAATCGCTGCACGCACCGATGGACCCGAAGCCACTAATATCCGGGTTTAGCGGCAGGCAGCATCAAGGGTGCATTGCTGTTACCGTAGTGGCATGCGTGGCGGCTGTTTTCGCTGCGCATGCAGATTCTTGTCCAGGGAGTACATCATGACCTTGCCGCTCTCCATTCTTGAACTTGTTCGTATTACCGAGCAGGGGAGTGCCCGTGAGGCGCTCAATAATGCGCGTGATCTCGCCGCCCATGCCGAGCGCTGGGGCTACCACCGTATCTGGGTGGCCGAACATCA
>DATGNS010000149.1:0-9687 GCA_035306625.1 Pseudomonas sp. | reverse complement strand
ATCAGCACCGAGCTGGGGTTGCCCAGATCGCCGGAGAAGACCAGGCGCTTCTCCTGGCCGCCGGAGGGGATCGCAAGCTCGACGATGGCGGAGCCGAGAATATGGCCGGCGTCGCGGAATACCAGGCGGGCGCCGCCGGGCAGGTCCACCGGCTGGCCGTAGGGGTGGGGTTCGCAGAGCGCCAGAGTGCGCTCCACGTCCTCGAGCTCGTAGAGCGGTTCCACCAGCGGTTTGCCGTGGCGCTTGCGCCACTTGTTCTCCCACTCCACATCCTTGGCCATGATGAAGGCGGAGTCCTGAAGCATGATCTCCAGCAGGTCGCGGGTGCCCCGGGTGCAGTGGACCGGGCCGCTGAAGCCCTCGCGCACCAGCTTAGGGAGCAGGCCGGCATGGTCCAGATGACCATGAGAGAGCACCACCGCATCCAGCTCCTGGGCCAGCCTGCCGAAGGGCTTGGCGTTGGCTTCATCGGCATCGCTGCCGCCCTGGTGGAGCCCGCACTCCAGCAGCAGCTTCTTCGGGCTGCCGTCGCCGTCCACCTCGATCAGGTAGCGAGAGCCGGTGACTTCCTTCACCGCGCCCTGGAAAGTGAGTGTCGACATGGTGTTGCGCTCCTTTGCCAGCAGACCTGCCCAGCTTACCCGGGCCCTGAGTTCAGCATACTGGATCCAGGGAGTGACTGCGCGCCCGGGGTAGAGAACAACAAGCTAGGTGTTGCCCCCCCTATCGCGCCTCGAGGGCAAAGCCCAGCCTGCCGAGCGCATGCCAGAGTGCGGGGGTCATGGCACGGGTAAACTCATCGCCGCTGGCTAACAGCACGGTATACCCGCCCGGAAGCGCGTCCAACCGCTCCGCCAAAGCATTGCTTTCAGTTTCGCTAGCATAGGTATCGTAGGTCATACCGAACAGCTGCTCGCCCTGCGCGTCCAGCACAACCACGCCCAGCCCACGCTCAGGTGCCAGCAGGGTTTCATCCCCAACGCGAATGAAGCGCGACGAATTCTCGGGTAAAAAGCCACCGGTAGCACGCAGGTCAACAGCCCCCACTCCCTCTCTCCAGAAGGCAAGCCGGGCGACGCTATCCACCGTGTCCCCTGGCGATAGCCGTTCGCCGATGACATCCTCACCTACCACGGCAGCAGCCACCCAGGCGCTGCGAAAGGCCGGCACGGCAGAGTCAGCCACTACCGCCAGATCGAATTCGGGAGAGAATGCCGCATCGCCAAACCATTCCTCCCAGCGCTGCCTTGCACTGAACTGGGCCGCCCCGGACACACCCTGCCAGCGGATAAACGCCATACCGGGGTTGGCAATGGCGACCCGCCAGCGGCCCTCACCCTCGCTATGCTCATGCAGACTTCCGCCTGTTTCGAGGCGCCTTAACAGCTCCTCCACCTCCGGCAACGGCTCACCGGACTCATCCGACCAGAGCTCTCCCGCGGGCACCTGTGTCAAGTGACTCGTCAGCTGTCGCTGCCACCCCAGGGCTTCACCGGCAGCCCGAGTAACCAGGCAGATGGCACCGGCCCCACCGGAGAGAAGGGCGTTTCGACGGCAAGCATCGATCCAGACAAAGCCCGTCTCATCAGGCAGCTGGGTCAACGCCTGACGAAAGCCCCCTTGCTGCAGCACCCCCACCACCCGCTTACCATCGGGCGCCACCTGCAACAACACGGGATAATCGAAATGTCGTGAACCGACCATGACCTGCTGCTGTTGAGAGTCGACATGCAGGCCATGAGACAGGTCTGGGTAGGCCCAAAGACTGCCCAAGCTGGGGTAGAGCGCCCGCAGGGCATCGTGAGAGCCCCGGTGCTGCTCATGGAAGTTCACCTCTTCACCCAGCAGGTCCCTGCCCAACCCCAAGGCCGGAATATCGAACCCCATCAACGACAGCACGGTGGGGGCGATATCCAGCTGTGAGCCATGACGCGCCACCTGGCGAGGAGCGACATCCGCGCCGAGTATCAGGAAAAGGTTGCGCCGAGGATGTTGATCCAGCACGCCACTCACCGTGTTACGCATCGCCATATGGTCCGACATCAACACCACCAGGGTATCCTCGGCATGGGGCGAGTTAAGGATATGCTCGACCAGCTCGTCCAGCAGCCAATCGCTGCAGTGCACCGCCTGCAGGATAGGATTACTGCCATCGCCATAGGGCATTTCCCGGCACGACGCCGACACATGGCCCTCCGGGTGGTGGGTATCCAGCGTCAGGGTGGTCAGTACGAAGGGCACATCGCGCTCAGCGAGCTCATCGAAGCGCTCGGCCACCATGGGCAGCAAAGCATCGTCGTAGAGCCCCCAGGCATTTACGTCGGCCGGATCGTCCAGCCTTTGGCGCAGCTCTTCCAACCCCTCAATTCGAGAGTAGCCGTGGGTGCGATAGAAGCTTCCCTTGCCGGCAAAGCCACTCTCGGCGCCGCCCATATAGTGAAGGGTATAACCGGCATCGGCGAGCAGGTCACCCAGGCAGACAGCCAGAGGCAGAAACTCGCTGCGGGCACCCTCCCCCGTCCAGCCCGGAGAGCGACCCAGGGGCACACCGCACTGGCTGCCTACCATACCGGCGACCGTCCACCCCATCCCAGGCAGCTGGTCGATGCCGGTGAAGTTCAAGCCCTGTTGCTGGCGACCATTCAGCCTCGGCAGCAGCTCCGGGAAGAGTTCTTCATCGAAATAGGTCCGCTCCAGGGACTCCGCATAGATCAGCACCAGGTTCTTGGGCTGTGCAGTGCCCTTGGCCAGCACCGGGGTCGAGGGCCGCACATAGCCCTCCGGCAGCTCCCCGGTCGGCGAGGCCAGCACATATTGGTGCCCCACCGTCATCAGGGCCTGGCTGCCCGGATGAATGACCCAGGCGGACAGCAGCAGCGGCGGCGTGGCCAGACCCCACCAGGTCGAGAGCGGCAAGGGGCTAAGACGCAGTAGCCGCCACATACCCCATCCGAACAGGGTGCTCAACAGCAGCAGGATGACCGCCAGCCCCATGACGCTCAGGTACTCAGCAAAGCCTGCACCGGCCAGGCCCACCGACAGATGGTAGAGCACCGACTCATCGATACCCTGCCCGGTAAACCAGTCCGATATCAGATGAATACTGGACAACAGCGCCAGCAGCAGCCCCAGCAACGCAACAAGCCCCGCCGGCCAGCGCCGGCGAGGCGACCAGATGGCACAGCCCAGGACGAACAGCCCCAGCGACCCAATCACAGACAATGACATCGATGCCCTCACCAGCACGCTTACCCCAAGGGGGGCGGCATTATGTCACTGCCATGTCAGCTTTCCTACAGGCTGCTCGCCACCTCGGAAAGTGCCGTACCGAAATGGCCCATTGCCTGGGCTACATCACCGCATGGATCTCCTCCATGGTGGGCATCGCCATGATCTCCGTCATGCCGACCATGTCGCCGGCAGAGGCTTCCTGGGGCATTTCCGCCATGCCATCCTCCTGCTCGCCTTCCATGATCAGGGCGTCATCGTCGCTCAGCAGCATGAGCGCCTCATCGTCGAGGTCCACCTCACCGGCGATGAAGGTGCCATTGGCGTCCAGCTCATCCAGACCCACGTCCTTGAGCTTGACCACCTGCCCGATGGTGCCCGCGCTGTCGCCCTCCTGGGCGAAGATGAAGGTGCTACCGTCCACCTCGGCTGCCACGAAGAAGACGCCGCTGTCTTCCAGCCCCTGGCTGGCGATCAAGCGCGCCTCGGCAAAGTTGGCTGCCTCACCGCCCACCAGATAGGTATCGCCTGAGCCGAAGAGGGGACCGCCATCAGCGCTGTGCGAGGCGTCCAGGCCCGAAAAGGCGAGCAGGTCGCCGTCGGCAACGCTGAAGTCGGTCACGACATCAGCGTCTGCCGCCAGGAAGAAATTGCCCCCCTGGCCGCTGGCCGTGGTGCTGATATGGTAGTGTCGATCACGGCACCATTGTTGGCCACCGCGAAATTGAAGCGCGAGGCATCGCCGCTGGCGTCGATGGCCAGCGTATCCAGCTCGGCACCGTTGGCGTCGAGGCTCAGGCCGGCCGCACCGTCGGCGTTGTTGTCGGTGGCGCCCGCGATCATCGGCGCAAGCCCGGACGCCGCCAGCGCCACGTTGATCTGAGTGGCATTGGTGCTATCGCTCAAATCGGCACTCACCGAGGCATCGGTGTCGATAAAGCCGAAGCTGACACTCCCCGCCCGCCGCGCTTCGCGCTTTGGGCGAGAGTTCTGAGGTCACCCCCAGAACCTTCCTGCTTCGACACGCCTTCACTAGGCCGTGGCTAGGCCACGGCCCCCGCTCCAGTCGTTCCACAGGCTAACCCCGCCAGCCCGGCGGTTCGGATATTTCTGGCCGCGTTGATATCACGGTCGATCGCCTGGCCGCAGCGCTCACAGTGCCAGTGGCGCCGGGAGAGAGGGAGCTTCTCGACCTGGTGCCCACAGCCGTGGCACCGCTTGCTGCTGGGCAGCCACTGGCTGACTTTCACCAGCTGCCGGCCCGCCCAGGCGGCCTTGTATTCAAGCTGGCGCACAAACTCACCCCAGCCGGCATCGCTGATGGCCTTGGCCAAGGAACGGTTCTTGAGCATGCCCACGATATTGAGCGACTCGACACACAGCACTTGGTTTTCGTTAATCAGCGTGCGGGTCGCCTTGTGGATCGCATCGCGGCGGCAGTCCGCGATCCTGGTATGTAGCCGCGCCACTTTCTGGCGCAGCTTGTGGCGGTTGCGCGAGCCTTTCTGCTTTTTCGACAACCGGCGTTGCAGATAGGCCAGCTTGGCCTCATAGCGCTTGAGATGACGCGGGTTGCCCGACTTCATGCCCTCGCTGGTGATGAACAGGTCGGTCAGGCCGAGATCGATGCCTACCCTCTTCGGCGTGACCGGCAGCGTCTCCGGCTCGAACTCGCACAGGCAGCTGATGAAATAGCGGCCGGCACGATCCCGCGAGATCGTGATGCTGGAGGGTTCGCTGGGCAGCGGGCGGCTCCAGCGGATCGGCAGCGGCGCCGTGGTCTTGGCGATGGTGATCTCGCCATCGCAATAGCGAAATGCCGCCTTGGTCAGCCGGATCGACTGCCGGCCGTCCTTGCGCTTGAAGCGCGGATAGCGCGCCTTGAGTTTGGGGTTGAAGAAATTGTCGAAGGCCGCCTTTTGATCGCGCAGCGTCTGCTGCAGGATCACGCTGGAGACATCCTTCAACCAGGGATAGTCGACCTTGAGCGCGACCAGGCGCTTTTCTGCGGCGGCGTGCGACACCGGCTCGCCGCGCTGCTGATAGGCCTCGGTGCGATAGGCCAGCGTATTGTTCCAGACAAAACGGGCACATCCGAACGACTGCGCCAGCAGCACCGCCTGCTCGGGGGTGGGGTAGAACCGTTCTTTGTAGGCACGCTTTGTCATACTGGAAAGATATCAGGGTTTCGAGGCAGTATCCATTCAGCACCGCTTCGCGGTGCGCGCTTGTATCACCGCCCGATTGGGCGATGCTTTACGCGCTGTTTGGTAAGGCCTGGCACATGCGCCGCCTCGCCGGGGCCCGCCTCATCCTGCTCGGCCAGCAGGCCGTCGATGATCTCGGCAATGGCCGCCACGCTCGGCACCGCCAGCGCTGCTGCCGAAGGCGGGTTCCAGGCCCTGGGTCACGTCGATGGCCGCATCACCCAGGGCGGCGCTCTCACCCAGGGGCATGAAGTCCGCCTGCAGCTCACCCTGCGGGGTGCTGGCAAGATTCAACTGCACCAGCTCATCCTGCTCATCCACCAGCCACAGTATCGGCTGCTCCGCCCCCTGGGCGAAAAAACGCTCCACGCTGATGGCGTCGCCATTAACCAGCTGCAGCAGCAGATCGTCGCCGGCCTGTTCCACGGAGAGCAACTCGGAGGGCGTCAGATTGACGACCGTGGGGCCCAGCAGGTCCACCGGGATGGCTTGCGCGGCCTTGTTCAGCATATCCATGTCGCACCTTCTCTTTGAGCTGTCAGGGAAAATGACTACCCGTTACCAGCAGACGCCTTGGGCAGTCATACATGCCTTACACAGCACCAGCGAGCCTGGATGCAGCTATACGGGATTTTTTTGTTCTCGTGAACCGCATCTGATTTCCGTATCCCTGTGTAATCTTTTTGTCGCTGTTCTCTTTCTGCCGCCGTTGTCTGCGTGACCGCCGTCGCTGCGGCATGGCAAAGTTCAAGACTGACCGGCCAAGCGCCACCACCTCCACGCCAGAGACAGCCAAGTGACACGGGAACGCGAGGAATTTGACCATGCGGCCGCCCTCGAGGCCTGTGCCCACAGTGATCAGCAGGCCCTTCATGCCATCTATCTGCATGAGGGTGGCCGCCTGCTCGGCGTGGTGCAGCGCATCGTGCGCGACCGCAGCATGGCAGAGGACATTGTGCATGATGCCTGTCTCAACATATGGCGACGAGCCGGTACCTATGATCGCAGCCGCGGGTCGGCGCGCGCCTGGATCTTCAGCGTGGCGCGGCACCTCGCCCTCAATTCGATACGCGACCGCCGCAGGGAGGTCGTCACCGACGATCCGCATCAGGTCGAGCCACTGGAGAGTGCCGCGCTCCAGGACGTGGCCGACTGGCAGGTCGGCGCGCGCATGGATCACTGCCTGGCGCAGCTCGAGCCCGAACGCCGCGCCTGCCTGCTGCATGCCTACGTCAACGGCTACAGCCATGCGGAAATCGCCAACCACACCGACACCCCGCTGGGTACGGTCAAGGCCTGGATCAGGCGCAGCCTCGAACGGCTGCGGGAGTGCATGTCGTGAGCCCGCATGACCTACCCAAAGATCCGGACATCCTCGCTGGCGAGTATGTGCTGGGCCTGCTGGATGAAACGCAGCGCCGTGGCGTCGAGGCGCGCCTGGCAGTCGACCCGGCGCTGCGGCAGGCCGTCGGCCGCTGGGAGGAACGCTTTCACCCCTATACGGCGCTGGCACCGTCGCTCACGCCCTCGGAGCGGCTCTGGCCGCGTATCCAGCGCAGCCTGAACGCTCTCGATGCTGAGCAGCAAAGCATCCAGACCGCGCCCGCTACCGGGCCGGCAGAGGCGGCGCCCTCCCGCCAGGCGCCGCCGGAAGCGCGCGCGACGACGGCACCGGCCAGGCGCCCGGAGCGAAACCAGCCAAAGGCAAAGCGAGAGCACTCCTCCAGGCTCTCGGGCGGCATATGGCAGAACCTGACCCTGTGGCGCAGCCTGGCGGGTGCCGGGCTGGCCGCGCTGGTCACCGTCATGGTGACCGAGCCGCCTCCGCAGCGGATAGAGGTGCCTGTGGAGGTGCCGGTGACCGTCGAGGTGGAAGCGCAGCCGCGTTACATGGTGGTTCTGATGGGCACGGAAGACGCCACCGCCGGCTGGGTAGCCCAGGCCAGCAGCGCCAGCCAGGTCAGGCTGTTTCCGCTGGCCGGCTACGAGCTGCCCGAAGACCGCGCCCTGGAGCTCTGGACCCAGCTGGAGGCCTGGAACGAGCCGGTCTCGCTGGGACTGATCGAGCCGGGCCGGCCGCTGGAGATTGCCCTGGAAGGCATCGCCCTGGAGGGCAACCAGCTGTTCGCCATCTCGCTGGAGCCCCCGGGCGGCTCGCCCACCGGGCAACCAACCGGCCCCATCGAGTTCGCCGGACACCTGGTGGAACTTTGAATCCTCGCCGCCACAGCGCCACGTGGTCACCGGTGACAGGGAGTCTCCGCCTCGATATGGCCGTTAAATGTCACTACAATGGCATTTTGTTTTCAGATCCATGGATGGCCCGAAATGTCGCCACATTCTATTCCTACTCGCTCAGCCGCCCCGCGCCAGCTACTGATCGGCTTTGGCCTACTGGCTGCCGCCTGGCTGGCCGTGATAGGCGTAGACATGCTCAATCTTTTCGGCGCCGGTGACAGCCTTTACGACCGCATGATCGACCGCAACACCACCCGCTCCTGGGTCTGGGTCATGCTATTCAGCGAGGGCGCGCCGATCGAGATCCTTCAGTGGCTGACCCTGGCGCTGGCGGCAGGCGTTGCCTTTACGCACTACGGCAGGCTCTCTCCCGTCGCTGCCGCCGGCACGCCGGAGCGCAGAGCCGCCCTGTTCTGGCTACTGATGGGCATCGCCCTGATGCTGATGCTGATTGAGGATGCCGGCAACATGCGCCACTGGATGCGCAGCACCGCCTATCACTTCATCGGCGGAAAATCTTCCAAGTATGTGGAACTGACTTACTTCTTTGTACTGGCCTGCGTGCCACTCTCCGCCCTGCTGCTGTTCGGGCGCAGCATTCTGAGCCTGCCTCGTACGCGGCTCTATCTGCTGGGCGGCTTCGCCTTCTACGGCCTGGCGGCCGGCGGCTCGGCCTTCCGCTACGACTGGTACGACAGCATCGGCCAGTGGGTCCACCACACGCTGCTGGGCGACAGCCTGAAAATCACTGAGGTCGGCGGACACAGCCACTACTTCTGGCTGATGGATTTTCTGGTGGAAGAGTCGCTGGAATTTGCCGGGGCCACGCTGCTGGCCGCGGCGGCACTGCACTTCGGCTTCGAGTTCTCCCGCCGCCGTGCCAGCGAACTTGCCAGCGCCGAGCCATGACGTCTAGCGGCGGCTGAGCACGGCCGGCCTGCAGTAACGCACCGGGCATCACCGATGACGCAAATAGGAAGCAGCATGCACGCAAGGTCAAGCCGCTGGCGCTTATCTCTGGTGGTACCGGTATACGATGAGGCAGAAGCGCTTGAGCCTTTTCTGAGCGCCACGCTACCACTGCTGGAAAAGCAGGCGCCGGAACTGGAGATCCTGTTCGTCGATGACGGCTCCCGGGATAACACCCTGAGCAAGCTTCGGGAGCTGGCCGCCAGCGATCCGCGTATCCGCTACCTGGCCTTCAGCCGCAACTTCGGCAAGGAAGCGGCGCTCAGCGCGGGTATCGAGCACGCCCGCGGCGATGCCGTGATACTTATCGATGTGGACCTGCAGGACCCTCCCGAGCTTATCGCCAAGTTCCTCTACCACTGGCGAGTAGAGGGCTACGACATGGTCTACGGCGTGCGGCAGACGCGCCGTGCCGACAGCGCCACCAAGCGCCAGACGGCGGGCTGGTTTTATCGGATCTTCAACCGGGTCAGCGACACGCCGATTCCACCCAATGCCGGCGACTTTCGCCTGCTCGACCGCCAGGTGGTCGACGCGCTGCGGCAGCTGCCTGAGCGCAACCGCTTCATGAAGGGGCTCTACGCCTGGACGGGCTTTCGGCAGCTGGGGGTACCCTATCATCGCCCGGCGCGCCAGGTCGGCAGCAGCAAGTTCCACTACTGGAAGCTCTGGAATTTCGCTCTGGATGGCATCTTCAGCTTCAGCACGCTGCCGCTGAGAGTCTGGAGCTATCTGGGTGGGGTCGTCGCGCTGCTGGCGTTCGGCTATATACTGGTAATCATCACCAAGGTGCTGCTGCTGGGCCGCGATGTACCGGGCTATGCCTCGCTGATGACCACCGTGCTGTTTTTCGGCGGCATGCAGCTGCTCTCCATCGGCATTCTCGGCGAATACCTGGGCCGACTGGTCACCGAGAGCAAGCGCCGTCCGCTCTACCTGATCGCCGAGACCAGCCCGCCCCGCCAAGACGGAGAACCCTGATTGTGCGCAGCGTCGCCGAGCTGTGGCGCCTGCTGCGCTTTCTTGCAGTAGGCGGCGCGGCCAC
>DATGNS010000148.1:0-16813 GCA_035306625.1 Pseudomonas sp. | reverse complement strand
TCTTCTCGGCGCCGTTGTCCTGCCAGCGGGTCTTCATGGACATGGAGTCCTTGCCCACCGGGATGGTGATGCCCAGCGCCGGGCACAGTTCCATGCCCACCGCCCTGACGGTGTCGTACAGGCGCGCGTCCTCGCCCGGGTGGCCGGCGGCGGCCATCCAGTTGGCGGACAGCTTGATGTCGCCCAGCTTGCCGATGCGCGCGGCGGCCAGGTTGGTGATGGTTTCGCCCACCGCCATGCGGCCGGACGCCGGGGCATCCAGCAGGGCCAGCGGGGTGCGCTCGCCCATGGCCATGGCTTCGCCGGTGTAGACGTCGAAGCTGGTGGCGGTCACGGCGCAGTCGGCCACCGGCACCTGCCAGGGGCCGACCATCTGGTCGCGGGCCACCAGGCCGGTGATGCTGCGGTCGCCGATGGTGATCAGGAAGCTCTTGCTGGCCACCGCCGGGTGGTGCAGCACGCGGGAGATGGCTTCGCCCAGCGCAATGCGCGCAGGCTCGAAGTCGTCACCCAGGGCCGCCTCGCGGCTGGCGCTGCGGTGCATGCGCGGCGGCTTGCCGAGCAGCACGTTGAGGGGCATGTCCACCGGCTTGTTGCCGAAGTGGCTGTCGGCCACGGTGAGCTGGCGCTCCTCGGTGGCCTCGCCGACCACGGCGAACGGGCAGCGCTCGCGCTCGCAGATGGCGGCGAACAGTTCCAGGTCCTCGGCGTCCACGGACAGCACGTAGCGTTCCTGGGACTCGTTGCACCAGATTTCCAGCGGGCTCATGCCCGGCTCGTCGTTGGGGATGTTGCGCAGCTCGAAGCGGCCGCCGCGGCCGGCGTCGTTGACCAGCTCCGGGAAGGCGTTGGACAGGCCGCCCGCGCCCACGTCGTGGATGAACCTGATGGGGTTGCGCTCGCCCAGCTGCCAGCAGCGGTCGATGACTTCCTGGCAGCGACGCTCCATTTCCGGGTTGTCGCGCTGCACCGAGGCGAAGTCCAGGTCGGCGGAGCTGGCGCCGGTGGCCATGGAGGAGGCCGCGCCGCCGCCCAGGCCGATGAGCATGGCCGGGCCGCCGAGGACGATCAGCTTGCCGCCGACCGAGATGTCCTTCTTCTGCACATGGTCTTCACGGATGTTGCCCATGCCGCCGGCCAGCATGATCGGCTTGTGGTAGCCGCGCACTTCCTCGCCGCGCGGGGTGTTCACCGCCTGCTCGAAGGTGCGGAAGTAGCCGGTCAGCGCCGGACGGCCGAACTCGTTGTTGAACGCGGCGCCGCCCAGCGGGCCCTCGATCATGATGTCCAGCGGGGTGACGATGCGCTCGGGCTTGCCGTAGGGCTTTTCCCAGGGCTGCTGGAAGCCGGGGATGTTCAGGTTGGATACGGTGAAGCCGGTCAGGCCCGCCTTGGGCTTGGCGCCGATGCCGGTGGCGCCTTCGTCGCGGATCTCGCCGCCCGAGCCGGTGGAGGCGCCGGGGAAAGGCGCGATGGCGGTCGGGTGGTTGTGGGTTTCCACCTTCATCAGGATGTGCACCGGCTCGCGGGTGGCGCCGTACTCGCGGGTGTCCGGGTTCGGGAAGAAACGGCCGGCCTCGTGGCCGACGATCACCGCGGCGTTGTCCTTGTAGGCGGACAGCACGCCTTCGCGGTGCATCTCGAAGGTGTTCTTGATCATGCCGAACAGGGACTTCTCCTGGCTCTCGCCGTCGATGTCCCAGCTGGCGTTGAAGATCTTGTGGCGGCAGTGCTCGGAGTTCGCCTGGGCGAACATCATCAGCTCGACGTCGTGGGGGTTGCGGCCCAGCTCGGTGAAGCTCTTCACCAGGTAGTCGATCTCGTCCTCGGCCAGGGCCAGGCCCAGGTCGATGTTGGCCTGCTCCAGGGCGGCGCGGCCGCCGCCGAGCACGTCCACGGCGGTCAGCGGCTTGGGCTCGGCATGGCTGAACAGCGCGGCGGCGTCCTCGAAGCGGGCCAGTACGGTCTGGGTCATGCGGTCGTGCAGCAGGGCGGCGACCTGTGCGGCGTCGGCTTCGCTCAGCTCGCCGGTCACGTAGTAGGCGATGCCACGCTCCAGGCGGCGGATCTTCGCCAGGCCGCAGTTGCGCGCGATGTCGCTGGCCTTGCTCGACCAGGGCGACAGGGTGCCGAAGCGCGGCACGGTGAGGAACAGGCGGCCGCTGGGCTCCTGCACCGGGACGCTCGGGCCGTACTTGAGCAGGCGATCCAGCACGGACTGCTCATCGCCGGTCAGCTCGCCGTTCACATCGGCGAAGTGGGCAAACTCGGCATACAGGCCGGTGACGGCCGGGACCTTGCTGGTCAGTTGCTCGAGCAGTTTGCCGTGTCGGAAGGCGGAAAGGGCGGGCGCGCCGCGCAGGATCAACATCGTCGAAACAGCCTCGGGAGGGGGAGCGTTGGAAACGGCGCATTCTACCCTATGAAGTCGGCCAAGGGACAAAGTCGCCGCCGGGCCGACAGCCGTGTTCTCGCCGTTGGGATGGATATGCCGAATCCCGGCATTGCGTATAATGCGCCGATGTTTCTGCGACCCGCGTATCTGCGCCATGCCGGCCGTCTGCTGGCGACCAGCGTCTTCCTGCTGCTTGTGGGGTGTGAGGCCAGCCAGCCCTCCACGCTCCAGCGAGTCAAGGAGGAGGGCGTCCTGCATGTGATCACCCGCAACAGCCCCTCCACCTACTTTCAGGACCGCAACGGCGAGACAGGGTTCGAATACGAGCTGCTCAAGCGCTTCGCCAACGAGCTGGGTGTGGAGTTGAAGGTGGAGGTGGCGCAGAACCTTACCGACCTGTTCGCCCGGGTGAACGCCGCCGATGGTCCGGTGCTGGCCGCTCCGGGGCTGACCATCAGCAAGGCGCGCGCCGCCGAGGTGCTGCTGTCGCGTCCCTACCTGCAGGTCACCCCGCAGATCATCTATCGGCAGGGCAGCGCCCGGCCCAGGCGCCCCCCCGAGCTGGTCGACCGGCAGATCCTGGTGCTGCGCGACAGTCGCCACGCCGAGCTGCTGACCGAACTGGCGAGCCTGGTGCCGGGCCTCGCCCATGAGGAGTCGGAGGCGGTCGAGGTGTCCGACCTGCTGCGCATGGTGGACGAGGGCGAGATCGACCTGACGGTGGTCGATTCCAACGAGCTGGCCATGAACCAGGTGTATTTCACCCAGATCCGCGTCGGCTTCGACCTGGGCGAGCCGCAGGGGCTGCACTGGGCGGTCGCCGCCGGCGAGGATCGCAGCCTGCTGGAGCTGATCGACCCCTTCCTGGCCAAGGCCGAGGAGTCGGGGCTGATCGAGCGCCTGTACGAGCGCTACTACGGCCATCTGGATGTGCTCGGCTTCGTCGGCGCCAACACCTTCGCCAAGCACCTGCAGCAGCGCCTGCCGCGCTACGAGGACTACTTCCGCAAGGCCGCCACCGAACATCGCATCGACTGGCGCCTGCTGGCCGCCATCGGCTACCAGGAATCCCACTGGCGCCCCAACGCGGTGTCCAAGACCGGGGTGCGCGGGCTGATGATGCTGACCCAGAACACCGCCAAAGCCATGGGCGTGGCGAATCGCCTGGACCCCCGGCAGAGCATCGAGGGCGGCGCCAAGTACTTCGCCAAGGTCTACCACGGCCTGCCGGCCAGCATCGTCGAGCCGGACCGCACCTGGTTCGCGCTGGCGGCCTACAACGTGGGGGGCGGCCATCTGGAGGACGCCCGCCGGCTCACCGAGGCCGAGGGCATGGACCCCAACAAGTGGCTGGACGTGAAGCAGATCCTGCCGCGCCTGGCGCAGAAGAAGTGGTACACCAGGACCCGCTACGGCTACGCCCGCGGCGGCGAGCCGGTGCACTACGTGGCCAACGTGCGGCGCTACTACGACATCCTCATCTGGTCGACCCAGCCGCAGCTGGAGGATGCCCAGATCGCCGAAAGCGGCCTGCACATCCCCGGCATCAACCGCGCCGAGGCGCCGGCCGAGACGCAGCCCTGAGGTCCGGCTCGCCACGGACCCGCAGGAGCGGCTTCAACCGCGATAACCAGCGGCGCGGCCCTGATCGCGGCTGAATCCGCCCCCCACGATCACATCGCTTGCCGTGCGGCCTCAGGGGCGGATCTCGATCAGCGTGCCATCCGGCACCAGGTTCCAGATTTCCTGCATGTCCGCATTGCTCAGGGCGATGCAGCCGTCGGTCCAGTCCAGTCCGTGGAAGTACCATTCGGGCACGTGCTCATCCAGCGGTGTGCCATGCAGCATGATCATGCCGCCGGGGCTTACCCCTTCACGGCGCGCCCGCGCCGCATCGCGGATGTTGGGGTAGGAGATGTGCATGGCCAGGTTGAACTTCTCGCTGGTCTTGCGCCAGTCGATCCAGTAGAGGCCTTCCGGCGTGCGCTTGTCGCCTTCGCGCAGCTTGTGGCCGACGGGCTGCTTGCCCAGCGACACCCGGTAGCTGCGTAACGGCTCGCCATGGCTGATCAGGTGCAGACGGCGTTCGGACTTGAGCACCAGCACCTTGTCTATGCGCGGGGACTGCGGGAATTCGCCGGCGCTGGCCTGGGCCAGCGAGGCGCAACACAGGAACAGGGCGGCAAGTAGCCAGGGCATCGAGACTTCATCCTCCGACCGATCACGCGGACCGCCTGCGGGTTCTGGGCAGGACGGGCTGCCCCCTTGGAAACGACGCGCATTCTAGGGACCGCTTCGGTGCTCCGGAAAGCCACTTCCGACCAAGGAACCGACGGAAGGGTCGCGCAGTCGCACCAGAAGTGCTCCGCAGGAGGATGCGGGGCGGGGTCTTGGGTGGCTCCGGCCTTCATGCCATGATGCGACCCGAAATGTTGGACGAGAGTGATCATGCAGGACGAACTGCTGCGGCGAATCCGCGAGTACAGGCCGCGGCCCCTGGAAGGGGAAGACAGACGTTATCCCGAGGCGGCCGTGCTGGTGCCCATCACCCGGCACGAGATCCCCGAGCTGGTGCTCACCCTGCGCGCCAGCAACCTGTCCACCCACAGCGGCGAGGTGGCCTTTCCTGGCGGCCGCTGCGATCCCGGCGACCGCAGCCTGGCCGACACCGCGCTGCGCGAAGCTGAAGAAGAGGTGGGCCTTGCCCCCGGGCTGGTGGAGATCATCGGGCCGCTGAGTCCGGTGGTGTCGCTGCACGGCATCAAGGTGACGCCAATCGTCGGCATGGTGCCCGACTACGTGGAGTACCGCTCCAACGAGGCCGAGATCGCCGCCGTGTTCCAGGTGCCGCTGAATTTCTTCCTCGACTACCCACCGGAAACCACCCATCGCATCGACTACCGGGGTGTGCCCTGGTATGTGCCCTGCTATCGCTACAACGGCTACAAGATCTGGGGGCTGACCGCCATCATGGTGGTGGAGCTGATCAACCTGCTGTACGACGCGGGGATCGACATGCGGGTGCCGCCGGATTCCTTCATTACCCTGCGCCGCTAGAACAAGAAAACAACAAGGAGAAACAAGGCCGTGAAATACCGTCTCGGAGAACACCGCGTGCAGGCGGATCCGGAGAGCTGGGTCGCCCCGAACGCCACCCTGGTGGGCAAGGTGAAGCTGGAGAAGGGCGCCAGCGTCTGGTTCAACTGCGTGCTGCGCGGCGACAACGAGCTGATCCATATCGGCGAGAACAGCAACGTGCAGGACGGCACCGTCATGCATACCGACATGGGCTATCCGCTGACCATCGGCCGCGGCGTCACCATCGGCCACAAGGCCATGCTGCATGGCTGCACCGTGGGCGACCACAGCCTGATCGGCATCAACGCGGTGATCCTCAATGGCGCGAAGATCGGCAAGCACAGCCTGATCGGCGCCAACAGCCTGATCCCCGAAGGCAAGGAAATTCCCGACGGCTCGCTGGTCATGGGCTCGCCCGGCAAGGTGGTGCGCGAGCTGACCGAACAGCAGAAGAAGATGCTGGAAGCCAGCGCCGCCCACTATGTGCACAACGCCCAGCGCTATGCCCGCGAGCTGCTGGCCGAGGACGACTGATGAGCGATGAGCGCCCGGTGCGTTCGCCCTGCGTGGACATCTGTGCCCTGGACGAGCGCGACATCTGCATCGGCTGCCAGCGCAGCGCCGCCGAGATCAGCCGCTGGGGGCGCATGGACAATGCCGAGCGCCGCGCGGTGCTGGAACGCTGCGCGCAACGGGCGCGGGAAAGCGGCCAGCTGGTTTGACCAAGGGCGCCCGGGGGCGCCCGTTTCATATAGGAACAGAACTGATGCCTCGTATTGGAACGCCTCTTTCGCCTTCGGCCACTCGGGTCCTGCTGTGTGGTTCGGGCGAGCTGGGCAAGGAAGTGGTGATCGAACTGCAGCGCCTGGGCGTGGAGGTCATCGCCGTGGACCGCTATGCGGATGCGCCGGCCATGCAGGTGGCCCACCGCAGCCACGTGGTCGACATGCTGGACGGCGCCGCGCTGCGCGCGGTGATCGAGCGCGAGCAGCCCCATTACATCGTTCCGGAGATCGAGGCGATCGCCACCGCCACCCTGGTGGAGCTGGAGGCCGAGGGCTACACCGTGATTCCCACGGCGCGCGCGGCGCAGCTGACCATGAACCGCGAGGGCATCCGCCGCCTGGCGGCCGAGGAGCTGGGCCTGCCCACCTCGTCCTACCGTTTCGCCGACAGCTACGAGGAATACGCTGCGGCGGTGGCCGAGCTGGGTTACCCCTGCGTGGTCAAGCCGATCATGAGTTCCTCCGGCAAGGGCCAGAGCCTGCTCAGGAGCGACGCGGATCTGCGCGCCGCCTGGGACTATGCCCAGGAAGGCGGCCGCGCCGGCAAGGGCCGGGTGATCGTCGAGGGCTTCGTCGATTTCGACTACGAGATCACCCTGCTCACCGTGCGCCATGCCGGCGGTACGTCCTTCTGCGAGCCGGTCGGCCACCGCCAGGTGAAAGGTGACTATCACGAATCCTGGCAGCCCCAGGCCATGTCGCCCGCGGCGCGCGCCGAGTCCGAGCGCATCGCCCTGCGGGTGACCGAGGCGCTGGGCGGGCGCGGCCTGTTCGGCGTGGAGCTGTTCGTCAGGGGCGACCAGGTGTGGTTCAGCGAGGTGTCGCCGCGCCCCCACGACACCGGATTGGTGACGCTGATCTCCCAGGACCTGTCGGAATTCGCCCTGCACGCCCGGGCCATTCTCGGCCTGCCGATTCCGGTGATCCGTCAGCTGGGGCCGTCCGCCTCGGCGGTGGTGCTGGTCGAGGGGCATTCCCGGCAGACCGCCTTCGCCAACCTGGGCGCGGCGCTGGCCGAGCCGGACACCACGCTGCGCCTGTTCGGCAAGCCGGAAGTGGCGGGGCAGCGGCGCATGGGTGTGGCGCTGGCCCGTGACGAATCCGTCGAGCTGGCGCGCGCCAAGGCCACGCGGGCAGCCCGGGCGATCGGCATCGAGCTCTGACCATGCGCGGCCTGCTCTGGTGGCTGGCGCTGCTGCCGGCGGCGCCGGTGTTGCTGCCCCAGGCCCTGTATGCCAGGCGCGCGACCCTGCGCCTGCCGATCGCCAGAGGCGCCAGGGAAGGGCTTGCCGGCGTCGGGCAGACCGGCCGGGAGCTGCGCCTGCTGGTGCTGGGCGAGTCCACGGTGATGGGCGTCGGCGTCGAGCGCATGGAGGAGGGCCTGGCGGCCCAGCTGGCGCGCTGCCTGGCGGAGCGCTTCTCGCGGACGGTGCGCTGGCAGGTCGCCGGCCAGAGCGGCATCCGCCTGGCCGGGTTGCTGGAGCGCCTGCCCGAGTTGCCGGAGGAAGAGCCGGCGGATTTCGTGGTGGTGGTGCTGGGCGTCAACGACACCCTGGGCCTGACCGGCAAGCGCCACTGGCAGGAGGGGCTGGGACGCCTGATCGACGCCTTCGCCGGCGAGAACACCCGGGTGCTGCTGGCCGGCGTGCCGCCGGTGGGGCATTTCCGCGCCTTGCCCCGGCTGCTGCGGCGGATGTTCGGCTGGCGCGCCGCGCTGCTGGATCGCTGGGCGCGGCGGGCAGCCGAGCGCAAGGGCGCGTTGCATCTTCCCGTGCGCCTGCCCTTCGAGCCGCGCTTCCTGGCCCGCGACGGCTTCCATCCCTCGGCGGCCGGCTATCGGCACTGGGCCGAGGACATGGTCGAGCAGTACCTGGAATCCCTGGATGCCCGGAAGGATTCGAGCCCCGAAAATGCAGAGGCCGGCAGCATGGCCGGCCCCGGGGTGCGTTCGTAGCGCCTTACACGTGCAGGATGAATTCCCGCACCAGCTTGCTGCCGAAGTAGGCCAGCATCAGCAGCAGGAAGCCGGCCAGGGTCCAGCGCACGGCGGTATGGCCGCGCCAGCCCAGGCGATGGCGGCCCCACAGCAGGATGCCGAACACCACCCAGGCCACCAGCGACAGCAGGGTCTTGTGGACCAGGTGCTGGGCGAACAGGTCCTCCAGGAAGATCCAGCCGCTGAGCAGGGACAGGCTGAGCAGCACCCAGCCGGCCCAGATGAAGCCGATCAGCAGGGTTTCCATGGTCTGCAGCGGCGGGAAGCTGCGCACCGCCAGGCTGGACAGGCGCTTCTGCTTGAGCTGGTGGTCCTGCAACAGCAGCAGCAGGGACTGGAACATGGCGATGGTCAGCAGTCCGTAGGCCAGGATCGACAGCAGGATATGGCTGAGGATGCCGTAGTTCTCGTTGATGGTCGCGGCCGTCCCGCTGGGGGCGAAGGCGGCCAGCAGCACCGTGAGGAAGCCGAGCGGGAAGAGCAGTAGCAACAGGTTCTGCACCGGCATGCGCTGGCTGGCGATGAGGATCAGGGCGATCACCGCGGCGGCAATCAGGCTGGCGGCCCGGAAGAAATCCAGGGTCAGGCCGGCCGGGCTGAACAGCTGGTTGATCAGGGTATACACATGGGCGGCGAGGGCCAGCACCCCCAGCAGCGTCAGCAGGGTACGCGCGGGGTTGCTCCGCTGGCCAAGGCGCAGGCCCTGGTAGGCAGTGGCGCCGGCGTAGAGACAGGCGGCGGCGAGGCTGGGGAGCAGAGGATGCATAGTCCGTTTCGAGAGTGATTCGCGAAGGCGATGAGTGTGGCATAGACCACCGGGCGACGAAAGACCGGCGACCGTGATGCGCGCCGGCACTCTTGATATACTCGCCCGCCTGCCGCAACCGCCCCTCGAAGGACCGCGCATGTTCGAAAACCTTACCGACCGCCTCTCGCATACCCTGCGTACCGTCACTGGCAAGGCCAAGCTGACCGAGGACAACATCAAGGACACCCTGCGCGAGGTGCGCATGGCCTTGCTGGAGGCCGATGTCGCCCTGCCGGTGGTCAAGGAGTTCGTCAACAAGGTCAAGGAGCGCGCGGTCGGCACCGAGGTCTCCAAGAGCCTGACCCCGGGTCAGGCCTTCGTGAAGATCGTGCGCGCCGAGCTGGAAGAACTGATGGGCGCCGCCAACGAGGACCTGGCGCTGAATGCCGCGCCGCCGGCGGTGGTGCTGATGGCCGGCCTGCAGGGCGCGGGCAAGACCACCACGGTGGGCAAGCTGGCGCGCTTCCTCAAGGAGCGCAAGAAGAAGTCGGTGATGGTGGTGTCCGCCGACGTCTACCGTCCCGCCGCCATCAAGCAGCTGGAAACCCTGGCCAACGACATCGGCGTGACCTTCTTCCCCTCCGATGCCAGCCAGAAGCCGGTGGATATCGCCGAGGCGGCGATTCGCGAGGCGAAGCTGAAGTTCATCGACGTGGTGCTGGTGGACACCGCCGGCCGCCTGCACGTCGATGCCGAGATGATGGCCGAGATCCAGGCCCTGCATGCCGCGGTCAAGCCGGTGGAAACCCTGTTCGTGGTTGATGCCATGACCGGCCAGGACGCCGCCAATACCGCGAAGGCCTTCGGTGACGCGCTGCCGCTCACCGGCGTGGTGCTCACCAAGGTGGACGGCGATGCCCGCGGCGGCGCCGCGCTGTCGGTGCGCCACATCACCGGCAAGCCGATCAAGTTCCTCGGCATGGGCGAGAAGAGCGACGCGCTCGAGCCCTTCCACCCCGACCGGGTTGCCTCGCGCATCCTCGGCATGGGCGACGTGCTCAGTCTCATCGAGCAGGCCGAGCAGAACCTCGACCGCGAGAAGGCCGAGAAGCTCACCAGGAAGCTCAAGAAGGGCAAGGGCTTCGACCTGGAAGATTTTCGCGATCAGCTGCAGCAGATGAAGAACATGGGCGGGCTGGGCGGTCTGCTGGACAAGCTGCCGTCGATGGGCGGCGTGAACCTGGCGCAGATGGGTAACGCCCAGGGCGCCGCGGAGAAGCAGTTCAAGCAGATGGAGGCGATCATCAACTCCATGACCCCGGCCGAGCGCCGCGACCCCGAGATCATCAGCGGCTCGCGCAAGCGCCGCATCGCCCTGGGCTCCGGCACCCAGGTGCAGGATGTGGGGCGCCTCATCAAGCAGCACAAGCAGATGCAGAAGATGATGAAGAAATTCACCGCCAAGGGCGGCATGGCCAAGCTCATGCGCGGCATGGGTGGCATGTTCCCCGGCGGCATGCCGAAGTTCTGATGATTCGCCTGGCGGATCATCGACCGGGCGCAAGCCCAAAACGGCCAACGGCTCTGGCACGGCGCGCAAGCTCTGCCAGACTGTGGCTATTCCCGCAAAAGCCATTTGCAATCGCCGGGATATTCCTTAGAATACGCGGCCTTTCGGGCCTCGCGCCCGCGTTGCATCTGTTTTTTGCAGCACCGACTACAGGAACGAAGTTCACATGGTAACCATCCGTCTCGCCCGTGGCGGCGCCAAGAAGCGCCCCTTCTACCACCTGATCGTGACCGACAGCCGCAATCCTCGCGACGGCCGTTTCGTCGAGCGCATCGGCTTCTTCAACCCGATCGCCACTGGCGGTGAAGTGAAGCTGTCCGTCAACCAGGAACGTGCCAACTACTGGCTGTCCCAGGGTGCCAAGCCGTCCGAGCGCGTTGCTCAGCTGCTGAAGGAAGCTGCCGGCGCCGCCGCCTGAGCAGAATCCCGATGAATACGACGCCAGCTCCGGCCGAGGAGATCGTTCTCGGCAAGATCGTTTCGGTGCATGGTGTGCGGGGAGAGGTGAAGGTCTATTCCTTTACCGATCCGATCGACAACCTGTTGGATTACCGGCACTGGACGCTCAGGCGAGGTGACGAGGTACGACAGGTCGAACTGGTGAAGGGCCGGCCGCACGGCAAGGTCCTGGTGGTCAAGCTCAAGGGACTGGACGATCGCGACGAGGCACGTCTGCTTGCCGAGTTCGAGGTCCGTGTTCCGCGCAGCCAGCTGCCAGAGCTGTCCGAGGGCGAGTACTACTGGTACCAGCTCGAGGGCCTGAAGGTGATCAACCAGGAAGGGCAACTGCTCGGCCAGGTGGACCATCTGCTGGAAACCGGTTCGAACGATGTGATGGTGGTCAAGCCCTGCGCGGGCAGCCTGGATGACCGCGAGCGCCTGTTGCCCTACACGGAGCAGTGCGTGCTCGGGATCGATCTGGCGGCCGGCGAGATGCAGGTGGACTGGGACGCGGATTTCTGACCATGCGGGTCGATGTCATCACGCTGTTCCCGGAAATGTTTGCCGCCATCAGTGAGTACGGCATTACCGGCCGTGCGGTTCGGCAGGGGCTGATCAGCCTGAACTGCTGGAACCCGCGGACCTACACCGAGGATCGTCACCATACCGTGGATGACCGACCCTTCGGCGGCGGTCCTGGCATGGTGATGAAGATACAACCCCTGGAACGGGCGCTGTTCGCGGCGCGCGAAGCCGCAGGGGATCGGGCGAAGGTGATCTACCTCTCGCCGCAGGGCCGCCAGCTGAAGCAGGCAGCCGTGCGCGAGCTGGCGAAGGAAGAATCCCTGATTCTCATCGCCGGGCGCTACGAAGGCATCGACGAACGCTTCATCGAGGCGCATGTCGATGAGGAATGGTCGATTGGCGACTATGTGCTGTCCGGCGGTGAGCTGCCGGCCATGGTGCTGATCGATGCAGTGACGCGGTTGCTGCCTGGGGCTCTTGGCCATGCAGATTCCGCCGAGGAGGACTCGTTCACCGACGGCCTGCTCGACTGCCCGCATTACACGAGACCGGAGGTATATGCGGACAAGCGTGTTCCTGAGGTGCTGCTCAGCGGCAATCATGAACACATCCGGCGCTGGCGCTTGCAGCAAGCCCTCGGGCGAACCTGGGAACGTCGCGCTGATCTTCTGGATTGCCGCTCGCTTTCTGGAGAAGAGAAAAAGCTGCTGGACGAGTACATTCGCCAGCGGAACGATAGATGACGTATCGATGGCAAACCCGGTTCGGTTTGTCTTAGGAGCACAGCATGACCAACAAGATCATTCAGCAGCTCGAAGCTGAACAGATGAACAAAGAGATCCCGGCGTTCGCCCCCGGCGACACCGTGATCGTGCAAGTGAAGGTGAAGGAAGGCGACCGCAGCCGTCTGCAGGCCTACGAAGGCGTGGTGATCCGCAAGCGCAACCGCGGCCTGAACAGCGCCTTCACCGTGCGCAAGATTTCCAGTGGCGTGGGCGTGGAGCGTACCTTCCAGACCTACTCCCCGCTGGTCGACAGCATCACCGTCAAGCGTCGCGGTGAAGTTCGCAAGGCCAAGCTGTACTACCTGCGCGAGCTGTCCGGCAAGGCCGCGCGCATCAAGGAAAAGCTGTCCTGATCAGCAGTTCCTGTCGAAAAAAGCAGCCTGCGGGCTGCTTTTTTCATTTCGGCACATGAAAACAGAGCATGCCCATGAGCAATCGCGAAGAAGAAATCCAGCGCCGTATCGAGCTGTCCACCACCTCCATCAGCAAGGCGGTGTTCCCGCCCACCACCAATCACCATGGCACCCTGTTCGGCGGCACGGCGCTGGCCTGGCTCGACGAGGTGTCTTTCATCACCGCCACCCGCTTCTGCCGCAAGCCGCTGGTGACGGTGTCTTCCGACCGCATCGATTTCAAGCATCCGATTCCGGCCGGCTCCATCGTCGAACTGGTGGGGCGGGTGATCAAGGTCGGCAATACCAGCCTGAAGGTGCAGGTGGACGTGTACGTGGAAAGCATGTACCAGGACGGCCGCGAGCATGCCATCACCGGCGTGTTCAGCTTCGTGGCGGTGGGCGAGGACAACCGGCCGGTGCCGGTGCTGCCGGTGGAAGGCGCCTAGTGGCTACGGCTTGAGGGCGAGTGCTACAGTAGCAAAAAGCCATACTCTACTTATGGATGAGTAACGTGTTGCCAGAGCGCCTGAAGTTCCGTCACAAGATCCTGATCCCCACCACGCTGCTGATGGTCCTGGTGTTCCTGGGCTACGGATTCTTCAACTACCAGACCCAGCGTGAGACCACGCGGCTCAATCTCGAAGGCCAGCTGCGGGAGCTGGCCGACATCTCGGCCAGCAACGTCGGGAACTGGGTGGCCGGCCGCGTGCTGATGGTGGAAAACCTGGCGCAGAACATTGGCGCCCAGGGCCTCGACCGGGTCCAGCAGCTGATCAGCCGGCCGGTGGTGGCCGCCACCTTCGACTTCACCTATCTGGGCACCCAGGACGGCCAGTACTTCCTCAGCCCGCCGGACGACATGCTGCCGGACGACTACGACCCGCGGGAACGACCCTGGTACAAGGACGCCGTGCAGGCCGGCGGCATGATTCTCACCGAGCCCTATCGGGATGCCGGTACCCAGCAGCTGACGGTCACGCTGGCTACCCGTGTGCACGATGCGCGTGGCGAGCCCGTGGGCGTCCTGGGCGGCGATCTGGTGATCGACGCCATCGATCGAATCCTCAACAGTGTGGACCTCAACGGTATCGGCCATGCGTTTCTGGTGGACGACAAGGGCATGGTCCTGATCCACCCGCGGCGCGAGTGGGTCGGCAAGCGCCTCGCCGAGCTGCTCCCGGAGGGAGCGCCACAGATCGGGCCGGGATTGAGCGAGGTACGGGTTGACGGTGCGGCCCGGGTTGTCGCCTTCGCGCCCGTCGAGGGCATTCCGGCGCGCTGGTTCGTCGGTCTGTCCGTGGATCGGGATGCGGCCTATGCGCCGCTGGCACGGTTCCTGGACTCGACCCTGCTGGCCACCCTGATTTCCGTGGCTCTGATGATCGCCATGCTGAGCGTGGTGCTGCGCATACTGCTGCGGCCGGTCCTGGCCATGGGGCGTGCCATGCGTGACATCGCCGACGGCGAGGGTGATCTGACCCAGCGCCTGCGGGTGCATGCTCACGACGAGATCGGCGAACTGGCGCTGGCCTTCAACCGTTTCGTGGAACGCATCCACCAGTCCATCCGCGACGTGTCGGTTGCCACCGGTGAGTTGCACGGGGTAGCGGTGGAAGTGGTGCGGGCCACCAATGCCTCCAGGAGCAGCTCCGAAGAGCAGCATGCCCGCACCACCAGCGTGGTGGCGGCCATCCACGAGCTGGGCGCCACCGCCGAGGAGATCGCCCAGAACGCGGCCCGGGCCTCGGGCGAGGCGACGGACGCCGCGACCCGGGCGGGCGAGGGACGCCAGGCGGTGGAGGAAAATATCCAGGCCATGCGCACGCTGCTGGCCCGCCTGGATGATTCGCGCGGCGAAATCGACAGCCTGAACGACAAGGTGCTGGATATCGGCCGCATCCTGGAGGTAATCCAGGAGATCTCGGCGCAGACCAACCTGCTGGCCCTGAATGCCGCCATCGAGGCGGCGCGGGCAGGCGAGGCGGGGCGCGGCTTTGCGGTGGTGGCTGATGAAGTGCGTCACCTGGCGGGGCGCACCCAGGAGTCGGCCCAGGAAATCCAGACCATGATCGATGCCCTGCGGACCAGCGCCCGTCAGTCGGTGGCCATCATGCAGGAGAGCCTGCAGCAGGGCGAGGCCAGCATGAGCGTGGCCAGTCGGGCGGGCGAGCGGCTGGAACAGGTGACCCGGCGCATCGACGAGATCACCGGCATGAACCAGTCGGTGGCCGCCGCCACGGAAGAGCAGACGGCGGTCATCGAGGAGCTCAACAAGGACATGGTGCAGATCGACGCGCTCAACCGGCGCGGCCTGGACAACCTGCAGGCCACCTTCGAGGCCTGTGCGACGCTCGACCGTCAGGCCGAGCGCCTGAAGCGCCTGGTGGAGACCTTCCGCATCTGACGATGCGGACTCAGCCTTCCTGTGCGGCGCTGAGCGTCTCGTACGCCGGTGCCGCGTAGATGCCCACCTCCACGGCTAGCGCCAGGGCCCGCTGCAGGTCGCTGGCATATACCAGCACGCCCTGGAGCTCGTCATCCAGCGGTTCGCTGAAGTCCACCAGCACATAGCCGCCCTTCTCCGGGTAGAGCGCGGAGAGCTGTACCTGAATGCGGCGCAGCGCCGTCAGCGGGTCGGCCTTGGCCAATTGCTTGGCCTGCAGCACGAAGTTCACCTCGGGGCCGAAGGAGTCGCGGATCTGCAGGAACAGATCCTGATAGGTGTCGGCCTGGAACAGCACGGTGTCCGGCAGGCTGCCGACGACCACCCACTCGCCGAGGGGGATCGGGAAGCTGTCGTCATAGTTGATGTCCGGATTGGCGGCCAGGAAGCCTTCGGGATCGGCATAGGCCTGGGCGGCCTCGTCGGCGATGCGCAGCACCTCGTCTTCGGCGAGGCAGCCGGAGGCGATCAGGCGGATCAGCTCGGCAAGCGAGTCTTTCATGGCGGAATTCCGGAACTGATGAAAAGGGCGGCAAGGATAAACCCAAAGCCGCCGCCCGTCGCGCCTGGTTCGGCACGAGCCATGCAGGTCAGGGCCAGGAGGGCGGTCAGGGACGGAATCCGGACGCCACCCCAGTAACGACGAGGTGGTGGCCGGCTGGCGCTACCCTGTGCCTTGCAGCTGCAGCGTCCGCGCAGAGCAGGCGGTAACGTTGCGAATTTTCGGGCACAATAACGTCACATTTTCAAACAGACTCCTGCCAAGAGGACCGACAGTGCATAACGTCGTGATCAGCGGTACCGGCTTGTATACCCCGTCCCAGAGCATCAGCAATGATGAACTGGTGGCCTCTTTCAATGCCTATGTCCAGCAGTTCAATGCCGAGAATGCCGATGCCATCGAGCGTGGCGAAGTCCAGCCCCTGAGCGAATCGAGCGCCGCCTTCATCGAGAAGGCCTCGGGTATCAAGAGCCGTTACGTGACCGACAAGGCCGGGATCCTCGACCCGCAGCGCATGACCCCGCGCATCCCCGAGCGCTCCAATGACGAGTGGAGCATCCTCTGCGAGATGTCGGTGGTCGCCGCCCGCGAGGCGCTGGAGCGTGCCGGTCGCACCCCTGCCGACATCGGCGCGGTGATCGTCGCCTGCTCCAACCTGCAGCGTCCCTATCCGGCGATCGCCATCGAGGTCCAGGCTGCGCTGGGCATCCAGGGCTTCGGCTACGACATGAACGTGGCCTGCTCCTCGGCCACCTTCGGCCTGCAGGCGGCGGCCAACATCGTGCAGTTGGGCCAGGCCCGCGCGGTGCTGATGGTCAACCCGGAGATCTGCACGGGCCACCTGAACTTCCGCGATCGCGACAGCCACTTCATCTTCGGCGATGCCGCCACCGCGGTGATCGTCGAGCGCGCCGACCAGGCCACCTCGCCGTACCAGTGGGAAATCGTGGGGACCAAGCTGGTCACCCAGTTCTCCAACAACATCCGCAACAACTTCGGCTTCCTCAATCGCTGCGCCGAGGAAGGCATCGGCGCCCGCGACAAGCTGTTCGTGCAGGAAGGCCGCAAGGTGTTCAAGGAAGTCTGCCCGATGGTGGCCGAGCTGATCGGCGCCCATCTGGGGGAAGTCGGCGTGGCGGTGAACGACGTC
>DATGNS010000147.1:0-2509 GCA_035306625.1 Pseudomonas sp. | reverse complement strand
GTGCACGATGGACAGGCGGTAGGAGTAGACCGGACGGCCGGCCTGCTTCGGCACGAAGTAGTACATCATGCCCAGGAAGCCGGTGGTCAGGAAGAAGCCCACGGCGTTGTGGCCGTACCACCACTGCACCATGGCGTCGGTAGCGCCGGCGTAGATGGAGTAGGACTTGAACCAGCCGACCGGGATCTCCAGGTTGTTGACGATGTGCAGCATCGCCGTCACCAGGATGAAACCGCCATAGAACCAGTTACCTACATAGATGTGCTTGGTCTTGCGCTTGATGATGGTGCCGAAGAACAGGATCGCGTAGGAAACCCAGACCAGGGTCAGCAGAATGACGATCGGCCATTCCAGCTCGGCGTACTCCTTGGAGCTGGTGTAGCCCAGCGGCAGGGTAATCACCGCCAGGACGATCACCGCCTGCCAGCCCCAGAAGGTAAAGGCGGCCAGGCCATCGGAGATCAGACGGGCCTGACAGGTGCGCTGTACCACGTAGAAGGAGGTGGCCATCAGCGCGCAGCCGCCGAAGGCGAAGATCACCGCGTTGGTGTGCAGCGGGCGCAGGCGACCGAAACTCGTCCAAGGAAGGTCGAAGTTGAGTTCGGGCCACACGAGCTGCGCGGCGATGAACACACCCAGACCCATACCAATGACCCCCCAGACCACCGTCATGATGGCGAACTGGCGGACCACCTTATAGTTATAAGCACTCTGGATTGCTGTACTCATTTTTAGGGGTTCCACGGTTAGAAGGCGCACAAGGCAAAAAGCGGCGGCAGTATGGAGAAACCGAAAGGTCAATGCAAACACGCCACCCTTTTGACGTCGTCTGCGGGTGCCGAAAAATCAATGACTTACAAGGGTGCTGGGCGTCTGCCACGAGGGTGCGACGAACGGTGGGAAACTTCGGGGTCAGATTGTTTTTCCGGCACGCGGCACACGGCGCGGGAAAAAGGGTAACCGAAGGGGGCGGGTGAGCGGGAAGCTGGAAGGGGGTGTGCGACATTCGGCCGCACGAAGGCGGCCGAATGCTTGTTGCGGATCAAGGCGCTGGGGGACGCTTACTTGCTTGCCAGCTGATCCTGCTTGGACAGGCTGTAGACGTAGGCAGCCAGCAGGTGCACCTTGTCGTTGCCCAGGTAGGGTTCCTGGGCCGGCATGACGCCGGTGCGACCGTGGCGGATGGTCTGCTGCAGCTGGGTCAGGCTGGTGCCGTAGATCCAGCCGGCCGGGCTGGTCAGGTCGGGCGCACCGAGCATCGGCATGCCCTTGCCTTCCGGACCGTGACAGGCGACGCAGGTGGTGTCAAACGCCTGCTTGCCGGCGGCCAGGTCGACCTGGGTGCCTTCCGGCAGCTTCAGGCCGGCCAGTTCCTGACGGACATAGGCGGCCACGTTCTTCACACCGTCCTCGCCGATCACCGCGCCCCAGGCCGGCATCACGCCGGTGCGGCCATGCAGGATGGAGGCCTTGATGGTTTCGGCGTCGCCGCCCCAGCGCCAGTTGGTGTCGGCCAGGTTGGGGAAGCCCATCGAGCCCTTGGCGTCGGAGCCGTGGCAGATGGCGCAGTAGGTGGCGAACATGCGGCTGCCCATCTTCAGGGCCTGTTCGTCCTGAGCCACTTCTTCCAGCGGCATGGCGGCGTACTTGGCGAAGATCGGGCCGTACTGCTGGTCGGCGCGCTGCATTTCGCGTTCCCACTGGGCGACCTGGGTCCAGCCATTCTCATAGCCGGGCAGGATGCCCTTCCAGTTGCCCAGGCCCGGGTAGAGCACCAGGTACAGGGCGCCGAAGATGATGGTGCCCACGAACAGCAGGAACCACCAGCGCGGCAGCGGGTTGTCATACTCCTCGATGCCATCGAAGGAGTGGCCCATGGTCTGGTCGGTAATGCCCTTGGACTGTTCGCTCTTGCGGGTTGCGAAGATCAGCCAGAGCAAAGCCACCAGGGAGCCGAGGGTGAGCAGGGTGATGTACCAGCTCCAGAAAGAAGTCATTCTTGGTTACTCCTAGAGACTTGCTGGTTGTGCATGCCTTGCGGGTCGTCGGCAAAGGGCAGCTGCGCCGCTTCGTCGAAGCTGCTGCGGCGCTTGCTGTTGTAGGCCCAGAGGACTACGCCGATGAAGGCGACGAAGACCACCAGGGTTCCCAAGCCACGGATGAGCCCGATATCCATGCACCGTTACCGTTTGTTAGTGAGCGAGGTGCCGAGCACTTGCAGGTAAGCGACCAGCGCGTCCATTTCGGACTTGCCCTTGACGGCGTCCCGAGCGGTGGAGATGTCGTCGGTGCTGTAGGGCACGCCGAGGGTACGCAGCGCCTGCATCTTCTTGGCGGTGTCCTTGCCGTCCAGAGTGTTCTCAACCAGCCAGGGGTAGGCGGGCATGATCGACTCGGGGACGACGTTGCGCGGGTTGTACAGGTGCGCGCGGTGCCAGTCGTCGGAGTAGCGGCCGCCGACGCGGGCCAGGTCCGGACCGGTACGCTTGGAGCCCCACAGGAACGGGTG
>DATGNS010000146.1:0-14538 GCA_035306625.1 Pseudomonas sp. | reverse complement strand
CGTCGATCAGGGTGCCGCTGAAGCTGCCGTCGTAGTTCTGGCGGTTGCCGCAGGACGGGCTGCGGGCCTTGAGGATGGCCAGGCGAATGTTGTGCTGGCGTACCAGCTGCAACGCCGCCTCGGCGCCGGCGCGGAAGGCGGAGGTGACGTCCCGGCCGTGGATGGTCAGCACCGGCACCCGACCGGCCAGCACCTGGGCACCGTTGCCGCCGGGAATCTCCGCCGGCGGGCGCGGGGTGGGCAGGCCGCCCGCCACTTCCGGACACAGGGGCACCAGGCGGCCCTCGGCCTGCCAGTTCCGCAGCCGCTCGAAGGGGCCATGACTGCCCCCGTCGTAGCGTACCGGCTGGCCCAGCAGGCAGGCGCTGACCAGGATGCGTTCCATCTCAGGCGCGCCGGCGCAGCCAGCCGGTCAGGGCCAGACGCTCGCGGCGTGCCGGCAGGACCTCGTGGGGAATCCGGTCGGACATGAAGCAGGCCAGCAGGCCGCCCACCGGCACCACGTCGCGCTCGCCCTCGGGCAGGTACATGCGCAACTGGCCGCCGTCGGCCTCGCTCCAGTCGGGGTCGTTGAGGTACATCACCACGGTCACGGTGCGCCGGTCGTCATCGCGAAAGCGGTCCAGATGGCGCTGATAGAAGCCGCCCGGCGGATAGACGGCGAAATGGCATTCCAGGTCCTCGAGACCGAGGAACAGCTCGCGATTGATGGTCAGGCGCAGCTCGTCGATGGCCTGCAGGTACAGGTCGCAGGCTTCCGACTGGCCCGGATCCACCCAGAGGATGGAGTCGCTGCGGATGGATTCGTTGATGAGCTTGCCGTCGCCGCGGCCGATCCCGGCGGGTATCAGCTCGCCCGCCGCATAGCGGGCGCGGCACTCATGGGCAAGTTGCGTGGTCAGAGACTGCGAAATGAACCCCGGTTGCAGCGACCAGCCGCGCGCAACCAGGTCGTCGATGATATTCGCCAGCACGGGAGACCCCCGAGAGTCACTGAAGTCGCGCATTCTACTGCTGCCGGGGTGGGCTCTGAAAAGCACTTTTTGCGCTTCTCGACAGCCGTCCCTGCCCTGCCGAGAATGCGCCCCCTGTGCGCCTGCCCGGAGCCTTTCATGCCCGCGTTTCTCTGTCTGTTTTTTCTTCTGGTCAGCCTGCCCGTACAGGCTGCCGACGGTCATGAGCGCCTGTTCGCGGCGGCCGGCTGGCCGCAGCAGCGCGAACACTTCCATGCGGCGCTGCGCCTGGCCCAGGAGCGCTACCGCGACAGCCTGCCGGCCGGCGTCTTCCAGGCCCTGGTGGACAACAGCAATCGGCGCTTCCGTCCGGCGGGCATGGATGCGCGTGCCCTGGACGCGCTGCGTGCCCGGCTGGACGACCCGGGGCCGGCGCTGGCCTTCTTCGAATCGGCCCTGGGCCGCAAGGTGGTGGCTGCCGAGGTGGCGTCCAGCAGTACCGCCGGCCTGCGCCGCGCCCCGCCGGCGGTGACCCTGGGCGACGCACGGCGCGCCATCCTGCAGCGTCTGGCCCGGGCACTGCCAGCCAGCGAGGCAAGCGTCGAAGTCAGCCTGGCCCTGGCCGGCGTGGCCGCCGACAGCCTGAGCGGCATGCTTCCCGGACTACCCCTGGGCATGGCCAGCCAGGGCGCCCTGGAAGGCCAGCGCACCCGTCTTCGCCAGCAGGTGGAGCCGCGCCTGCTGGATGGGCTGGCGCAGGTCTATCGCACGCTGAGCGACGAGGAGCTGGAGCGCTTCGCCCGCTTTGCCGAGTCCGCCGAGGGCCAACGCTATTATCGGGCTGCGCTGGCCGCCCTGCGGGCCAGCCTGCGTCCCGACGGCTGAGTCAGCCCAGCTGCCTGTCGAGGAACTCGAAATACTGTTGACGCAGTGCCTCGCGTTCGTTGACCAGATGGTGCCGGGCTTCCGGCAGCATGAGCACGCGCGGCTGGCTGAACTTGTCGTCCAGCACGTCGAGGTTGTGTCGCCACTCGACGGTCTGGTCCTGCTCACCCTGGATGATCAGCGGGCTGCGGTCGCTGCGCCGCGCGCCCTCGATGCGCGGAATCCAGCGGGCCAGCGCGCCCACCCAGGCGGTGGGCAGGATGCGTGGCTGCAGCGGATCCCGGTTGTGCACGAAATCGATGAAGGCCTCGTCGCTGGAGTTGACGCTGAAGCGCCGGGGGATTTCCCGCACGAATGGCCGCAGCAGCTGATAGCTCACCTGGGAACGCAGCCATGCTCGCGGCCGCACCAGCGGCGCCAGCAGGATGGTTTCCCCCAGCTCGGGACGCGCCCGGCCATGCAGCAGGTGGTCGAGCAGGATCGCGCCTCCGGTGCTCTGGCCGCACAGGTGCCAGGGGGCCGGCAGGCGCAGGGCCTGGGCCTCGGCAAACAGGCCGTGCAGTACCGCCTGGTATTCGCCGAAGTCGCCGATGCTGGCGCGCGGTCCGCTGGACAGCCCGTGTCCGGGAAGGTCGCAGGCCAGGACCGCCAGGTTGCGGCCGAGCGCCCAGTCCACCAGGTTGCCGTACAGGCCCATGTGGTCGTAATAACCGTGCAGCATCAGCAGGGTGCCGATCGGGCGCTCCGGCAGCCAGACCTGGGCGGCGAGCCGGTAGGGGCCGGCGCGGAAGCTGCCCAGCCGGGTGCGGACCCCGGGATGCGCGCTGTCCAGCCCGTAGAAGCTGCGGTAGTCGCGGCTCTGCGGTGGTTCCGGGCTGGCGGCGGCCAGGGGGGGAAGGCTGGCGGCCAGGTGGTCGGGCTGGAAGTCGGGCATGCTGTACCGAATGCGGGGGAAATGGCGGACCCGGTATACTGCGCGGCGCCGCAACCGGCAAGTCCCGCTGCCAAGGTCGTCGTATCGCATGTCCCTCACGCGCAAGTCCCTGTTCGCCTACCTGCTCGCCGCGATCTGGATCCTGCTGATGATCTGGGCCTTCTGGTGGTACCAGGGGCGCTACCTGCGTCCCTTCGACAGCTCCCCCACCCTGTTCAGCGGCGAGGCACTGCGCCTGCCCGCCGCGCTGGCCGGCGCGGGGCCGGTGAGGCTGGTGCACTTCTGGGACCCGACCTGCCCGTGCAATGTCGGCAACCAGCAACACCTGGCCGAGCTGCTGGAGCGCTACGCCGGACAGGTGGCGTTCTACGCCGTGCAGCGTCCGGGCAGTCGCGGGCAGTTGCCCGCGCCGCTGGCGGCGCTGCAACCGCTGAGCCTGCTACCCGGCGCCGAGGACCTGCCGGCCAGCCCGGCGGTGGCCATCTGGGACACTCTGGGGCGGCTGGCCTATTTCGGTCCCTACAGCGAGGGCGCGGTCTGCACCTCGGCCAACAGCTTCGTCGAGCCGGTGCTGGAGGCTCTGCTGGCCGGGCGGCCGGTGCTGGCGCCGCAGACGCTGGCCGGTGGCTGCTTCTGCGACTGGCGGGACTGATCGTGCCACGCGACAGCCGGGTTGTCCGCATGGCAGAATGCGAACCACCTCACATGGGCCATTGCCATGCATTCATCCGATGACGAAGACGAACGGTACGCCGGCCAGGCGTTGCTGGAGGCCATCGAGTCGCAGCTGGAAAGCGGCGAGCCCCCGGCCACCCGGGCGGTCTATAACAAGCTGAGTCTGGTCGGCTACGAGCGGGAAGAGATCCTGCAGATGATGGCCCTGGTCCTGGCGGACGAGGTGCGCCTGATGCTGACCGACAACCGCCCCTTCGACGGCGAGCGCTACGAGCGCCTGCTGCGTGCGTTGCCCGAGCTGCCCGATGAGGCCGACGGGCAGTGAACCCCGTCCCCACAGGAAGAATCGCCATGACCTATACGCCCGAGCGCATCGCCGAACTGGAGCTGTTGTCGCGCTTCAACCTGGCCAATCGCCAGGAAGGCCTGAAACTGCACAGCGATGCCGATTCCCGGCTGCTGGCCGCCGCTGGCCGCCTGCATGCCAGCGGTTTGTTGACCCAGGCCGACGGCGGTTACCTGACCAGTCTCGGACTGGAAGCTGCCGAGCACGCCCAGGCGCTGCTGACCATCCTCACCCCCAGCGAAGGCTGATCCGATTCGCGGTCCGTGCGGCTCGGCGCCGCACGGACCCTTGCCCGACGCGCATGCCATTGCCCGACCGCAACGCCTCCGATGATCCGCAGACTCCGGCGTCCTTGCCTGACCGCAGGGGGCTGGAAGCGCTGCGCCAGCGATTCCTCACCATCAACGAAGGTCGCCTGGAGCGCGCCAGGTGTCTGCTGTCCACCCGCCAGCAGCGGGTGCTGCAGCTGCTGCCGCTGTTGTTCCACGTCAATCACCCCGGCCTGCCCGGTTATGTCTCGACGGACACCCCGGCGGGCCTGAGCGACTACGAGCCCTCTCCCGCCGCTCTCAACGAGGCCCGCCAGCTGGCCCGCTCGTTCCGGTACTGGGCGCTGCCCCAGCAGGAGGACACGCCGGTGCACGGGCTGTTTCTCATGGGCAGCCTGGGTACCCTGGCGCAGACCGAGCAGAGCGACATGGACCTGTGGCTGTGCCATGACCCCGCGCTGGACGAGACGGCGCTGGAGCTTTTGCATCGCAAGGCGCGCGCCGTGGAGCACTGGGCGTCCGGCCAGGGCGCCGAATTGCACGTGTTCCTGGTCGACCCGGCGCGCTTTGCCAGCGGCCAGCGGGACGCGGAGCTGAGCGGCGAGGACTGCGGCAGCAGCCAGCATTACCTGCTGCTGGACGAATTCTTCCGTACCGCCCTGTGGCTGGGCGGGCGCACGCCCACCTGGTGGCTGGTGCCGGCAGAGCAGGAGGCGCGCTATCCGGAGTATGTGGCGGCGTTGCGCGCGCGCGGACTGCTGCTGCCCGAGCAGGAGCTGGATTTCGGCCACCTGGGCCAGGTGCCCGTGCAGGAATACCTGGGGGCCGGCATGTGGCAGCTGTACAAGGCGATGCAGTCGCCCTACAAGTCGGCCCTCAAGCTGCTGCTCAACGAGGCCTATGCCAGCGCCCATCCGGACGGGGAATGCCTGGCACTGCAGTACAAGCGCAGCGTGCTGGCCGGCGAGACCGATCTGGACGCGCTCGATCCCTACATGCGCCTCTATCAGCGGTTGGAATCCTACCTGCGCAGCGGGGATGACGAGGCCAGGCTGGAACTGGTGCGCCGCTGCCTGTACCTGAAGATCAATCGGCAACTGAGCCGTCCGGCCTCGGTGCACGGGCGCACCTGGCAGCGCCAGCTGCTGCATCAGCTGTGTGCCAGCTGGGGCTGGGACGAGCAGCGGCTGGTCCTGCTCGACAGCCGCTCGCGCTGGAAGCTGCGCCAGGTCGAGGCCGAGCTGCGGCTGCTGGTGGCCGCCCTGCTGAAAAGCTACGTCAGTCTCAAGGAATTTGCCGAGCGGCATCGGGCGTTGAGCCCGCTCAGCGAGCGCGACATGCGGGTGCTGGGTCGGCGGCTGCGGGTGCTGTTCGCCCAGGGCGCGGCGAAGATCGGCACCGTCAATCCGGGTATCGCGCCGAACCTGGCCGAGGCCAACCTGACGCTGCGTTGCATGGCCTCCGACCGCTGGGCACTGTACGACGGCAGCCTGACCGCGACCCAGTGTGACGACCGACTGCCGCTCAGGCGCCACCGACATCTGGTGGCCCTGCTCGCCTGGGCCCAGCGCAACGGGGTGCTCGACAGCGGCAGCCGGGTCACCCTGCACCCCGGCCAGAGCAGCCTGCGGGACTTCGAGCTGCAGGGGCTGCGCGCCTGTCTGCAGTCCCTGCCTCCGCCCCAGGCCGAGGTGGCCGATGCGCTGATGCTGCAGGCGCGCCGCGTCGAGCGGGAGCTGGTGCTGATCAATACCGGTGTGGACTCCCTGCATGGCCTGTCCCGCAGCCAGCTGGCCGGGGGGCGCAGTGATGTACTGGATTACGCGAACAGTCGGATCAATCTGGTGCGTAGCCTCGACCGTGTCACCCTGACCAGCTGGAACGAGGTGCTGCACCAGCGCTACGAAGGTTCCCAGGCCCTGTCGGAATGTCTGCGTCAGCTGCTCGCCGAGCGGATACCGCCCGACCGCGTGGAGTTCCAGTGCTTCGCGCAGAACCGTGCCCAGGCGCTGGCCCAGCGCCTGGATGACCTCTATGAACAGGCGCATGAGGCGTTGGCCGACGACAGGGGGCGGCTGCTGCTGGAGGTCGCCGGTCAGTACCTGATCTGGCAGCGGAGCGACGGCAAGGTGCTCGAGCGGAGCATGCCTTCCCTCGCGCAACTCAGGGATTACCTGGCCACGCCCCAGGCTGGTGTCGGCCCTCTGCACCTGGATAGCCAGGCCCTGGCCGACCAGCCGCTCGGCCTGGTGCTGCGTCATGCGGAAGCCGGATGCCTGCAGGTGTTCTACGAGAACGGCGAGGACACCCGCGTGCATCTGCTGGATGAGCGCAACCTGCTATGGCAGTACCGGCTGCCGGGGCGCGCCGAAGTGGCCCTGGCCGGGCTGCAGCACTTCCTGGAAGCTGTACTGAACGGCCCGCGGCACCGCCCGGCCATGGTGGGGCCCGGCCCGGTGCGCTATTACCAGTTGCTGCCGGGCCTCGCGCTGAGCGCGCCCGAGCTGGTGCGGCGCCTGCCTCCGAAGGCCGACGCCGGCAACATGCCGCTGCTGGCCCGCATCAGCCGGGATGCGCAGGGTCGCGAGCAGCTCAGCCTCTACTGCGGCTGGGAAGACTTCCATCAGAAGATCCTCGGCGAGGGACTCTTCCGTGCGGTGGTCCAGCGGCTGCGGGCCAGGGGCTGGGCCGGCCCACTGCTGATCGCCGAGCTGGAGCTGAGCGGCGCGTTCGAAGCCGGCAGCCTGCAGACGTTCCACTACCTGGAGTACAAGCGGCGTATCGAGCAGGCGTTGCGCGACGCGGAGTGACGGCAAGTCATGTGCCCGACAGCAGCTGACGCAGTTCCTGGCTGTTGCGGCACAGCTCGGGCTCCAGGGCGGCACGCACCGCCGGGCTCAGCTGCCGGCAGATGTCCGCCTGGCGGCGCGCCGGCAGGCCGCCGAGTGCCGCCACCGAAAGTGGCAGGTGGCCGTTGGGGATGGACACCTCGGTGAGGGTGCGCAGGTAGCTGCTGGACATGCCCTGCAGGCTCTGTACCAGCAGTGGCAGGTTGCTGAAATGGGTGCCGATGCGCAGCACGGGCAGCGGGTCGTTGAGGCCGAGAATCAGGTTGCGCAGCTGCTGCGGCGCCAGGCATTCGGCGAAGCGCGCCGCGGTGGTGTAGTCCTCGTTGCGGCACAGGGCCCGGGCGATCTGCAGATGCAGGTTGTCCGGCAGTTGCAGCCAGGTGTCGAGAATGCTGCGCGGATCCAGATGGCGGGCGGTTTGCGCGATCAGTTCCACGGGCAGCACGCGGATCAGGGCCTGCAGGCGTTGGGGCTCGGTATGCGGGGCCAGCAGGGCGAGTCGGCGTGGGCCGAGGCGTTGCAGCAGGGCGCTCTGCAGGGCCAGGGGAGTGACGCCCTGCAGGCTCAGCAGCAGGCGCAGGCCGTTTCCGGGTCTTTCACGCGTGTCCATGCGTCATCCCTCGCAAAGTTGGATGCCGGCGAGGACAGCAGTTGGTTGTGCGGATGCACAGCCAGCCTTCGATGGGTGCGCTTCAGGGTGCGATCATCATCTCCTGCTCGCGCAGCAGCGAAGCGAATTGCACAGCCTCGACCGGCCGGCTGATCAGGAAACCCTGGATCTCGTCGCAGCCCTGGGATTTGAGGAAATCCAGCTGCTGCTGCTCCTCGACCCCCTCGGCCACCACCTTCAGCTCCAGACTGTGGGCCATGGCGATGATCGCCCGGGTGATGGCGGCATCCTCGCCATCCTGGGTGACATCGCGCACGAAGGTGCGGTCGATCTTCAGGTAGTCCACCGGAAGCCGCTTGAGATAGCTGAGCGAGGAATAGCCGGTGCCGAAATCGTCGATGGCCAGCTTGACCCCCAGCTGGCGCAACTGGTTCAGGGTGTGCAACACGCTCTCCACGTTGTCCAGCAGCTGGCTTTCGGTCAGCTCCAGCTCCAGCAGGTGGGGCGGCAGGCCGGTTTCATCCAGCACACAGCGCACCAGGGTGGTGAGGTTGCCCTGACGCAGTTGATGGACCGAGACGTTGACCGAGACGCGGATGTCGCCCAGGCCCATCAGCTGCCACTCCCGGGCCTGGCCGGCGGCACGGCGCAGCACGAATTCACCGATGGGGACGATCAGGCCGGTTTCCTCGGCCAGGGGGATGAATTCGGCCGGCGAGACCAGGCCGCGCTGCGGATGCCGCCAGCGCACCAGCGCCTCGGCGGCCTGCAGGCTGTCCAGGGTCAGGTCCAGCTTGGGCTGGTAGAACACCTCCAGTTGGCCGGCCTCGATGGCCTTGCGCAGCTGGTTCTCCAGATGCAGGCGCTCCAGCGTGCTGGCCTGCAGGTTGTCGGTATAGAACTGGAAGTTGTCGCCGCCCAGATGCTTGGCGTGCTGCATGGCCATGTTGGCCTGGGTGATCAGGGCGGACACGTCGCGGGCGTTGTCGGGCAGCAGGCTGATGCCGATCGAGGCGCTGATGACCAGCTCGTGGCCATCCACGGTCATGGGTGCGCGCAGCCTGGCCAGCAGTTGGGTGGCCAGGCGCGACAGGCTGGAGAGGTTGCTGTACTGGTCGAACAGCACCACGAACTCGTCGGCGGCCAGGCGCGCCAGGGTGTCGGCCTCGGCCAGCTGCTCGCTGAGGCGCTGGCCCATGTTGCGCAGGATCTGGTCGGCCACTTCGTGGCCGAGGGTGTCATTGAGCAGCTTGAAGCGGTCCAGGTCGATGTGCAGCAGCGCCAGGCTGCGGCCGGTCTGGCGCGAGCGCTGGCCGGCCTCGTGCAGGCGCTCCTTGAACAGCATGCGGTTCGCCAGCCCGGTAAGGGGATCGTAGTTGGCCAGGTAGCGCAGGCGTTCCTCGGTCTGGCGGCGGTCGCTCAGGTCGGCGAAGAAGCCGACCATCTGGGTGATGCGCCCGTGACGGTCGCGCACCGTGTTGATCTGCAGCCACTGCGGGTAGAGCTCGCCGTTCTTGCGGGTTTCCATCAGTTCACCCTGCCAGCGCCCATGGGCCAGCAGCTCGGCGTGGATCTTGCGGTACTGACGGTGGGTTTCCGGCGAGCTGACCAGCTGGGTGACATGCTTGCCGACCACTTCCTCGCGGCTGTAGCCGGTCATCTGGCAGAAGGCGCGGTTGACCGCCAGCACCTGGTAGTACCGGTCCAGTACCAGGATGCCCTCGCTGGCGGTCTCGAACACGGTGGCGGCCAGCCGCTGCTCCTCCTCGCGGCGCTTGCGCGCGGTGATGTTGCGCCGGGTGCCGAGCATGCGCACCACGCGGCCGCGTTCGTCACGCTCCATGGCCCGCCCGCGGTCCTCGACCCATACCCAGTAGCCGTCGGCGTGGCGCACGCGGTATTCCACCGCATAGCCATCGGTGCGCCCGCGCATGTGGGCGCTCAGGGCCTGCAGCAGCACGCTGCGATCATCCGGGTGCAGCAGCGGGCGCAGGTCGCGGCGCATGTTGAGCACGCCGGTGGGATTCAGTCCGAACAGTTCGTACAGCTTGGAATGATGGACCTCGTCGGTACGCAGGTCCCAGTCCCACAGGCCCAGCTCGCTGGCCTCCAGTGCCATGGCCAGGCGCGCCTGGCTCTTGCCCAGCAGGGCCGTGGCCTGATCCAGCTCGCGGGTGCGCTCGGCGACCCGGCGCTCCAGTTCATCGTGGGCCGCGCGCAGCTGGCTTTCGGCCTGGCGGCGTTGCTCCACTTCCCTGGCCAGCTTCTGGTTCAGCGCCTCGCCATGGCGCTGGGCTTCTTCCTGGCGCTCCAGCAGGGCCTGGTTGTAGAAGCGCTGCAGCAGATTGCGCTGTACCAGCCGGTTGACCTGCCACGCCATTACCAGCAGGGCGAGCAGCAGCAACAGGCTGAGCTGCCCCCAGCCGCGCAGCAGCTCGTCCTCGTTGAGAACCAGGAACAGCGTGGTCGGCAGCAGGCAGGGCAGCAGGAAGCTGAGCAGCGCCGGCAGGCTCACGGCGTAGGCCACCGTGGCACAGGAGGCCGCCACGGCCATCAGGCCGTAGAAGGGAATCTGGGCCATGAAGCTGTCCTGGGGCACCAGCACGATCGCCGCGAAGCTCAGCGCCAGGCCGGAGGCCGCAGAACCGGCGATGAACATGCGCGACCAGTAGGGGGCCGCCTGGCGTTCGGCGCTGGCGCGCTCGAACGCGCGTACCTGCAGCACCCGCAGCAGGCTCAGTACGACCAGGCTGGCCAGCCAGCCCAGCAGTGGCACCGGGGAGGCATGGGGCCAGAGGGCCACCACCGACACCAGACCGCAGATCAGCATGAACAGCGTCGGCAGCTGCGAGCCGGCGTACAGCATGCGGGTTCGCTCGATGGCGATCTGCCCCGCGTACCGGCGCTCGACGGACAGGTCCGGTGCGCTGTTGGCCGGCAGCTTGAGGGCCGGATCGAGTGAGGCGGTCATAGGCGTATTTTTTTAAGTGTCGAGCCCAGGCGTTCGGCCAGCATACCCGAGGCCATTGGCGGGCCCAAGCCCCGCCGATGGCCCAATAGTGGCGATAAGCTGGCTCCTGGCCGCGACGCTGCGTTTTCGTGAGGCAGATCGCATGTGGTGCGTGACGCAGCCCTGACTCCAGGCCCGGCGAACAGGGCAGACCGCCGTCGCTCGCCCTTGTTGCCAGCAACCTCTAGAATGCCGCGATGCTAGAAGATCTCTCCCCCCTGCTGAATTCCCTCAACGATGCCCAGCGCGAGGCCGTCACCGCTCCGCTGGGGCGGCAACTGGTGCTGGCCGGCGCGGGCTCCGGCAAGACCCGCGTGCTGGTGCATCGCATCGCCTGGCTGATCGGTGTGGAGCATGCCTCGCCGCATTCGATCCTGGCCGTCACCTTCACCAACAAGGCCGCCCACGAGATGCGCGAGCGCATCGGCAAGCTGCTCGGCCACAGCCCGCAGGGCATGTGGGTGGGCACCTTCCACGGCCTGGCGCATCGCCTGCTGCGCGCCCACTGGCGGGAGGCCGGCCTGGCCGAGAACTTCCAGATCCTCGACTCCGACGACCAGCAGCGGCTGATCAAGCGGGTGATCCGCGAACTGGGCCTGGATGACAGCAAGTGGCCGGCGCGTCAGGCCCAGTGGTTCATCAACGGCCAGAAGGACGAGGGCCTGCGTCCGCAGCACATCCAGGCCGGCGGCGACCTCTACCTCACCACCCTGCGCTCCATCTACGCCGCCTACGAGGCCGCCTGCGCCCGCGCCGGGGTGATCGATTTCTCCGAGCTGCTGCTGCGTGCCCTGGACCTGTGGCGTGACCATCCGGGCCTGCTGGCCCACTACCAGCAGCGTTTCCGTCACCTGCTGGTGGATGAGTTCCAGGACACCAACGCCGTGCAGTACGCCTGGCTGCGCCTGCTCGGCCAGGGCGGCGACAGCCTGATGGTGGTCGGCGACGACGATCAGTCCATCTATGGCTGGCGCGGTGCGCGGATCGAGAACCTGCAGCGCTACGGCGAGGACTTTCCCGGTGTCCAGCTGATCCGCCTGGAGCAGAACTATCGCTCCACCGGCACCATCCTCAAGGCCGCCAATGCCCTGATCGCCAACAACAGCGATCGCCTCGGCAAGGAGCTGTGGACCGATGGCGGCGAGGGCGAGCCCCTGCTGCTGTACGCCGCCTACAACGAGCACGACGAGGCGCGCTACGTGGTGGAAAGCATCGAGCGCGCGCTCAAGGAAGGGCTCAAGCGCCGCGAGATCGCCATCCTCTACCGCTCCAACGCCCAGTCGCGGGTGCTGGAAGAGGCGCTGCTGCGCGAGCGCATTCCGTATCGCATCTATGGCGGACAGCGCTTCTTCGAGCGCGCCGAGATCAAGAACGCCATGGCCTATCTGCGCCTGATCCAGACCCGCCACAACGACGCGGCGCTGGAACGGGTGATCAACCTGCCGGCGCGCGGCATCGGCGAGAAGACCCTGGAAACCCTGCGCGAGTTTGCCCGCGCCCATGAGCTGTCGCTGTGGGGCGCGATCCACCAGGCCACCGGCGTCAAGGCCATCACCGGGCGCGCCGCCGGCGCCCTCAACGCCTTTGTCGAGCTGATCGACGAGCTGGCCCTGCGGGTGGAAGGCCTGCCGCTGCACAGCATGACCCAGCAGGTCATCGAGCGTTCCGGCCTGCTGGCCTATCACCGTGACGAGAAGGGCGAGAAGGGTCAGACCCGGGTGGAGAACCTGGAAGAGCTGGTGTCCGCCGCGCGCGCCTTCGAGTACGAGGAACTGGCCGAGGGCGAGACGCACCTGTCGGCGTTCCTCGACCACGCCTCGCTGGAGGCCGGTGAGCAGCAGGCCGCCGAGGACGAGGACAGCGTGCAGCTGATGACCCTGCACAGCGCCAAGGGCCTGGAGTTTCCGCTGGTGTTCCTGGTGGGCATGGAGGAAGGGCTGTTCCCCCACAAGATGAGCCTGGAGGAGCCCGGGCGTCTGGAAGAGGAACGTCGGCTGGCCTATGTCGGCCTGACCCGGGCCATGCAGCGGGCCGTGATGACCTATGCCGAGACGCGCCGCCTGTACGGCAACGAGACCTACAACCGGGTGTCGCGCTTCGTGCGCGAGATTCCGTCCGGGCTGATCCAGGAGGTGCGGTTGTCCAACAGCGTCAGCCGGCCCTACGGTGGCGCCACGTCCGGCAGCTCGACGCTGTTTGCCGGTGCCGAGGTGCCGCAGACCGGGTTCAGCCTTGGTCAGCGGGTGCGACACGCCCTGTTCGGCGAGGGAGTGATCCTCAACTTCGAAGGCTCCGGCGCCCATGCGCGGGTACAGGTGAACTTCGAGGAAGGCAGCAAGTGGCTGATGCTCAGCTACGCCAAGCTGGAGCCGCTGTAGTAGCAGGGCTGTCCTTCACCGGCACCGGGTGGAAGGCGCCGCCATGTGGCGCTTGACCGGAGTCAGCGCCCCGGCGCCAGATATGGTAAAAAGCCATGCCGCCTGGCTACAGGCTACCCCCATCAGAAAATAACAACCCGCAAGGGTCCGACCTCCAAGGGAGAAATTATGAATCGTCGCCATCTGTTCGGCGCCGCTGCTGCCCTGCTTGCCACGCTGGGCCTGGCTGGTTGCAAGGACGACACTGCCCCCGCAGCCCAGCAGGCTGCTGCGCCCGCGCAAACCTTCCAATGGAAGATGGTCACCTCCTGGCCGAAGAACTATCCGGCGCTGGGGACCGCGGCCGAGCGCCTGGCCGAGCGCATCAATGCCATGAGCAATGGTCGCCTGAGCGTGAAGGTGTACGCTGCGGGTGAGCTGGTTCCGGCACTGGAAGTATTCGACGCCGTTTCCCGTGGCACCGCCGAGATGGGTCATGGCACCCCCTACTACTGGAAGGGCAAGGTGCCCGCTGCCCAGTTCTTCACCTCCATTCCGTTCGGCTTCTCGACCCTGGAAATGAACGCCTGGATCCACAAGGGCGAAGGTCAGGCCCTGTGGGACGAGGCCTACGGCGTGCACGGCGTGAAGCCGTTCAATGCCGGCAACACCACCATGCAGATGGGTGGCTGGTTCAACAAGGAAATCAACAGCGTCGACGACCTCAAGGGTCTGAAGATCCGCATGCCGGGCCTGGGCGGCGAAGTGCTGGCCAAGCTGGGCGCCACCACCGTCAACCTGCCGGGCGGTGAGATCTTCACCTCGCTGCAGACCGGTGCCATCGATGCCACCGACTGGGTGAGCCCGTACAACGACCTGGCCTTCGGTCTGAACAAGGCGGCCAAGTACTACTACTACCCGGCCTGGCAGGAGCCCCAGGCGCTGGTCGAGCTGCTGGTCAACAAGGCCGCCTACGAGAAGCTGCCGGCCGACCTGCAGGCCATCGTCGCCGAAGCCGCCCGCGCCGCCGCGCTGGACATGATGGACGACTACACCTTCAACAACGCCAAGGCGCTGCCGGTGCTGGTGGAACAGGGCGCGATCCTCAAGCGCTTCCCGGATGCGGTCCTGCAGGCGCTGCGCGAAACGTCGGAAGTCGTGCTCAACGAAGTGGCCGCGCAATCCGACCTGAACACCCGCATCCATGCCTCCCAGACGGCGTTCCTGGAAAAGGTGCGCGCGTCCATGACGCTCACCGAGCGGGAACTGTACAACTGGCGTTAAACGCTCGGCGGTACCGAAAGCGGAGCCTTCGGGCTCCGTTTTTTTGTGCGGGGCCGGTGGGAGCGGCTTCAGCCGCGATGGCTTTTGGGGCCGGGTTGCGCCGCGGCAATCGCGGGTGAAGCCGCTCCTGCAATCGCTCCCCTGTGCCGGGCGTATGAATTCGCAGTTGCGGAGTGCGAAAGGCACCGTCCGACGGTTTTTTGATCCGGGCTGCAACATTCGATTTAAGGTTTGCCGTAATTTTGTCGCCTATCGGAATCAAGCGAATCCGTTTCTGGAACTACAGCATGGAAATCAACCGGTCATTCAAGCCTGTACAGCTCGGCGCGGTGGAGGCCGCCACCGTGCGCGCCCAGGCGCCCGTTG
>DATGNS010000145.1:0-28042 GCA_035306625.1 Pseudomonas sp. | reverse complement strand
GTCGGCCGCAAGCTGCTGGCCGCCCTGCTGGTGCTGCTGGCCACCGTACTGCTGGTCGCCAACCTGGCCTTCATCAGCGCCGCCTACTGGATTTCCCAGCAGAGCATGACGCCCCAGGCCATGCAGACCCTCGCCCGCCTGCTCGGCAACCCGACGCTCAGCGCGCAGGCGCTGGGCTCGCCCGAGGCGGCCAAGGCCCTGCTGGACGACCTGCGCACCTACCAGCCCCTGCGCGCCGCCGCCCTGTACGGACCGTACGGCGAACGCCTGGCCCAGTTCGGCGAGGACGACACCCTGCAACTGCCTGCCCACCTGGGGCAACTGGCGGCCTGGCGCAGCGGCGAATTCCGTACCCATCAGCTAAGCGAACTGCCCCAGGCGACGGGGCCGTCCGGCCACCTGCTGCTGGTGGCCTCCAGCGAATTGCCGGGCGAGTTCTGGGTCGGCACGCTGAGCGCCAGCGCCGCCATCCTCGCCTTCAGCCTGCTGCTCTGGATGCTGGTCAACCGCCAGGTGCGCCGTCTGGTGACCCGCCCCCTGCACGACCTCGAGGAACTGGCCCGGCGGGTGACCCGCGAGGAGAACTACGCGCTGCGCGCCGCGCCCGGCAACCAGGACGAACTGGGCAGCCTGGCCGCCGCCTTCAATACCATGCTGTCGCGCATGCAGGCCCGCGAACGGCAGCTGGAGCGTACCCGCGACGAGGCCCGCGAGGCCTACCAGCGCGCCCATGCCCTGGCCGAGGAAACCCGCCACTCCAACCGCCAGCTGGAGCTGGAAGTGCAGGTGCGCGGCAAGATCGAACGCCAGCTGACCAGCTTCCAGAACTACCTGAACAGCATCATCGACTCGATGCCCTCGGCGCTGATCGCCCTGGACCAGGACCTGTTCGTCACCCAGTGGAACAAGGAGGCTGCCCGCCTGTCCGGCACCAGCCTGGAGCAGGCCCTCAACCAGCCGGTGCTGATGGCCTTTCCGCAACTGGCCCCCTGCATGACCCAGCTGCAGGAGGCGGTGGAGCGCCACCGGGTCGAGCGCATCGAGCGGATCAGCTGGCCCCAGGGCGACGAGCTGCACCACTACACCCTGACCCTCTATCCGCTGGCCGGCGGCGCCGGGCGTGGCGTGGTGATCCGCATAGACGACATCACCCAGCGCCTGGCCATGGAAGAGGCCATGGTGCAATCGGAAAAGATGCTCTCCGTGGGTGGCCTGGCGGCCGGCATGGCCCACGAGATCAACAACCCGCTGGGCGCCATCCTGCACAACGTGCAGAACATCCGCCGGCGCCTGTCCGCCGACCTGGAGCGCAACCGCCAGCAGGCCGAGGCCTGCGGCGTGGACCTGCAGGCGGTCACCCGCTATCTGGAGGCCCGGGAGATTCCCCGCCTGCTGGACGGCATCCAGAGCGCCGGCAGCCGTGCGGCACGCATCGTCAGCCACATGCTCAGCTTCAGCCGGCGCAGCAACCGCGAGCTGACGCCGGCCTCCCTGCCCCAGCTGATCGACCAGGCCGTGGAGATCGCCGGCAACGACTTCACCGTCAGCGACAATTTCGATTTCCGCTCGATCCGCATCGAGCGCGACTTCGATCCGCTACTGGACAAGGTGCCCTGCATCACCAACGAACTGGAGCAGGTGCTGCTCAACCTGTTGAAGAATGCCGCCCAGGCGATTCACCAGCGCAAGGAAGGGCCCCCGGGGCGTATCCTGCTGCGCACCCGCCTGAATCCGCCCTGGGCGGAGATCCAGGTGGAGGACAATGGCGTCGGCATGCCCGAAGGGGTGCGCAAGCGCATCTTCGAGCCCTTCTTCACCACCAAGGAAGTGGGCGACGGCACGGGGCTGGGCCTGTCCGTTTCCTATTTCATCATTACCAACAACCACAAGGGCCAGATGGAGGTCGCCTCCATGCCCGGCCAGGGCACGCAGTTCACCCTGCGGCTGCCGCTGGCCGAGCCGCCCACCAGCTCGGGACTCTGACACGACATGGGATACCGCCTTTCCAGGATCTACACCCGCACCGGCGATGCCGGCCACACCGGTCTGGCCGACGGCCGCCGCGTGCCCAAGGACCATCCGCGCATCGAGGCCATCGGCGAGGTGGACAGCCTCAACAGCCTGCTGGGCGTGCTGCTGGCCGAACTGGAGGAGGCCCGGGGGCGCCATCCGGGACTGGCCGAGCTCATCGAGGTGCTGACCCCCTGCCAGCACCGCCTGTTCGACCTCGGCGGCGAACTGGCCATGCCGGAATACCAGGCCGTGCAGGCGGCGGAGATTGCCCGCCTGGAAGCGGTCATCGATCGCTGGAACGAGGAGGTCGGCCCGCTGGAAAACTTCATCCTGCCCGGCGGTTCCCGGCTGATCGCCCAGGCACACCTGTGTCGCAGCGCGGCGCGGGCGGCCGAGCGGCGCTGCCAGACCCTCAATGGCGAGGAGCCGCTGCGCGGCGAACTGCTGGCCTACCTGAACCGCATGTCGGACCTGCTGTTCGTCGCGGCGCGGCTGATCGCCCGACGCCAGGGGGTCGCCGAGGTGCTGTGGCAGGCAGCGCCCCGACCGGAGGCCTGAGCCTGCGTACCGCAGCGGGCCAGCTCTGGCGTCGCTTGGGCATCTGAGCCCCTTGTGTCCAGCCGGAAAGCAGAAAGGCCGACATCGCTGTCGGCCTTTCCGTTCACCCTGCCCGCAGGTCAGTTGCGCACGTTCTGATACATCATCAGCCGGGCGCTCTCGTACAGGGCACGGGTCAGGCCCTGCAGGCGCTCGAATTCCTCGGGATGCTGGGCGGAGACATCGTCCAGCGGCGTCTCCGAGGCCAGATCGTGCAGGGTCGGCTGGCTGCCGTCGTGCCACATCTGCAGCAGGAAGTCCCGGGTGATGCCACCGATGAGCGGGAAGGTGCCGGTACGCAGGATGACCGGCACCACGCGCTCGCCTTCCGGCGCCGGCTGCTGAACGTCACGACCCATGGTGCCGTTCTCGAATTCGAAGCCGAGCAGGCCAAGCACGGTCGGCAGCACGTCGGACAGGCCGACAGCCTCCTCGAACACTCGCGGCTCCAGGTACTTGGGCGCATGGATCAGCAGCGGCACGTGATTGCCCTCGATGCCCAGCTTCTCGAACGCCGGCGGCATGTGCGGCAGCTGGGTGATGCGCGTGTTGTGGTCGCCGAACATCACGAAGATGGTGTCGTCGTACCAGCCACCTTCCTTGGCGATCTCCATCAGTCGGCCGATGTTGAAGTCCAGCAGGCGCACCGCCTCATACTGGGCCTTGGTCACCGAACCGTACTCTCGCACCTGTTCCTCGGTCAGCTCGCTGATCTGGAAGCCGTCGTTGTCCTTCGGAATGGTGAAGGGACGGTGATTGCCGGCGGTCTGGATGTAGGCGAAGAAGGGCTTGTCCTTCGGCACGGCGCGCAGGAGCTCGTCACCCTCCTTGAACAGACTCAGGTCGGAGATGCCCCACACGTCCACATGGGGCGACTTCCAGTAGCTTTCCTCGTACAGGCGCACCCCGTCGATGCTCTGGCGCACCAGGGCGTTCATGTTCGCCCAGCCGGCGTTGCCGCCGATCATGTAGAAACGCTCGTAGCCTTCCAGGTCGTTGATCAGGGTGTGCTGATTGGGGATCAGCGGATTGCGGGTCGCGGTCTCTTCCCGAGATACGTCCGGAATGCCGGTGATGCTGGCCCAGACGGTGCGGGCGGTGCCTACCGCGGGCACGTAGAAGTGCTTGAAGGTCCAGCTCTGCCCGGCCAGGCGGTCCAGGTTCGGCGTCGGGTTCAGCGGGTTGCCGTGATAGCCGACGGCGCTGGCCCCCAGGGACTCGAGCATGACGAACACCACGTTGGGCTTGCGCTCGGCCTGGATGGCATAGGGCTGCGGCCCCTGCACACGACGCAGGTTGAGGGCCTGCTCGTCGGGCTCCCGGATACCGAAATATTCCACCAGCAGCGGATAGCCGGCACGCACGGCCTCCAGATCGTAGGGCGCCAGGCTGACCTTCGAGGTGTCGTACAGGAACAGCACCGGGTTCAGTCCCAGGGAGGCGATCTGATTGTCGCCCGAGAAGAAGGCATCGCTCCAGCGCAGCGGGACGGGGTTTTCCAGATTGAGGTTCTCGAAGCGGCCCAGCAGGCCGAAAAACAGCGCCACCACCATCAGCGCGCCGCCCCACACCCGCGACCAGCGCTTGATGGGCCGCGCCGGACGCTCCAGGGTGACGCGCTCCAGACGCACCAGCAGAACGCTCAGCACCACCACGGAGGCCAGCCAGCCGAGGCTGATCCAGACCACCGGGTAGGTCTGCCAGACCATGCCCGCGGAGATCTGCGCGTCCTTCAGGAAGTTGAATACCGTGGCGTTGATGCGCACGCCCAGGTAGGCGTAGTGGCCGAAGTCGATGATGTACACCAGCATCAGGACGGCCAGGGCCAGGACCAGGTAGATCCGCGGCAGCCAGCGCAGGGCGCGCAGGCGCGCCAGGTTCCAGCGCGGCAGCCAGGCCAGCAGCGCGATCGGCAGCGTCAGCAGGATAGCCAGGCGCAGATCGAAGCGCAGGCCGATGCCCAGGGTTTCGCCCACGGCCGCGTTGCCGGTCAGCGCACCGCTGTCCAGGCCGGAAAAGCCGAAATAGAACACCATTCGCAGAACGGCGAACCACAGGAACAGTATTGCCACGACGCCGAAGCAGTAGCGCAAGCGGCGGGACTGCAGCCAATCCATCATTTCACCTCGATTTGCACATCCATTCGCCAGCCCTCGGGGGCCGACACACGCCGGAAAGGCAACGGCCCTGCAGGGCAGGGCCGGCCGTCAGGATTCAATCGGCCAGCGGCCGGGAACGCGCCGACCAGAGCCGCCTGGCTCCGGCCACCAGCAGAGCGAGCCAGCAGTAGATGACCACCAGGGGATCGAGCAGATAGTCCCAGTAGTTCTCGGAAGCCAGCAGGCCCAGGGCGAACGCCAGGGTCGCCAGGGCCAGCATGGCCACGGCGAGCCGGTGTCCCAGATACAGGAGCAGCAAGGCCAGCAGTCCCAGGACGACCAGCATCGTCCGCGGGCCATAGCCCCACCCATAGGGATCGAGCGGGCCGAGGCCGAGCGCGGCAGGATAAAGCAGCAGGCCCAGCGCGCCAAACAGCAGGTACAGGGTGACGCGCTGCGAGGCCGGCAGCGGCTGCGCCAGCCCGGCACGGACCAGCGCCACCCAGCCCAGGGCCACCAGGGCGACGATCGACAGTTCCGGCACCAGGGCGCGCGGATAGGCCACCAGGGGCAGGCCCTGGACGGGAACCAAGCCCAGCGCCAGCAGAGCCAGCAGTACGGCCAGCTGCAGGCTGCGGGAGCGGTTGCGCAACGGCAGCAGCACAAAGATGCCCAGCGCCAGGCCCAGCTGGCTACTCCAGAGTTCGAGCGTCACAGTTGAGTCTCCAGCCAGGCATCGTTGAAGCTGATGTGCTTGATCAACGAGTGGTTCCAGGAATAGACGAGGTGATAGCGGCCATCCGCGCCGCGGATCACATAGGGGTAGTCGTAGGTGAACTTGCACTGGCCCTTGCTGCAGAACCGGTGATCGATGCTCGACAGGAACTCCTCCAGACGCCCCGGGGCCTGGGTGCCGCTGGATTTCAGGAAGTGCTCGGCGACGATCCGTCGATAGCTGCTCTCCTCGATGGGCCTGCCGTCCTCATCGGGCGACTCGTCCAGATCCAGCAGGGGCTTCCACTGCTGCAACTGGGGGTCGGTGCCATACAGGCTGAGCCGGAAGCGCCCTTCCTTGAGGTCGTTGAGGGCCACCAGCAGCCCGTGACGGGGCGTGGCGATGGCTGCCAGGGAGGAGTCCGGATTGTTCGGTTCCAGCACTTCCGGACGGCTCCAGGTACGTCCGGCGTCCTCGGTGCGACTGGCCAGCACCCGGCGATCCTCGCCGGTGTGACGCATCAGCGCGATGGCGCGCTGCTGATCGAGGGGCACCACGGTAGGCTGCAGGGAGAAGCGTCCATCGCTGATGCGGGACTTGGCAAGTACCCGGCCGTCCGCGTCAAGATGCAGGTACTCGCCGAACTTGCCGAGGAACTCGTGATACACCGGCAGGCCGATGGAGCCGTCGGCGTGCAGCACCGGGGCACCACGCACCAGGGTGCTGATGTTCAGGAAGGGGGACGTCACCAGCTGGCGTGGCGTGGACCAGCTGTGGCCCATGTCGTCCGAATACATGGCGTTGATGGAGCTGGCGGCCCAGCCCCCGATGGACACCGACACGTAGAACAGCCACAGGCGCTGATCCGGCGTGACCGCCAGCACCGGGTTGCCCAGCTTGCGGATGAAGCGCTTCACCCCCTGCTGAGTCTCCTCGCGAGTGGCCAGCACCACTTCCTCGCCCCAGAGGCCGGTACGGGCATCGAAGCGGGCGCCACGCACCTGCACATCGGACGCACCCTCCCGGGAACCGGCGAACCATACCGACAGCAGATCGCCGTTGGGCAGGGCACTGATCGCCGACGCATGGGCGAAGTTCCTGAAGCTCGAAGAGGCGAAGCGGGATTCGAACACCGGGACCTGCTGGTCCGGCAGAGGTACGACCTGGGTCTGCGGCAGGGCGAACTCGGCAAGCCGGGGCGCCGGGCGCGCCTGCCAGGCAAACGCGAAGATTGCCGCCAGGCCGATGCTTCCCAGCACCAGGGCTGCGCGCTTGGATTTCGGTTGGTTCATTGCGGGTCCATCGATCGAGACTGTCCGGCCTCGGCGCCCGCCTTCTTGACATTGCTATTAATTTGGCAGCACCGGGCATCCGCTGCGCCGGATACAAGAATCAGGCCAGCGGCCAGAACCCGCGAATGCCGGCGATCCCCTGGGCCCCAATATCCCGTGCCTGGGTCAGGTGCTGCCCGGACAGGCCGCCCAGCACGAACACCGGGCAGGTACAGTGCTCGATCAGTGTACTGGTCTGTTCCCAGCCCAGCGGCTCGGCCTCGGGATGGCTGTGGGTCGGCAATACTGGCGAGAGGGTGACGAAATCCACCCCCATCTGCGCGGCCAGCGCCAATTCCTCGGCGCTGTGGCAGGAAGCGGCCAGCCAGCGCCCGCGGGGAAAGGGGCGACCGTTGGGGGCGTAGCGTCGCAGCTGCTCGGCAGTCAGGTGCCAGCCTGCCGCCGGGAAGTCGCCCAGCCACTCCAGCGGCCCCTTGAGCATCAGCTGGGCCCGGCCGGCACACAGCCCCTGGGCATCCGCCGCCAGGTCGCGATACTGCGGGTCGAACATGGCGGGAGCACGCAATTGAACCAGGCGCACGCCCCGCTCCAGGGCCTGCCGCAGTCCCCGCAGCAGTTCATCGGGGGCCAGGCCATCCGGCGTGATCAGGTAGCGATCGGGCAGGCATGCTGCCGCGACGATGGGGCGGTTGGCTGCCGGAAACTCATATCCCGGCAGATCCCGCGGGCGCACCCAGGCCAGCGGCTGCCCCTCGGCACCATGGGGTTCGCCATCGAACGCGCCGACCTCCCAGACATCCAGCAGCACCGCCTTGTCGGGATAGTCGTGACGGATGCGGATCAGCGGACGCGCCTCGCGCACGCGGATGCCCAGCTCCTCGTGCAGCTCCCGATGCAGCGCGGCTTCGGCCGTCTCGCCCGGCTCGATCTTGCCGCCGGGGAATTCCCACAGGCCGCCCTGGTGCTTGTCCAGGGGCCGCCGGGCGATCAGCACCCGGCCATCGGCGCCACGAATCACCGCGGCCGCCACGTCGATACGCGTCACTTCAGAGGGTCTCCGTTTCCTGCAGCGCCGCCCGGTACCAGCGCTGGAAGGCCGGCCACCGGTAGACGGTGGCGACATAGGCCGCCGCCGGCTCCGGCAGGTCCAGCTGATAACTGTGGAAGCGCGCCGCCACCGGCGCGTAGAAGGCATCGGCGACGCTGGCGTGGCCGAACAGGAAGGGGCCATCGGCGCCAAAGCGCTGACGGCAGTCCTGCCACAGGACGCAGATGCGCCGGATATCCGCCTGGGCGTCCTCCGGAATCCGCTCCAGGCGCGCCTCGCGCTTCAGGTCCATGGACAGGTGGGTGCGCAGGGCGGCAAAGCCGCTGTGCATTTCCGCGCATGCGGAACGGGCTACCGCCCGGGCATATTCGCCACGCGGCCACAGATGGGCCTCGGGAAAGCGCTCCGCCAGATATTCGGCAATGGCCAGGGAATCCCACACCGGTCCCTGCTCGGTGAGCAGCACCGGTACCCGGCCGCTGGGCGAGAATTCGCCGATGCGTTGCGCAGTATCCGCCTGACGCAGCGAAATACGCCGCTCCTCGTAGGGTTCGCCAGTCAGCTCCAGCGCCAGGGCGGCACGCAGCGACCAGGACGAGTAGTTCTTGTTGCCGATGACCAGGGTCAGGGACATGGGACACCTCTCCGCCGCCGGAACAGTGGGCTCGCCCCATCCCGGCGCTGAATGGGCGCGGACAGCCTCAAGCCCGGCCAGGGCAACGCAGGGCCCCGGCCGGATGCTCGATCAGGTGCGGTATTCCGCGTTGATCTTCACGTACTCGTGGGACAGGTCGGTGGTCCAGATGGTCTCGCTGCAGCTGCCGCGTCCCAGCTCGATGCGGATGGTGATCTCCTCGCGGGCCATTACCGCCGCCCCCTGCTCCTCGGTATAGCTGGCCGCGCGCGCGCCGCGACTGGCGATGCAGACATCGCCAAGGAACACGTCGATCAGGCCGACATCCAGGTCCGGCACGCCGGCGTAGCCGACGGCGGCCAGGATCCGCCCCCAGTTGGGGTCGGAGGCGAACAGCGCGGTCTTGATCAGCGGCGAATGGGCCACGGCATAGGCCACGTCCAGGCACTCCTGGTGGTTGGCACCGCCGTTGACCTGCACGGTAACGAACTTGGTGGCGCCCTCGCCGTCACGCACGATGGCCTGGGCGATCTCCATGAACACCTCGAACACCGCCTGCTGCAGTTTGGCAAACAGCTCGCCGGAGGGCGAGGTAATTTCCGGCAGGCTGGTCTTGCCGGTGGCGATCAGCATGCAGCAGTCGTTGGTGGAGGTGTCGCCGTCGATGGTGATGCGGTTGAAGGACTTGTTGGCCGCATCGCGCACCAGGTCCTGCAGCACATCGCGGGCCACCCGGGCGTCGGTGGCAATGTAGCCGAGCATGGTGGCCATGTTCGGGCGGATCATGCCGGCCCCCTTGGAGATGCCGGTCACGGTGACCGTCACGCCATCATGCTGGAACTGGCGGCTGGCACCCTTGGGCAGGGTATCGGTGGTCATGATGCCCACGGCCGCCTCGGCCCAGTTGTCCTCGGCCAGATCGGCCAGCGCCGCCGGCAGTGCGGCCTCGATCTTCTCGACCGGCAACGGCTCGCCGATCACGCCGGTGGAGAACGGCAGCACGGCGCTTTCCGGCACGCCGGTCAGGGCCGCCAGGGCGGCGCAGGTGCGCCGGGCGTTGGCCAGACCCTCGGCGCCGGTGCCGGCATTGGCATTGCCGGTGTTGGTCAGCAGATAGCGCACCTCGCCCGCCAGGCGTTCGCGGGTGATCAGCACCGGCGCGGCACAGAAGGCGTTGGTGGTGGTGACGCCGGCCACGCGGGAGCCTTCGGCACAGCGCATGACCACCACATCCTTGCGCCCGACGCGCTTGATGCCGGCGGAGGCGATGCCGAGTTCGAAACCGGGGACCGGGTGCAGTTTGGGCAGAGGGCCAAGACCGACAGCCATGGAAGCGCTCCTAGATCAGATTGAATGACGCCGTGACGGGCGTTGCAGTGTAAGGAAAAACGCCGCGAGCGGAAGATCCGGTCGCGGCGCTGGCAGAGCCCTGGACGGTCGCTACTGGACCTGTCCGTGGCAGTGCTTGTACTTCTTGCCGGAACCGCAAGGGCAGGGCTCGTTGCGGCCGATCTTCGGCTCGCTGCGCACCGCGGTCACCACGCCGCCGCCCGCCTGGGCTTCGGCGACGGGAGCCGGCTCCGGCTCCATGGAGGGCGCGGCAGCATGCTGGAACTGCATGCGCTTGGCCATTTCCTCCGCCTCGCGGCGCAGGCGCGCCTCCTCCTCGGCCGGATCCTCGCGGCGCACCTGCACATGGGACAGCACGCGGATGGTGTCGCGGCGGATGCTCTCCAGCAGTTCCTGGAACAGGTTGAAGGACTCGCGCTTGTACTCCTGCTTGGGGTTCTTCTGGGCATAGCCGCGCAGATGGATGCCGTGGCGCAGGTGATCCATGGTGGACAGGTGATCCTTCCACAGGTCGTCCAGCACGCGCAGCAGGATCTGCTTCTCGAAGGCGCGCAACGCCTCGGCGCCGGCCAGGGCCTCCTTCTCGGCGTAGGCGGCCAGCAGGGCGTCGCGGATCTTCTCGCGCAGGGTTTCCTCGTGCAGGTGATCGTCCTCGTCCAGCCACTTCTGCAGCGGCAGATCCAGGGCGAAGTCGCTGCGCAGGGTGGCCTCCAGGCCCTTGATGTCCCACTGCTCGGGCAGCGACTGCGGCGGCAGGTGCTGGTTGATGGCGTTGGTCAGCACCTCGTCGCGGAACTCGGCGATGGTTTCACCGACGTTGTCGGCGGTGAGCAGGCTGTTGCGCATGTGGTAGATCACCTTGCGCTGCTCGTTGGCCACGTCGTCGAACTCCAGCAGCTGCTTGCGGATGTCGAAGTTGCGGCCTTCCACCTTGCGCTGCGCCTTCTCGATGGCGTTGGTGACCATGCGGTGCTCGATGGCCTCGCCGGACTGCATGCCCAGGGCCTTCATGAAGTTCTTCACCCGGTCGGAGGCGAAGATGCGCATCAGGCCGTCTTCCAGCGACAGGTAGAAGCGGCTGGAGCCCGGGTCGCCCTGGCGGCCGGCACGGCCGCGCAGCTGGTTGTCGATGCGGCGGGATTCGTGGCGCTCGGAGGCGATCACATGCAGACCGCCGGCCTCGATCACCTGCTGGTGACGCTTCTGCCAGTCGCTCTTGATCTGCGCGATCTGCTCCTCGGTGGGATTCTCCAGGGCGGCGACTTCCACTTCCCAGTTGCCGCCGAGCAGGATGTCGGTACCGCGACCGGCCATGTTGGTGGCGATGGTCACCGCGCCGGGACGACCGGCCTGGGCGATGATCTCGGCTTCCTTGTCGTGGTACTTGGCGTTCAGCACGTTGTGGGCGATGCCGGCCTGCTTGAGCAGCTGGGAGACGTACTCCGAGCTTTCGATGGAGGCGGTGCCCACCAGCACCGGGCGGCCCTTGGCCTGGCATTCCTTGATGTCGGCGATGATCGCCTGGTACTTCTCTTCCTGGGTCAGGTAGACCAGGTCGTTGTAGTCGATACGGGCGATGGGCTTGTTGGTAGGGATCACCACCACGCTCAGGCCGTAGATCTGCTGGAACTCGAAGGCCTCGGTGTCGGCGGTGCCGGTCATGCCGGACAGCTTCTTGTACAGGCGGAAATAGTTCTGGAAGGTGGTCGAGGCCAGGGTCTGGCTCTCGGCCTGGATCTTCACCCCTTCCTTGGCCTCGATGGCCTGGTGCAGGCCCTCGGACAGGCGACGGCCCGGCATGGTGCGCCCGGTGTGCTCGTCGATCAGGATCACCTGGCCGTTCTGCACGATGTATTCCACGTTGCGGTGGAACAGCGTGTGGGCGCGCAGCGCAGCGTAGACGTGGGTCAGCAGCGAGAGGTTGTGGGCCGAATAGAGGCTCTCACCTTCGGCCAGCAGGCCGGCCTCGGTGAGCATGTCCTCGACGAACTGGTGACCTTCCTCGTTGAGCTCGACCTGACGCGCCTTCTCGTCGATGCGGTAGTGACCCTGCTGGGTGACCACGCCCTCCTCTTCCTCGATGTGGCGCTTGAGGCGCGGGATCAGCTGGTTGATCTGCTGGTACAGCCGCGAGCTGTCCTCGGCCTGGCCGGAGATGATCAGCGGCGTGCGCGCCTCATCGATGAGGATGGAGTCGACTTCGTCGATCACCGCGAAGTTCAGCTCGCGCTGGAACTTCTCCTCCAGGCTGAAGGCCATGTTGTCGCGCAGGTAGTCGAAACCGAATTCGTTGTTGGTGCCGTAGGTGATGTCGGCGGCGTAGGCGGCACGCTTCTCCTCCGGCGGCTGGAACGGGGTAACCACCCCGACGGTCATGCCGAGGAACTCGTACAGCGGGCGCATCCAGTTGGCGTCGCGACGGGCCAGGTAGTCGTTGACGGTCACCACGTGCACGCCCTTGCCTTCCAGGGCGTTGAGGTACACCGGCAGGGTGGCCACCAGGGTCTTGCCCTCACCGGTGCGCATCTCGGCGATCTTGCCCTCGTGCAGGGTCATGCCGCCGATCAGCTGCACGTCGAAGTGACGCATGCCCATGACGCGCTTGCCGGCCTCGCGCACCACGGCGAAGGCTTCGGGCAGCAGCTGATCGAGAGTCTCGCCCTTGCTCAGGCGCTCACGGAACTCCGGGGTCTTGGCACGCAGTTGCTCGTCGGAAAGCGCCAGCATCTGCTCTTCGAGCGCATTGACGGCCTTGACCGTCTTGAGCATCCGTTTGATTTCCCGCTCATTCTTGCTGCCAAAGAGTTTTTTCAGGAGAGGCGCAAACATATCGACTGGTTCTTCCACACATTTGAATGGAGAGGCGACAGGCAGCCGCCCGCGCAACCTTCGGCTGCGCACGAAAGAAGCATTCTACTCGGAATCGGGATTCAGGAAAGCGACCTTGTCCTGCTTGTTCGCCAGGACGGCCGATCCCGGAAAGATCGCGTCGACTTCACGCGAAACGACGGGAATTCGCCGACGGCCCCTGGAGACCGTCGAGCGTCGTGCCTTCATTTGCCGGCCTTGGCCCGGGCAATGAAGCTGTAGGGATTCACCTGCCTGCCATCCTTGATGACTTCGAAGTGCACATGCGGTCCGGTGGAGCGGCCCGAGCTGCCCACCTTGGCGATCACCTGGCCACGCTGCACCAGTTCGCCGACCCGCACCATGTTCTCCTTGTTGTGGGCATAGAGCGTGACATAGCCGTCGCCATGGTTGATTTCCACCATGGTGCCGTAGCCCGGCTTGCGGCCCGACCAGGTCACCACGCCGGCGGCCACCGCCACCACGTCGCTGCCCTCGCGGGCAGCGAAATCCACGCCCTTGTGCATGCGCGGCTGGCCGGTGAAGGGGTCGGTGCGGCGGCCGAAGGGGGAAGACAGATAGCCCTGGGTCACCGGACGGCCGGCGACGCTGCCCGCCTCGCTCAGACGACGATGGGCCAGCACTTCCTCGAGCACCTCCAGCTGCTGTTCGCGGCTGTCCAGGCGCTCCATCAGTTCATCCAGGGTCTGCAGAAAGGGCGGCGGCGCGAAGAAGGCGTTTTCCAGCGCCTCGTCCGGACCGCCCTGGCCGACCCGCAGGGAGAAATCGAATTCGCTGGTGTCCATCTTGGCCAGCTCGGTCAGACGCTCGCCAAGGGCATCCAGGCGGGTCAGGCGCGCCTGCATCTCGGCGATGTGCACGCCGAAGGCCTCCAGCTGACGCTGCGCCGATTGACGCGCTTCGACCACCTGCTGGCGCTGTTCTTCCATGTGGGCGGCCAGGCGACCTTCGGTGTCGCTGATGTAAGGGTAGAGCGTCGTGCCCAGGGTAATACCGCCAGCCAGGGTCAGCAGCGCCAGAATCCCGGCACCGATACTCAGCAGGCGCACGTCGATGCTGAGCGACCGTGCGGCGCCATTACGCTGACCGAGCAGAATGATTTGCATGATTTCCCCCTTGGGTAACGCCGTGACCGCTGGGCATACTTGCTACCATGCGACCCCGCCAACTACAGGCTTTCCTGCCATGACTTTTCGTCCCTTGCCGGCCCGGACTCCCGCCGCGCTGCTGCGCGACGCCAAACCTCTCAAGGCCCTGTTCAGCGAAGCCCAGCGTCTCGCCAGGCTCCAGGCACTGCTGGAAAGCCAGCTACAACCTGCCGCTCGCCCTTACTGCCGAATCGCGTCCTGGCGGGATGGATGCCTGCTGCTGGTCATCACCGATGGCCACTGGGCCACTCGTCTGCGCTATCAGCAGCCTCGCCTGATGCGTCAGCTTCGCGGCCTGGAGGAGTTCGCGAACCTATCGAGAATCCTCTTCAAGGTGCAACCTCCGACCAATCGACAGCGTGACTCAGGTCACGCTTTGCAGCTTTCCCCGGCGGCCTCGTGTCATTTGCGGGAAACCGCGGACACCATCGCCGATCCCGTACTGCGTGCCGCGCTTCTGCGCCTGGCCAGCCGTGCCAGAAAAGACGACTCGGAATAATGGCTTGATGAGATCATGCAAGAAGAGAGCCGTACAGGCAAGTAGCCATTATTTGCATGAATCGGCCGCTACAAGCGCGCACCAAAGCCCCTCGAGCGGCAAGCCATTGCCGCGCAAGGCCTGACGGCGGGCAGAAAAAAGCCACCCGGAGGTGGCTTCAAGGGAGAAGAGAGGGCTGCTTCAGATCGCCGCAGCCGGGCGCATATAGGAAATGGGGGCGTCCTTGGCATCCTCGAAGGTCACCATTTCCCAGGCATCCTCCTGCGCCAGCAGCGTGCGCAGCAGGCGGTTGTTCAGCGCATGGCCGGACTTGTAGCCATGGAACTCGCCGATCAGGCTGTTGCCCAGCAGATACAGGTCGCCGATGGCGTCCAGGATCTTGTGCTTGACGAATTCGTCCTCGTAGCGCAGGCCGTCCTCGTTGAGCACGCCGTCCTCGGCCACCACGATGGCATTTTCCACGCTGCCGCCCAGGGCCAGATTGTGGGAGCGCAGGAATTCGATGTCGCGCATGAAACCGAAGGTGCGTGCGCGGCTCACTTCCTTGACGAACGAGGTGCTGGAGAAGTCCACCGTGGCCGTCTGGGTGCGCCCGCGGAACACCGGGTGGTCGAAGTCGATCTCGAAGCTCACCTTGAACCCGTCGAAGGGTCGGAAGGTGGCGCGCTTGTCGCCGTCGGTGACGGTGACTTCACGCTTGATGCGGATGAACTTCTTCGGCGCATCCTGCTCCTGCAGGCCCGCCGACTGGATCAGAAACACGAACGGACCGGCGCTGCCGTCCATGATCGGCACTTCCGGCGCGGACAGCTCGACAATGGCATTGTCGATGCCCAGGCCGGCAAGCGCCGAGAGCAGGTGCTCCACGGTGTCCACCTTGACGTTGCCGTTGTACAGGGTGGTGGACATGGTGGTTTCGCCAACATTCAGGGCGTTGGCCTTGATCTCGACCACCGGATCGAGATCGACCCGTCGAAACACGATGCCCGCATCCGCAGGCGCCGGCTTCAGGGTCAGGTAAACCTTTTCCCCCGAGTGCAAGCCAACGCCAGTGGCACGGATGACGTTCTTAAGGGTGCGTTGCTTGATCATGGCAGTGGCTGCTGTTGGGTACGATTGCAAATACGTGTGTCAATGAGGCCGGGATCATAGCAGAACCGGCCTTCAGTGAACACAAATCAATCCAAATACCCTCATAGCTATCCTCAATCAGCCTGACGACGCAGGAACGCCGGAATATCCAGGTAATCCAGATCCTCCTGCGGATTCTGCCGAGCTGCTGCGGACGGTCCGGCACTGCGCATGACGGTCGGGCGATCATAGTCGCGGTAGTTAACCGGCTGCTCGGGGCGACCGACGGCCTCCTGAGCCGGCGCGGCAGCCGGAGCGACCGGCGTGTTGTCCACCACCTTGACCGGCTTCTCCTGACGGCTCGGCGCGCCCAGGCCGGTGGCCACCACGGTGACGTGCAGTTCGTCACGCAGCTCCGGATCCACCACGGCGCCCACCTTGACGGTGGCATGCTCGGAGGCGAAGGCGTTGACGATCTCGCCCACGGCGGAGTACTCGCCCAGGGACAGGTCCAGACCCGCGGTGATGTTGACCAGGATGCCACGCGCGCCCTGCAGGTTGACGTCTTCCAGCAGCGGGTTGCGAATGGCCGCCTCGGTGGCCTCGCGAGCACGATTCGGGCCGCTGGCACTGCCGGTGCCCATCATGGCCATGCCCATCTCGGCCATCACGGTCTTCACGTCGGCGAAGTCCACGTTCATCAGGCCTTCGCGCAGCATGATGTCGGAGATGCCGCGCACCGCGCCGCACAGCACGTCGTCGGCCTTGGCGAAGGCGGACAGCAGCGAGGCATCCTTGCCCAGGATGGTCAGCAGCTTCTCGTTGGGAATGGTGATCAGCGAGTCGACGCTCTCGGACAGCTGGCGAATGCCCTCCTCGGCCACCACCTGGCGCTTCTTGCCCTCGAACGGGAACGGACGGGTCACCACCGCGACGGTGAGGATGCCCATTTCCTTGGCGACCTGGGCGATGATCGGCGCCGCACCGGTGCCGGTGCCACCGCCCATGCCGGTGGTGATGAAGACCATGTCCGCGCCCTGTAGCGCCTCGGCGATGCGCTCGCGATCCTCCAGCGCGGCCTGACGGCCCACTTCGGGATTGGTGCCCGCGCCCAGGCCCTTGGTAACGCTACGTCCCAGCTGCAGGATGGTGCGCGCCTGCACGTTCTTCAGCGCCTGGGCGTCGGTGTTGGCGCAGATGAACTCCACACCCTCGATGTTGCTGCGCACCATGTGATTGACTGCGTTGCCACCGCCACCGCCCACGCCGATGACCTTGATGACCGCGCTCGGGGTCACGTTGTCTACCAACTCGAACATAATCCCTCTCCTCTCTCTCGTCTTTTTCGCCCACTGCTACCACTTGTTCAGAAGTTGCCCTGGAACCACCGCTTCATCTTTTCCAGGACAGAGATCCCGGGAACTTCGTCGTACATGCCCGGGCTCGACACGACGAAGCCTTCGGCCTGTTTTTTCAGGCCGTACAGCAGCAGGCCCACGCCTGTTGAATAAATGGGATTACGCACAACATCGACCAGTCCCTTGACACTGTGCGGAACACCCAGGCGCACCGGCATGTGGAAGATTTCTTCCGCCAGTTCAACCGCCCCTTCCATTTTCGCCGTGCCACCGGTCAACACGATTCCGGCAGGAATCATGTCTTCGTATCCGCTGCGGCGAAGTTCGGCCTGGATCAGGGTGAAAAGCTCGTCGTAACGGGGCTCCACCACTTCCGCCAGGGCCTGACGGGACAGCTCCCGCGGCGGGCGATCACCCACGCTGGGAACTTTGATTGTTTCACCGGCTCCTGCCAGATTGGCAAGCGCGCAAGCATACCGAATCTTGATCTCCTCGGCATACTGGGTCGGCGTTCTCAACGCCATGGCAATATCGTTTGTGACCTGGTCGCCGGCAATGGGAATAACTGCGGTATGCCGGATTGCGCCTTCGGTAAAAATGGCGATATCCGTCGTGCCACCGCCAATATCCACCAGGCACACGCCCAGTTCCTTTTCATCCTCGGTCAATACCGCATACGCCGAGGCCAGTTGTTCAAGAATGATGTCGTCAACTTCCAGGCCACAGCGGCGCACGCACTTTTCGATGTTCTGCGCGGAATTCACCGCGCAGGTCACCACATGCACCTTGGCCTCCAGGCGCACGCCGCACATGCCCAGCGGTTCGCGCACCCCTTCCTGGTTATCCACCACATAGTCCTGGGGCAGGGTATGCAGCACGCGCTGGTCGGCGGGAATGGCCACCGCCTGGGCGGCATCCAGCACTCGATCCAGGTCGGCGCGGGTCACCTCGCGCTCGCGGATGGCCACGATGCCGTGGGAGTTCAGGCTGCGGATGTGGCTGCCGGCCAGGCCCACGTAGGCCGAGTGGATATAGCAGCCGGCCATCTGCTGGGCTTCCTCCACGGCACGCTGGATGGACTGCACGGTGGACTCGATGTTGACCACCACGCCCTTCTTCAGGCCCCGGGACGGGTGCGAGCCGATACCGACGATTTCCAGCTGGCCGTCCTCGCGCACCTCGCCCACCAGCGCGACCACCTTGGACGTGCCGATGTCCAGGCCAACGATCATCTTGCCGCTCTGCACAGTAGACATAGCTGTCTCTTTCTCCTCAATTCACGGCGCCGTCACTGGCGACCCGTGCGCCCGCACCGGCATCCGCCAGCCAGGTGACCGCCAGGCCGTTGGCATGGCGCAGGTCGATGCGCGCGATGTTCGCAATCTGCTCTTTCAGGGTCTTGTCATGGATGGTCAGGAAACGCCGCACCTTCTCCACGACGTGGTCCCGACCAATCAGCAATTCGATGCGCTGCCCGCCGTTGCGGGTCTCCAGCGTGGCGAACCAGCTGCCCCGCTCGCGCAGTTCCAGAGCGGTGATGGCGAAGCCCGCCGGACGCAGCATCTGACTGAGCACCTGGTACTGCTGCATCATTCCCTGCCGCGCCCGTTCCGGGCCGCGCAGCTGCGGCAGTTGCCGGTAGCCATCCAGCGTCGCCACCTCGTAGGCCTCGCCCCGGTTGTTCAGCAGAGCGCTGTCACCCCAGCGCGCAATGGGCAGGTATTCATGCAGCTCGATCTCCAGTTCGTCCGGCCAGACACGCCGAACCTGCGCATGGGCAATCCAGGGCAGAGCCTCCAGGTCCTGGCGCAGGGCTTCCAGGTCCACCCGGAAGAAGCTGGTGCCGACGTGGGGCTCGATACGGCCCTCCACCTGCTCGGGGGCGGTGAAAGTCAGCTTGCCGGCGATGCCGATGCGCGCGATCGGCCGATCCAGGTAGGGCAGCAGTTGCTGGTACAGCACCGCGCCGCCGGCCAGCAGCGCTACCAGCAGCAGCGGCCAGGCGAAGCGCTTGAGCTGGCTGAAGTCCGGCTTCGGCAAGCGCTCGCGCAGCGGCGTCCGGACCACCGGACGGCTGGCGCCCCGGGGCGTCGGCCGGCGGCCGGACCCGGGTTGCTGATGACGAAGCAGGACGTTCAGCATGTCAGTCGCGCGCCTCCAGGCTGTCGGCGAGGATCGCCAGGACCAGTTGCTGGAAATCCAGCCCGGCGGCGCGGGCGGCCATGGGCACCAGGCTGTGGTCGGTCATGCCCGGTACCGTGTTCACTTCCAGCAGCCAGAAATTGCCGTCGCCGTCCTGCATGACGTCGGCGCGGGCCCAGCCACGGGTGCCCACCGCCGCGCAGGCGCGCGCGGTCAGCTCGCGCAGCTCGGCCTCCTTCGCGGCACTCAGGCCGCAGGGAATGCGGTACTGGGTGTCGTCGGAGAAGTACTTCGCCTCGTAGTCGTAGAAGCTGTTGGGGGTGCCCAGCGCGATCGGCGGCAGCACCTGGCCGCGCAGCATGGCCACGGTGAACTCCGGCCCCTTGATCCACTGCTCGACCAGCACCTGGGAATCGAAGCGACTGGCCTCGCGCCAGGCGCTCACCAGCGCCTCGAGACTGTCCACCTTGGCCATGCCGATGCTGGAGCCTTCATGGGCCGGCTTGACCATCAAGGGGAAGCCCAGCTCGGCCGCGGCGCGTCGGCAGTCGTCCTCGGTCGCCAGCGCGGCATGGCGCGGCGTGGGCAGGCCCAGGCTCTGCCACACCTGTTTGGTGCGCAGCTTGTCCATGGCCAGGGCGGAGGCCAGCACGCCGCTGCCGGTGTAGGGAATGCCCAGGCATTCCAGCAGGCCCTGCATGCTGCCGTCCTCGCCGCCCCGCCCGTGCAGGACGATGAAGGCGCGGTCGATTTTCTCGCCATGCAGACGACCCAGCAGGTCATCGCCCACGTCGATGCCGAAGGCGTCGACGCCGGCATCCAGCAGGGCCTGCAGCACGGCCGCGCCGGATTTCAGGGAAATCTCGCGCTCGGCGCTGCGCCCACCGAACAGCACGGCGACCCGGCCGAAGGCCTTGGGGTCGTGGGTGGACATCAGGGCATTCATTGCACAACCTCCTCTTCCCCGGCGAACAGCGGATGCCGGAGCAGCTGCGGCGCCAGGCCGCCGATATCGCCGGCCCCCTGGCAGAGCAGGATGTCGCCGGGGCGCAGCAGGGGCTTGAGCAGCGGCGCCAGGTCGCTGCCGCGCTCGACATAGATGGGGTCCAGCTGGCCGCGCTGACGGATGCTGTGGCACAGGTTGCGGCTGTCGGCGCCGGGAATCGGCTCCTCGCCGGCCGGATAGACCTCCATCAGCAGCAGCACGTTGGCTTCGGCCAGCACCTGCACGAAGTCCTCATACAGGTCGCGGGTACGGGTGTAGCGGTGCGGCTGGTAGACCATCACCAGCCGGCGCTCCGGCCAGCCGCCGCGCACCGCCCTGATCACTGCCGCCACTTCGCGCGGATGGTGGCCGTAGTCGTCCACCAGCATCACCCCGCCGCCTTCCACCGGCAGCTCGCCGTACACCTGGAAGCGGCGGCCGACGCCCTGGAAGCCTTCCAGGCCGGCGACGATGGCATCGTCCTCGATGCCCTCATCGCTGGCGATGGCGATGGTCGCCAGGGCGTTGAGCACGTTGTGCACGCCGGGCATGTTGACGGTGACCGGCATGGGCGCCTTGCCTTCACGCAGCACGGTGAAATGGGTCTGCATGCCTTCCTGGCGGATGTCCACGGCGCGCAGGTCGGCGTCCTCGGTGAAGCCGTAGGTGATGGTCGGCCGGCCGATCTGCGGCAGGATCTCGCGCACCACCGGATCGTCGATGCACAGCACCGCCAGACCGTAGAACGGCAGGTTGTGCAGGAAGTCGATGAAGGTCTTCTTCAGCTTGTTGAAGTCACCCTCGTAGGTGCTCATGTGGTCGGCGTCGATGTTGGTGACCACGGCGACCATCGGCTGCAGGTGCAGGAAGCTGGCGTCGCTTTCGTCCGCCTCGGCGATCAGGTAGCGGCTGCCACCCAGCTGGGCGTTGGTGCCGGCGGCGTTCAGTCGGCCACCGATGACGAAGGTGGGATCCAGGCCGGCGGCGGCGAACACCGAGGCCAGCAGGCTGGTGGTGGTGGTCTTGCCGTGGGTGCCGGCCACGGCGATGCCATGGCGGTAGCGCATCAGCTCGGCCAGCATCTCGGCGCGCGGCACCACCGGAATGCGCCGCTCCAGGGCCCGGGCCACTTCCGGGTTGCTCTGGTTGATGGCGCTGGACACCACCAGCACGTCGGCCTCCTCGACGTTCTCGGCCTGATGACCGATGAACACCTGGGCACCGAAGCCTTCCAGGCGCTCGGTGACGGGGGACGGCCGGATATCCGAACCGGACACTTCATACCCGAGGTTGAGCAGCACCTCGGCGATGCCGCACATGCCCACTCCCCCGATGCCGACGAAATGGATGCGGCGGATGCGGCGCATGCGCCGTACTTCGGCCTTGGCGGCGGCGGGCGACTTAGCCATGGGCCACCTCCAGGCAGATATCCACCACCTCGCGGGTGGCATTCGGCTTGGCCAACTTCCGGGCGGCACGGCCCATGGCCTCGAGTTGTTGCGGTTGCATCAGCACCTCGTTGAGCTGTGCGGCCAGCCCGGCCGCATCGGTGTTTGCTTGTGGCAGCAGGGCGGCGGCGCCCTCGCGTGCCAGGAATTCGGCGTTGCGGCTCTGGTGATCGTCGATGGCGTGCGGCAACGGAATCAGGAACGAGGGCAGGCCGGCGGCAGCCAGCTCGCTCACCGTCAGCGCTCCGGCGCGGCAGATCACCAGGTCCGCCCAGGCGTAGGCGCCGGCCATGTCCTCGATGAAGGGCACTACGTGAGCGCGCACCCCCACCTCGTCGTAGCGGGCCCGGGTGATCTCGGCATGGGCGTTGCCGGTCTGGTGCACCACCTCCGGCCGCTCGTCCTCCAGCAGGTGGGAGAGCGCCGCCGGCACCAGCTTGTTCAGCGGCTCGGCACCCAGGCTGCCGCCCAGCACCAGCAGCCGGGCCTGGCGCCCCGGCAGCGGCTCGCGCTGCGGCACGGCGAACACCTCGGCACGCACCGGATTGCCGGTGGTGCGGCGCTTGGCGCTGGACAGGAAGGTGCCCGGAAACGCCTCGCAGATGCGCTGGGCGAAACGCGACAGCAGGCGGTTGGCGGTGCCCGCCACGGCGTTCTGTTCGTGGATGATCAGCGGCACGCCGGCCAGGCGCGCGGCCAGGCCGCCCGGCCCGGTGACATAGCCGCCCATGCCCAGCACGCATACCGGCCTGAGCTCGCGCACGATGCGGCGTGCCTGCAGCAGGGCGCCGGCGATTTCGAAGGGCGCCTTGAGCAGCGCCTTGATGCCCTTGCCGCGCAGCCCGCCGACGCGGATCAGGTGCAGCGGCAGGCCGGCCTCGGGCACCAGCCGGTTCTCGATGCCGCGCGGTGTGCCCAGCCAGTGCACGCGGTAGCCGCGCGCCTGGAACTCGCGCGCGCAGGCCAGCGCCGGGAACACGTGCCCCCCGGTGCCACCGGCCATGATCAGAACGTTACCGGGCATGTACTGCACCCTCCCCGGCCAGCTCCCGCTCGCCGATCTCCACTTCCCCGCGCAGCAGCTGCCGGCGCTCCCAGTCGATGCGCAGCAGCATCGCCAGGCTGACGCAGCAGATCATCAGCGAGCTGCCCCCGTAGCTGAGGAACGGCAGGGTCAGGCCCTTGGTCGGCAGCAGGCCGACGTTCACGCCTATGTTGATGAGGATCTGGCCGATCCACAGGATGGCCAGGCCGTAGGCCACGTAGGCGGCGAAATGCTGTTTGGCCTGCTCGGCCCACAGGCCGATGTACAGGGCGCGCAGGCAGACGAACACCAGCAGCGCCAGGGTGGCCAGGGCGCCCACCATGCCCAGCTCCTCGGCGAGGATGGCGAACACGAAATCGGTATGGGCTTCCGGCAGGTAGAACTGCTTCTGGATGCTGTTGCCCAGGCCGACGCCGAACCACTCGCCACGGCCGAAGGCGATCAGCGCCTGGGTGAGCTGGTAGCCGGCGCCGAACTGGTCGGCCCAGGGGTCGGTGAAGGTGGTCAGGCGCGCCACCCGGTAGGGCTGGGTCTTGACCAGCAGCCAGACCGCGCCGACCGCCAGGATCGCGGACAGGCCGAAGCGCACCAGGCCGACCCCGCCGAGGAACAGCATGCCGGCCGCGGCACCGAACAGCACGACGGTGGCGCCGAAGTCCGGCTCCAGCAGCAGCAGCCCGGCCATGGGGATGAGCACCGCGATGGGTTTGAGGAACCCACTCCAGCTCTCGCGCACTTCCTCCTGGCGCCGCACCAGGTAGCCGGCCAGGTAGATGACCACGAACACCTTGGCCAGCTCGGAGGCCTGCAGGCTCAGCGGCCCCAGATGGATCCAGCGGATGGAGCCATTGATTTCCCGCCCTACCGCCAGCACCAGCACCAGCAGGAGGAAGGCCGCGGCCAGCAGCACCCAGCCCAGGCGCTGCCAGGTGGCGATCGGCACCATCAGCACCAGGACGCCGGCGATCAGCCCGATACCCAGGAAGATGGCCTGACGGATGCCGTAATACAGCGGGCCGCCTGCCTGAGCGGCGGCCACTTCCGATGACGCCGAGGTCACCATCACCAGCCCGAGGCCGAGCAGCATCAGGCAGCCCACCAGGAGCGGCAGGTCGAGGTCGACGCCGCGCGGGCCAAGCAGGGGTGACGGGTACGGGCGCAGGAAGGTCATCATGCCGGCAGCGCCTCCACGGCGGCGGCGAACAGGCGCCCACGCTCTTCAAAGTTACGGAACATGTCCAGGCTGGCGCAGGCCGGTGACAGCAGCACCGCATCCCCCGGCTCGGCCAGTTCCGCGCAGCGCTGCACCGCCTCGTCCAGAGTGGCGACGCGCACCTGCCGCACCGCCTCGCCCAGGGCCTCGGCGATCAGGTCGGCGTCACGGCCCAGCAGCACCACGGCGCGGCAGTGCCGGGCCACCGGTTCGCGCAGGGAGGAGAAGTCGGCGCCCTTGCCATCGCCGCCGGCGATCAGCACCAGCTTGCCGGCGATGTCGGCGCCCAGGCCCTCGATGGCGGCGAGCGCGGCGCCCACGTTGGTGGCCTTGGAGTCGTCGTAGTAATGCACGCCGCGGCGCTCGCGCACCCACTGGCAGCGGTGCGGCAGCCCGGCGAACGTTTTCAGCGTCGCCAGCATGGCGTCGAACGGCAGGCCCACGGCATGGCCCAGCGCCAGGGCCGCCAGGGCGTTGGCCTGGTTGTGGGCACCGCGGATCTTCAGCTCGCGGGCCGGCATCAGTTTCTCGAACTGGAAGGCCAGCCACTTCTCGCCGCTTTCCTCCGTCAGCCCGAAACCGCGGAAATCCGGCTTGCCAAGGCCGAAGGTCCAGCACGGCAGCTGGTCGGCCACCAGCGGACGGGACAGCGGATCGTCGCGGTTGATCACCAGCTGGCGGGCGCCACGGAAGATGCGGTGCTTGGCCTGGTGGTAGGCCTGCAGGTCCGCATAGCGGTCCATGTGGTCCTCGCTGACGTTCAGGCAGGTAGCCACTTCCGCGTTCAGCTGCGCGGTGGTCTCCAGCTGGAAGCTGGACAGCTCGATCACGTACAGCTCGACATCATCGGCCAGGAGATCCAGCGCCGGGATGCCCAGGTTGCCGCCCACAGCCACGCGCTTGCCGGCGGCCCTGGCCATCTCGCCCACCAGGGTGGTGACGGTGCTCTTGGCGTTGGAACCGGTGATGGCCACGATCGGCGCCCTGGCCTCGCGGGCGAACAGCTCGATGTCTCCGGAGAGCTTCACGCCCCGCGCCGCAGCCTGCTGCAGTTCGGGAGTGGCCAGCGCCAGGCCCGGGCTGACCAGCAGCTCGCTGGCGCGGCACAGGAAATCCACGTCCAGCGCGCCGCAGCGCACTTCGACGTGAGGGTAATCGCGACGCAGGGTTTCCAGCTCGGGCGGGTTGGCGCGCGTGTCGGCCACCGCAAAGGGCAATCCCCGGCGGGCCAGGTGGCGCACCAGGGACATGCCGCTCTTGCCGAGGCCGACAACGATGCGGAATTGGTCGGAGGCGATCAGGCTCATGACATAAGGCGCCTCAACGCAGTTTCAGGCTGGAAAGACCGATCAGCACCAGGACCACGGTAATGATCCAGAAGCGCACGATCACCCGGGGCTCGGGCCAGCCTTTCAGTTCGAAGTGGTGATGGATCGGCGCCATGCGGAACACGCGCCGGCCGGTCAGCTTGAAGGAGGCGACCTGGATCATCACCGACAGGGTTTCCATGACGAACACGCCGCCCATGATGAACAGCACGATCTCCTGGCGGACGATCACCGCGATGGTGCCCAGCGCCGCGCCCAGGGCCAGGGCACCCACGTCACCCATGAATACCTGGGCCGGATAGGTGTTGAACCACAGAAAGCCCAGGCCCGCGCCGATCAGCGCACTGCAGAACACGATCAGCTCGCCGGCGCCCGGTACGTAGGGAATCAGCAGGTACTGGGCGAAGTTGGCATGACCGGACAGGTAGCAGAAGATGCCCAGCGCCCCGCCCACCAGCACGGTCGGCATGATGGCCAGGCCGTCCAGGCCATCGGTGAGGTTCACCGCATTGCTGGCGCCGACGATGACGAAGTAGGTCAGGACGATGAAGCCCAGCCCGAGGGGCAGCGCAGCATCCTTGAGGAACGGCAGGATGAAGGTGGTTTCGATCGGGTTCTGCGCGGTCACATAGAGGAACACCGCAGCGCACAGGCCGAACACCGACTGCCAGAAATACTTCCAGCGGCTCGGCAGACCCCGGGAGTTCTTCTCGATCACCTTGCGGTAGTCATCCACCCAGCCGATGGCACCGAACAGCAGGGTCACGGCCAGCACCACCCACACGTAGCGGTTGGACAGATCCGCCCACAACAGGGTGCTGATGGTGATGGCCGACAGGATCAGGGCACCGCCCATGGTCGGGGTGCCCTTCTTGGACAGATGCGACTGAGGACCGTCAGTGCGCACCGCCTGGCCGATCTGGCGCAGTTGCAGGGTGCGGATCATCCAGGGCCCGAGCCACAGGGCCAGCGCCAGCGCGGTCAGCACCCCGAGCATGCCGCGCAGGGTCAGGTACTGGAAGACGGCAAAACCTTTGTGAAACTGTTGCAGGTATTCTGCCAGGAGCAGAAGCATCAAGGATTCTCCTCGGGTTCGCACATCGCGGCGACGACCTTGTCCATTGCCGCACTTCGCGAACCCTTGATCAAAAGCGTGGTTTCGCCCCGAGCCTCCTGGCGCAGAGCGTCGATCAGACCCTGCTGATCGGCAAAATGTTTCGCACCCTCACCAAACGCCGCCACGGCATGTGCCATCAGCGGTCCCACGGCATACAGGCCATCCACCTTGCCGGCCGCATAGGCCCCCACCTGGCGATGTCCTTCCGCGGCCCAGTCGCCCAGCTCGCCCATGTCGCCCAGCACCAGCAGCCGGCGACCGGGGAACCCGGCGAGAATATCGACCGCCGCACACATCGACAGAGGATTGGCGTTGTAGCTGTCGTCGATGACCCGAAGCCCGCTGGGCAGCACCCGGGCCACGGCACGGCCCTTGACCGGCTGCAGCTGTTCCAGGCCCGCCCGGACATGTTCCAGGGGAATCCCCAGCGCATGGGCCGCGGCGGCCGCCGCCAGGGCGTTGGCCACGTTGTGGCGACCCAGCAGGTTGAGTTGCACCGACGCATCGCCCGCCGGGGTATGCAAATGGAAGGCCATGCACCCGCGCGCATCGCTTTGCAGATCCGTCGCCCGGATGTCGGCCTGCTCGGCATCGACGGCAAAGCTCAGTACCCGGCGCGAGCCGGCCCGTCGCTGCCAGACGGGGAATGCGACGTCGTCGCGGTTGAGGATTGCCACACCATCCGTCGGCAGGCCGTCGATGATCTCGCCCTTGGCCTCGACGATCTTCTCTGGCCCGCCGAACTCGCCCACATGGGCATTGCCGGCATTGCTGATGATGGCCACGCGGGGACGCGCCAGCGCCACGGTATAGGCGATTTCGCCGACGTGATTGGCGCCCAGCTCGATCACCGCCGCCACATGCTCGGCCGCCAGCTCCAGCAGGGTCAGGGGCACGCCGAGGTCGTTGTTCAGGTTGCCGCGGGTGGCCAGCACCGGCCCACGCAGACCGGCGCGCAGGATGGCGGCGAGCATCTCCTTGATGGTGGTCTTGCCGCTGGAACCGGTGACGGCGGCCACCGGTCCCTGGAAAGCCTCGCGGTTCAGGGTGCCGAGCCGCCCCAGCGCCAGGCGCGTGTCGGCCACCACCAGCTGGGGCAGGGCCACCTCGGGCACGAAGCGCGACACCAGCGCGGCCGCCGCACCCTTGCCGGCCACCTCGGCCAGGTAGGCGTGACCGTCGAAACGCGGCCCCACCAGCGCCACGAACAGCTGGCCGGGCTGCAGGGCACGGCTGTCGGTGGAGACCGAGGCAAAGCGGGCGTCACCCTGTTCCAGGCGCCCCTGCAGCGGCTCGACCAGCTGGCTCAGGCTCAGGGCTTCAAGCATGGGCGGCCTCCCACTGCTCCAGCGCCCTGGCGGCCGCCTCCAGGTCGGAGAAGGGCTCGCGCACGCCATTGATCTCCTGGTAGTCCTCGTGGCCCTTGCCGGCCAGCAGCAGCACGTCGTTCACGCCGGCTTCGGCGATCAGGCGGGCAATGGCCTCGCCGCGTCCCGGCACGAAGCGCACCGCCTCGGGATTGGCGAAGCCGGTACGGATCTCGTCGAGAATCAGCAGCGGGTCCTCGGTGCGCGGATTGTCGTCGGTAACCACCACATCGTCGGCCAGGCGCTCGGCCACCGCGGCCATCAACGGGCGCTTGCCGCGGTCGCGGTCGCCGCCACAACCGAACAGGCACTGCAGGCGACCCCTGACGTGCGGGCGCAGGGCTTCGAGCACCTTTTCCAGGGCATCGGGCGTGTGGGCGTAATCGACCACCACCAGCGGCCTGTCGCCGCCGCCCAGGCGCTGCATGCGGCCCACCGGCCCCTGCAAGGTCGGCAGCAGGCGCAGGATGTCGTCCAGCGGATGATCCATGGCCAGCAGGGCAGCGACCACCGCCAGCAGGTTGGACAGGTTGAAACGGCCCAGCAGACTGCTGCGCAGAAGCCCCTCGCCGTGGGGCGTGACGAGTTCCGCGCTCACGCCCTCGTCATCGAAGCGGATGTTGCGGCAGTGCACGGCGGCGCGGGTATCTTCCAGGCTGTAGCCGTACAGGCGGGCGCCGGGCTGCTCGGCCAGCTGGCGACCGA
>DATGNS010000144.1:0-6165 GCA_035306625.1 Pseudomonas sp. | reverse complement strand
AATCCGCGCCCCCTGACCCTCCCCGTGCGCCATCCCCGGATATCCCCCCTGAATGATCGTTCGCCCGCGCCCCGGTGCGTTGCAGCTGCTCTTCATCCTGCGCGGTTCCATCCTCCCCAAGATTGCCGCCAAGATCCTCTTCATCAGCCTGCTGGCCTGTGTCACCGTCTGGTTCTACGAGCGCGGCGAGCTGCAGTCCCTGCGCAACATGAGCGCCCCGGCCTTTTCCCTGCTGGGCGTGGCGCTGTCGGTATTCCTGGGTTTTCGCAACAGCACCTGCTACGACCGCTGGTGGGAGGCCCGCAAGCTGTGGGGCGAGCTGGTCATCCACAGCCGGGGCCTGGCCCGCGATGTCCGGGCCCTGCTCGGCGATGACGCCCATGCGGCCTTGCGCGAGCGTACGCTGAAGCGCTGCATCGCCTTCGCCCACGCGCTGGCCAGCGCCCTGCGGGGCCAGGATCCTGGGCCAGCCATCCGGCCCTGGATCAGCAACGAGGAGGCGCTCGCCCTGCGGGACCGCCATCAGATCCCGGATGGCCTGCTCAACAGCATCGCCAGCGATCTGGCCGGCTGCCTGCGTCGGGGCGAGATCAGCGATGTGCTCTACCAGATGCTGGCCCGCCGTCTGGATGGCATGAGCGCAGCCCAGGCCAGTTGCGAACGCATCAAGAGCACGCCCACGCCTTTCGCCTACTCACTGCTGCTGCATCGCACGGCCTGGCTGTTCTGTCTGATCCTGCCCTTCGGGCTGGTCAGCTCGCTGGAGCTGATGACACCCCTGGTGGTGGCCATCATCGCCTACACCTTCTTCGGCCTGGATGCACTCGGGGATGAGCTGGAGGATCCGTTCGGTTTCGCCGATAACGACCTGCCGCTGGATGCCATGGTGCGCGTCATCGAGCGGGACGTGCTGGATGTGCTGGGCGAGCAGGCGCCGGACGCCCTGCAACCGAAGGCTTCGTGTTGAACTGATCGGGCGGGCGGTCCGCTGACCGCCCGGATCCGACGTCGGCGGATCAGATGTGGGCGTCCTGGTATTCCTTCTCGGCGGCGTCGAAGCGCTGCTGGATGTCCGCCGACGGCTCCTTGCCCATCAGGCTGACCACCCAGATGGTCAGGCTGGCCAGGATGAAGCCCGGGATGATCTCGTACAGACCCAGGCCGATGAAGTTCTTCCACACCACCACGGTGATGGCGCCCACCAGCATGCCGGCCAGGGCGCCGTTGCGGGTCATGCGCTTCCAGAGCACCGAGATCAGCACCACCGGGCCGAAGGCGGCCCCGAAGCCGGCCCAGGCGTAGGCCACCAGGCCCAGTACCTTGCTGTCCGGATTCCAGGCGATGGCGATGGCGATCAGCGCGATCAGCAGCACCATGGCGCGACCGACCCAGACCAGCTCGCGCTCCGAGGCGTGGGTGCGCAGAAAGGACTTGTAGAAATCCTGGGTCAGCGCGCTGGAGGACACCAGCAACTGGGCGCTCAGGGTACTCATCACCGCCGCCAGCACACCGGAAAGGATCACCCCGGCCACCCAGGGGTTGAAAAGGATCTTCACCAGTTCCATGAACACCCGCTCGCCGTTTTCGCTCACCGGGCCGGCCTGCTCGGGATGGCCGGCGAAATAGGCGATGCCCAGGAAGCCGACCGCCACGGCGCCGGCCAGACAGAGGATCATCCAGGTCATGCCGATGCGCCGGGCGCGCGGGATGGCCTTCACCGAGCTGGCGGCCATGAAGCGCACCAGGATGTGGGGCTGGCCGAAGTAGCCCAGCCCCCAGCCCATCAGGGAAATGATGGCGATGAAGGACAGGCCGCGGAACATGTCGAAGTTGGACGGGTCCTGGGCGGCGATGGTGTCCATGGCCGCGCCCAGATCGCCCAGCGAGACGATCACGAACACCGGTGTGATCAGCAGCGCCAGGATCATCAGCGAGGCCTGGACGGTGTCGGTCCAGCTCACCGCCAGGAAGCCGCCGATGAACACGTAGAGGATGGTGGCCGCCGCACCGAGCCAGATGGCGTAGTGATAGGGCACGCCGAAGGTGGTTTCGAACAGCCGCGCCCCAGCCACCACGCCGGAGGCACAGTAGATGGTGAAGAACACCAGGATGACCAGCGCCGAGAAGATGCGCAGCAGGCGACTGCGGTCCTCGAAACGGTGGGTGAAGTAATCCGGCAGGGTCAGGGCGTTGTGATTGTGCTCGGTGTGCACGCGCAGGCGCCCGGCGACGAACAGCCAGTTGAGCCAGGCGCCGATGATCAGGCCGATGGCGATCCAGCTCTCGGACAGGCCGGCCACGAAGATGGCGCCCGGCAGGCCCATCAGCAGCCAGCCGCTCATGTCCGAGGCGCCGGCGGACAGTGCCGTGACGAAGCTGCCCAGGCTGCGACCGCCGAGGATGTAGTCGTTGAAGTTCTTGGTGGCGCGGTAGGCGATGAAGCCGATCAGCACCATCGCCAGGATATAGAGGACGAAGGTGATCCAGGTGGGATTGTTCCAGGACATGGGCATGTTCCTTCAGGTTGGGCGGACCAGGACGGCGAACCAGGAGCATCCGTTCGTCGACTTTTCCGAGAAAAGCCGCAATCCAAACAGAGAGTAGACCTCCTGGTAAAGCTCTTCCGCTTCGTCAGCCGCCCTGGCACCGAAAAATGCCCGATCAGAAGGTAAACCGCGTGCCCAGGGTCAGGTTGCGCCCCGGCAGCACTACCTCGTCCTTGATCGGCGAACTGTGCTGGCGCGCCTCCACGTCCAGCAGGTTGTCCGCCTTCAGGTAGACCAGCCAGTCACCCTCGCTCGAGGCGCCCTGCCAGGCCAGCCCGGCGGCCAGCAGGTTGTAGCCCGGGGTCTGCGTCTCGAACTCGGCCAGGCGGTCCTGGCGCTGCACGCGCAGAAGGCTGAGCTCCCCGCTCAGGCCGGCGGTGAGCTGCTGCTCCAGCCGCACCCCGAGCCGGTCGGCGGGAAGGCGCGGCAGGTTGCCGCCCTCCTTGAGGCGTCCGCGCACCCGGTCGCCGAACAGCGTCAGCGCGGTGGTCGCACTGAAGGCATGCCGCAGCTCACCCTCGAAGCCGGTCAGCAGCGCATCAGCCTGGCGATACTCCACTTCGCGGTAGCCGCCACCCGGCTGGCGACCCAGATCGGCAACGTGGATGAAATCGGCCACCTGGTTACGGAACAGGCTGAAGCTGAAGGTGGTTTTCCCCTTCAGCTTGCGCAGGGTGATCTCCGCATTGTGGGCGGTCTCCTCCCGCAGATCCGGGTCGCCCCGCTCGATGGTGCGGCTGGCCGCGTGCGGACCATAGGCATACAGCTCCTCGGCACTGGGCAGACGCTGCGAACGCGACAGCGAAAAGCCCAGCGAGTAGGCGGGCGCAAAGGTCCATACCGCTCCGGCCGACAGCGACAGCCCGTCGTGGCGCGTGTCCGGAGCGCCGGCGTCAGCCTCGATCTCCTGCCATTCGTAGCGGCTGCCCAGCTCGTAGCGCCAGGCGCCGGCGCCGTACTCCTCCAGCAGGAACAGCGCATGATTGCGGGTCAGGGTGTCCGGCATCCGATGCTCGGCGGTCCAGCGCGCGAAGTCGCGGCGCGTGGTCTGCCCGCCGATCACGCCACGCCAGCCGAACAGCGGGCGATGGGTGAGCTCCAGGCGGGTCTCGCTGGCCTGGTTGTCGAAGATGGCCACCGCCGCGCCAGCCTCCTTCTCGGCATGCCGGTAGTCGCTGTACCCGACGCGAAGACGCGCCCGCTCGATGCCCGGCAGCGGATCGCGCAGTTCGCCGCGCAGGTCCCACCGGTCCTGGCGCAGGGTGATATAGGGCACCTCGCCGTGATCGTGATCGTGATCGTCAGGATCATGGCCGTGTCCGTGATCGCCGCAGTGCCAGTGGTCGCCGTGGGGATCGCAGGCCACATGCTCATGGGCCAGCAGGCCGTAGCGGTTGTCCTGCCGGCTCCAGGCCAGGCCCAGGTAGCCACGATCGCCAATGAAGCTGCCACCCAGGCCGTAGCTCTCGGTGTCGTTGTAGGCGCCCACCTGCCGGGCACCGGTTCCGGGCAGCTCGTAATCGTCGGCCTGACGTTTCACGCCTTCCAGGCGCAGGGCGATGTTGCCCTGGCCGAGGGTCAGGCCGAACAGGCCGCCCCCCTCGTTGGCCACGCTGTTGGCGCGCAGCTCCATTTCCCCTTCGTAGCCATCGACCGGTACCCGGGTCGGCACCTTCCGGTCGATGACGTTGACCACGCCGCCGATCGCGCCGCCGCCGTAAAGCAGCGTGGCCGGTCCCTTGAGCACCTCGATGCGCTCGGCCAGCAGCGGCTCGACGCTGACGGCGTGGTCCGCGCTGAGGGTGGAGGCATCCAGCACATCCACGCCATCGCTCATCACCCGCACCCGGGCGCCGTCCAGGCCGCGGATCTGCGGGCGCGAGGCGCCGGGGCCAAAGCCGCTGGCGCGCACGCCCGGCAGGCTGTCCAGGCTGTCGCCCAGGGTCGCCTCGCGCCGCTGGACGAGCCTGTCGCCCTCCAGCACGGCGACCGGCGTGGCCAGCTGCTCGGCCGGCGTGGCCAGCGCGCTGGTGCGGATCAGACTGGTCTCCAGTTCAAGGGGCGCGCTCCAGACACAGGGCGCCAGGGTCAGGCCGATGGCCAGGGTCAGGGGATGGAGCTTGGGCATGGTGATCCTCTCGCGTTGGTTCGGAAAGGCGCGAGATTAAACATGTTATATCATAACATTTGCAAGAGGACGGGCTTGAAATACCCCGGCCCGAGCCCATCTTCTGGGTAAGTTTCATTGCTCAGGTGCGCCATGACTGCTCAGGACAACGCCCCGGAAACCGTCGAAACCGTCAGCGGCCAGCTGGCGCTCCCCGGCCAGAGCCTGCCGGACAAGCTGTATGTGATTCCCATCCACAGCCGTCCCTTCTTTCCGGCCCAGGTTCTGCCCGTGATCGTCAACGAGGACCCCTGGAGCGAAACACTGCAGCGGGTGGCCAACACCGATCACCACTGCCTGGCGCTGTTCTTCGTGGACACCGACGGCGGCGATTTCAGCCTGGATGACCTGCCGGCCCATGGCACCGTGGTGCGCGTGCACCATGCCAGCCAGGAAGGCGGCAAGCTGCAGTTCGTCGCCCAGGGTCTGACCCGGGTGCGTATCCGCGGCTGGCTGCGCCGCCGGCCGCCCTACCTGGCGGAAGTGGATTACCCACAGAGCGCCAGCGACCCGCGCGACGAGGTGAAGGCCTACGGCATGGCGCTGATCAACGCCATCAAGGAGCTGCTGCCGCTCAATCCGCTGTACAGCGAGGAGCTGAAGAACTACCTGAACCGCTTCAGCCCCAACGACCCGTCGCCGCTGACCGACTTCGCCGCCGCGCTGACCACCGCCCCCGGCAATGAACTGCAGGAGGTGCTGGACTGCGTACCGGTGCTCAAGCGCATGGAGAAGGTGCTGCCCCTGCTGCGCAAGGAAGTGGAGGTGGCGCGCCTGCAGAAGGAGCTGTCCGCCGAGGTCAACCGGCAGATCGGCGAGCGCCAGCGCGAGTTCTTCCTCAAGGAACAGCTGAAGATCATCCAGCGCGAACTGGGCATCAGCAAGGACGACAAGAGCGCCGACGTCGATGAGTTCCGCGCGCGCCTGAAGGGCAAGACGGTACCGCCCGCCGCCCAGAAGCGTATCGATGAGGAACTGAACAAACTGTCGATCCTGGAAACCGGCTCGCCGGAATACGCCGTGACCCGCAACTACCTGGACTGGGCCACCAGTATGCCCTGGGGCGTCTACGGCAAGGACAAGCTGGACCTCAAGCGCGCCCGCAAGGTGCTCGACAAGCATCACTCGGGCATGGACGACATCAAGCAGCGCATCGTCGAGTTCCTCGCCGTGGGCGCCTTCAAGGGCGAGATCGCCGGCTCCATCGTGCTGCTGGTCGGTCCGCCCGGGGTGGGCAAGACCAGCATCGGCAAGTCCATCGCCGAAACCCTCGGCCGGCCGTTCTACCGTTTCAGCGTCGGCGGCATGCGTGACGAGGCGGAGATCAAGGGCCACCGGCGCACCTACATCGGCGCCCTGCCCGGCAAGCTGGTGCAGGCGCTCAAGGAAGTCGAGGTGATGAACCCGGTGATCATGCTCGACGAGATCGACAAGCTGGGCGCCAGCCACCAG
>DATGNS010000143.1:0-11863 GCA_035306625.1 Pseudomonas sp. | reverse complement strand
TATGGTCCAGCTGGTAGCGGCGGTACTCGGATTCCAGATCCGCGGCGAATGCCAGACGGCGGAAACCCTGGGCCAGTTGGTCCGCGTAAGGGTTGGCCGGCACATCCTCCAGGCGGAAGCGAAGCGCGTTGCTCAATTACTCATTCCCTGATTTGCCACGGACACACCCTATTCCCATGGGCGATTGACTGCAATATGACATCACGCACTGTCAAAACTCTGTCACACCGGTCAGTGCACGGAGTCGTCAGTTGCGTCTGGTGCCTCGTTCTCGGTGATCTCATCCAGCAGGTCGTCGAAGTCGGTCTTCAACCCCTGCTCCATGCGGTCCAGCTCCGCCAGCAGGCTGCGGAAGCTGACCTCGCCCGCCGGGGAGCCGTCGCCCTCCTCGTCGTCGGCCAGGTCGGCGCGCGCCTGCAGGCCGGGCGGTACCGGCAGATCCTCGTCCTGCACCGGTGCCGGCTCGGGCTCCAGGCTGCGCAGCTCGGCCAGCGGCGGCAGTTCGTCCAGGCTGCTCAGGTTGAAGTGATCCAGGAACGCCTTGGTGGTGGCCAGCATCGCCGGGCGGCCCGGCACTTCCCGGTAGCCCACCACGCGGATCCACTCCCGCTCCTGCAGGGTCTTGATGATCTGGCTGCTGACCTGCACGCCGCGGATGTCCTCGATCTCGCCTCGGGTGATCGGCTGACGGTAGGCAATCAGCGCCAGGGTTTCCAGCAGCGCGCGGGAATAGCGCTGCGGCCGCTCCTCCCACAGACGCCCCACCCAGGGGGCGAAGCGCTCGCGTACCTGCAGGCGCCAGCCGCTGGCCACCTCCTTCAGCTCGAAGGCCCGGCCCTTGCAGCGCTGCCCCAGCACCTCCAGCGCGGCGCGCAGCGTGGGCGCGTCCGGCCGCTCGTGGTCATCGAACAGCTCGCTCAGGCGCTCCAGCGTCATCGGCTTGCCCGAGGCCAGCAGCAGGGCCTCGAGCAGGGTGGCCAGATCATTCGGATCGGAGAGGTTCATCGGGTTCGGCCTCGGCACGCAGACGGACATGGATGGGGGCGAAGGGCTCGTTCTGCACCAGCTCGACGAGGGATTCCTTGATGAGTTCGAGGATGGCCATGAAGGTGACCACCACCCCCAGGCGCCCCTCCTCGGCCCGGAACAGCTGGCCGAACGGCATGAAATGGCCGTCGCGCAGGCGCTCCAGCACCTCGCTCATGCGTTCGCGGGTGGACAGCGCCTCGCGGGTCACCTGATGGTTCTCGAACAGGTCGGCGCGGCGCAATACATCGGCCATGGCCAGCAGCAGCTCGGCCAGCTCCACCTGCGGCAGCAGGGTGCGCGCCCGTGCCTCGGGCGCCTCCAGGCGCGGCACGAACAGCTCGCGGCCGACCCGCGGCAGGGTGTCGAGGTCCTCGGCGGCGGCCTTGAAGCGCTCGTATTCCTGCAGGCGACGGATCAGCTCGGCGCGCGGGTCCTCTTCCTCCTCGCCCTCCTCGCTGCTGCGCGGCAACAGCATGCGCGACTTGATCTCGGCGAGCATGGCGGCCATGACCAGGTACTCGGCGGCCAGCTCCAGGCGCGCCACCTTCATCAGCTCGACGTAGCTCATGTACTGGCGGGTGATTTCCGCCACCGGGATGTCGAGGATGTCGATGTTCTGCTTGCGGATCAGGTACAGCAGCAGGTCCAGGGGCCCTTCGAAGGCTTCCAGGAAGACTTCCAGGGCATCCGGCGGAATGTACAGGTCCTGGGGCAGCTCGGTGACCGCCTCCCCGTACACCAGCGCCAGCGGCAGCTGCTCGGGGGTGGCCTGCACCTCGGATGGCGAGGCACTCATGGCGTCAGGCGATTTCCAGGAAGGGCGCGGGATCGCCGCAGCCGACGCGGATCACCTCCGGCCGCTCGCCGGTCAGGTTGACCACCGTGGAGGCCTCGAGGCCGCCGTAGCCGCCGTCGATGATCAGGTCCACATGGTGTTCCAGCAGCCCGCGCATGTCGTAGGGGTCGCTCAGCGGCAGCTCCTCGCCGGGCATGATCAGGCTCACCGACATCAGCGGCGCATCCAGCTCGCGCAGCAGCGCCTGGGCGATCGGGTGTCCCGGCACGCGCAGGCCGATGGTGCGCCGCTTGGGGTGCAGCAGCATGCGCGGCACTTCGCGGGTGGCGTCGAGGATGAAGGTGTAGGGGCCCGGCGTGTGCACCTTGAGCAGGCGGAACGCAGTGGTGTCCACCTTGGCGAAGAAGCCCAGCTGCGAAAGGTCGCAGCACACCAGGGTGAAGTTGTGCTTGTCGTCCAGGCGGCGCAGGCGGCGGATGCGCTCCAGCGCGCCCTTGTCGCCCAGCTGGCAACCCAGCGCGTAGGAAGAGTCGGTCGGATAGGCGATCACCCCGCCGTTGCGCAGGATCTCGACCGCCTGCTTGATCAGCCGGGGCTGGGGGTTTTCCGGGTGGATCTGAAAGAACTGGCTCATGACCTCTTCCTTGTTCAGTGCAGGGCGAAACGCCGCCAGAGCGGCGACAGGTCCTCCGGCAGCGGCCGGTAGAGGCCCAGCTCCGCCCATCGCGCCGGCGCGTGAAAGTCGCTGCCGGCACTGGCCAGCAGACCGAATTCGCGGGCCAGGATGGCCAGGCTGCCCACCTCCTCGGCCGGCTGCAGGCCGTTGGAGACTTCCAGCGCCTGGCCGCCGGCGGCGAGGAAGTCGCCGACCAGCCTGCGCCGCTTGCTGCGGGTGAAATCGTAGTGGCGCGGATGGGCCAGGCTGACCCAGGCCCCGGCCGCGCGCAGGGTCGCCACCGTGTCCTCCAGGCCCGGCCAGTGCTGCTTGACGTCACCCAGCTTGCCGGCGCCCAGCCACTTGCGAAACGCCTCGGCGCGGTCGCGCACATGGCCGGCCTGCTGCAGGAAATCGGCAAAGTGCGGACGTCCCGGGGCGTTCTGGCCGTCGCCATGCGTCTGCTGGATGGCCAGGGCCCCTTCCAGCGCGCCGGGCATGCCCTTGGCCGCCAGGCGCCTGGCGATTTCCTCCGCACGCGACCAGCGCGCCAGGCGCAGGTCCTCCAGGGCCTTGCGCAGTGCCGGCGCGTCCGGATCGAAGCCGTACCCCAGCACATGGATGGTGGCGCCGTTCCACAGGCAGGACAGCTCCACCCCGTTGACGAAGCCCATGCCCAGCCGTTCGGCGGCGGCACGCGCCTCGTCCAGGCCGTCCAGGGTGTCGTGGTCGGTCAGCGCCAGCAGCCGCACCCCGCGCTCGTGGGCGCGCGCCACCAGTTCGGCGGGAGCGAGCACGCCGTCGGAGGCGGTGCTGTGGCAGTGCAGGTCGACCTTCAGGGGGTCGCTTTCGCATTCAGTCATGTTTGCTATTATGCCGCGTCATCCCGCGCCTGGCTGCCACCGTGAAACAACTGATCGATTTCATCCCGCTGATCCTGTTCTTCATCGTCTACAAGCTGGACCCGCGCAGCGTGGAGTTCGCCGGGCAGACCTTCGAACTGGGCGGCATCTTCAGCGCCACCGCCGTGCTGATCGCCAGTTCGGTGATCGTCTACGGCCTGCTCTTCGTCCTGCAGCGCAGACTCGACAAGGGTCAATGGTTGACCCTCCTTGCCTGCCTGGTGTTCGGTGGCATGACCCTGGCCTTCCACAGCGAGACCTTCCTGAAATGGAAGGCGCCGGTGGTCAACTGGCTGTTCGCCGCCGCCTTCGCTGCTACCCACTTCGTCGGCGACCGGCCGCTGGTGCAACGCATCATGGGCCACGCCATCAGCCTGCCGCAGCCTCTCTGGGTGCGCCTGAACCTGGCCTGGGTGCTGTTCTTCCTGTTCTGCGGCCTGGCCAACCTGGTGGTGGCCTTCACCTTTCACGACATCTGGGTCGACTTCAAGGTCTTCGGCAGCCTGGGCCTGACCCTGCTGTTCATGATCGGCCAGGGCATCTTCCTGGCCCGTCACCTGCAACAAGATCCCTCCAAGCAAGGCAAGGAATGAACATGCTGTACGCCATCATCGCCACCGACGCACCCGGCACCCTGCAACAGCGCCTGGCGGTGCGCCCCAGTCACCTGGCCCGCCTGCAGCAGCTGAAGGACGAAGGCCGCCTGGTGCTGGCCGGCCCGCACCCCGCCGAGGACGGCGAAGGCTTCACCGGCAGCCTGGTGGTGGCCGAGTTCGACTCCCTGCAGGCCGCCCGCGACTGGGCCGACGCCGACCCCTACCGGGACGCCGGCGTCTACGCCGAGGTGATCGTCAAGCCCTTCAAGCTGGTCCTGCCCTGATCGAACCATGAGCCAGGTGCTGCTGATCGACGACGATCAGGAACTCTGCGAACTGCTGGCCAGCTGGCTGGGCCAGGAAGGCTTCGAGGTGCGCGCCTGCCACGACGGCCAGAGCGCCCGTGCCGAGCTGGCCCAGTCCTCGCCCAGCGCCGTGGTGCTGGACGTGATGCTGCCCGACGGCAGTGGCCTGGAACTGCTCAAGCAGCTGCGTGCCCGCCATCCCGAGCTGCCGGTGCTCATGCTCTCCGCACGCGGCGAGCCGCTGGATCGCATCCTCGGCCTGGAGCTGGGCGCCGACGACTACCTGGCCAAGCCCTGCGACCCTCGCGAGCTGACCGCACGCCTGCGCGCGGTGCTGCGCCGCGCCGTGAGCACCGGCACGCCGAGCCAGATCGAGCTGGACGACCTGACCTACAGCCCGGCGCGCGGCGTGGCACGCATCGGTGAACACGAGGTCAGCCTCACGGTGTCCGAAGGCCGCCTGCTGGAAGCCCTGCTTTCCCAGCCAGGCGAGCCCATGGACAAGCAGGACCTGGCCCAACTGGCCCTCGGCCGGCGCCTGACCCTGTACGACCGCAGCCTGGACATGCACGTCAGCAACCTGCGCAAGAAGCTCGGCCCGCACCCCGACGGCAGCCCGCGCATCCTGGCGCTGCGCGGCCGCGGCTACTACTACAGCCGCACCGGCGAGTGACGCGACGCCCCCTTTACCCAGCCTTTACGCTCGGCTGACCGCGCCTGACATTCCGCTCCGTAGACTGGCAACCATCCGGAATCGCCGGAACAGTCAACGAAAGAGGATGAAACCATGCGCAAGACTCTCACCGCCCTGCTGGTTGCCGCCGCTCTCCCCGTCACCGCCATGGCCTGGCCGGGCGACGCCCCGGAGCACCGCTTCGGCCCCGACGCCCCCCACCACCAGGGCATGCACGGCAAGCGCGCCGGCGGCTTCCACGAGCTGGACCTGACCCGCGAGCAACGCCAGCAGATCGGCCGCATCATGCGCGAGCAGCACAAGGCCCATCGGGAAATCCATCAGCGCTACCTGGACAAGCTGCCGCAGAAGGAGCGCGAGGCCATGCAGAAGGAATTCCGCGACAACCGCGAAAAGCGTCAGCAGGAAATCCGCGGCGTGCTGACCCCCGAGCAGCAGAAGCGCTTCGACGAGCGGCGCAAGCAGATGGAGGAGCGCCGGGCCGAGTGGAAGGAGTTCCAGCAGTGGAAGGCCGAGAAGCAGAAAGCCCGGTAATATTCGCCGGCAACCCCACGCCGGTCAGGCCCCATGCCTGACCGGCTTTTTTCGATTGGCGGAGAAACCCTGTGCGCTCGATCTTCTGGCGAATCCTGGCGAGTTTCTGGCTGGCTCTGGCCCTGGTGGCCGGCCTCTCCCTCCTGCTGGGCCGCACCCTCAACCAGGACTCCTGGATCCTCGCCCGCCATCCGGTGGTGAAGGATCTGGCCGCACGCTGGACCAACATCTACGAAAGCCAGGGCGCGGCCGAGGCCCGTCGCTTCCTGGAAGGCGTGCGCCGCGAGCACCGTATCGACGTGCAGGTCTTCGACGACGCCGGTGAACCCCTGGTGGCGCGACGCGGCACGGCGCTGGAAGGCCCCCGCAGCCGCCATCCGAATTCGCCGTGGCGACGCCTGGGCACCGACTACACCAGCCCGGCCAGCGGCGAGACCTATCTGTTTCTCTACCGCATTCCCCATACGGAACTGGCCGCCTGGCATCGCGACAGCCTGCTCTGGCCGCTGAGTGCACTGGGCATCGCCCTGGTGGTGCTGTCCCTGTTCAGCCTGCTGCTCACCCTGGCCATCAGTCGCCCGCTGAACCGCCTGCGCAGCGCCGTGCATGACCTGGGCCGTACCGCCTACCAGCAGAACAGCCTGGCGGCCCTGGCCGCCCGCAAGGACGAATTCGGTGTGCTGGCCCAGGACTTCAATCGCATGGGCGAGCGCCTGCAGGGGCTGATCGACAGTCAGCGCCAGCTGCTGCGCGACGTCTCCCACGAGCTGCGCTCGCCGCTGGCCCGCCTGCGCATCGCCCTGGCGCTCGCGGAGCGGGCGGACGAGGCCGAGCGGGCGCGGCTCTGGCCCCGGTTGCATCAGGAATGCGACCGGCTGGAGGCGCTGATCAGCGAAATCCTCACCCTCGCGCGCCTGGACGGCAATCCCGGCGCCACCCATGCCATCGACCTGGCGGCCCTGCTGGCGCGCCTGCGCGACGATGCGCGGCTGAGCGCGCCCGAGCAGCAGATCGAGCTGCAGGTCGAGCCCAATCTCAACCTGCAGGGCTGGCCGGACATGCTGGAGCGGGCCATCGACAACCTGCTGCGCAACGCCCTGCGCTTCAATCCCGCGGAGCAGCCGATCGAGGTGCGTGCCGAGCGCCAGCAGGATCGTCTGTGCCTCAGCGTGCGCGACCATGGCCCCGGCGTGGCCGACGAGCATGTGGGACAGTTGGGCGAGCCCTTCTTCCGTGCGCCCGGCCAGACCGCCGCCGGGCATGGCCTGGGCCTGGCCATCGCCCGGCGCGCGGCGGAGCGCCATGGCGGCCGACTGCTGCTGGCCAACCATCCCCAGGGTGGCTTCGTGGCCACCCTGGAGCTGCCGCTGGCCACGGATCGTTGCTGATCGGGCCGGACGCCCTAGCCGTTGACCGCCCGCGAGGCGGCGTCGGAGGCCTCGGAGGGGTAGTGACGGAAGCCCTCGTCGAGGGTGGCAAGCTCGGCATGCAGGTCGCAGGCGGCCTGCAACATGGGCACGGCCAGGGCGGCGCCGCTGCCGTCCCCCAGCAGCAGGTCCAGCTGCAGCAGCGGCTCGGCCTTCAGGGCATCCAGCAGCCAGTAGTGACCCGGCTCGGAGGTGCAGTGGGAGAACAGCAGCCAGGGTCGGCAACGGGGATTGAGGCGGGTCGCCAGCAGGGCACACACAGTGCTGACAAAGCCGTCGACCAGCACCGGCACGCCCAGCTGCGCACACCCCAGGTAGGCACCGGTCAGCGCGGCGATCTCGAAGCCGCCCAGGCTCTGCAGCAGGCCCAGCGGATTGTCCAGCACGGCCAGGTGTCGCTCCAGGGCCGCCTCCACCAGGGTGCGCTTGCGCGCGACGCCGGCGGCATCCAGGCCGCTGCCCGGGCCCACCAGCAGCTCCGCCGGGCAGCCCAGCAGCGCGCAGGCCAGGGCGCTGGCCGAAGCACTGGAGCCGACCCCCAGGGTGCCGCCGATGAACAGGTCCAGATTGGCGGCCAGCGCGCGTGCAGCCGCCTCGCGGCCGGTTTCCAGGGCAATCATGCACTGGGCGGGCGTCATGGCGTCTTCACAGAGGAAATTGCGCGTGCCGGGGCCGAGACCCACGTGGCGCACGCCAAGTACATTGTCGATCGGCCGGGCCGTGCCCAGGTCGATGACCTCCAGGCTGGCCCCCAGCCGGCGGGCCAGGATGGAAAGCACCGAGAGGCCTTCCGCCACATTGCCCACCATCATGCCGGTGACCGCGCGCGGTACTGCGGAGACGCCCACCTCGGCGACGCCATGGTCGGCAACGAACAGGGAACAGCCCAGGCGGGACAGCTGGGGCTTCTCGCGGCCCTGCTGGGCGGCGAGCTGCACAAGGAAGGGCTCCAGGCGGCCCAGGGCACGGGCCGGCTTGAGCTGGCGACGCTGGCGCTCGGTGGCCTTGCGCAGGGCGATGTGGTCAAGCGACTGACAGGGTTCCTGCCACCAGAACAGGCTCATGAGGCGGCTCCTTGTGGGGGTTCACGACGCCGTGAACGGTCACTTCTACCTAGGGCAGGACTCGCCGACTGGCGATGCCGGGCGCATTATAAAGTCATGGCAAATTAATACCATTCGATCGATGGCCTGAATGCTACATCATTGGTCGCATATTCAGCGATGCGCCAGTTCTTTGTCGTCAATTACCCGTTTCGCGCCCACATAGGCCTTGGACCAGTAGCGATTGGAGAGGCTGTCCAGGCGCACGGTGCCGCCGGTGGAAGGGGCATGCACGAAGCGCCCCTCGCCCACATAGATGCCCGCATGACTGATCCTGCCCCAGCCACTGGTGGCGAAGAACACCAGGTCGCCCGGCTGCAGGGCCTGGCGCTTGACCTGCGGCAAGCGCAGCTCACCCAGTTGCTGGGTGGTGCGCGGCAGCAGGATGCCGGCCGCGTCGCGATAGACGAAGCCGATCAGGCCGCTGCAGTCGAAGCCGCTCTCCGGGGTGTTGCCGCCCCAGCGATAGGGTGTTCCCACCAGGCCGATGGCGCGAAACAGCACGTCGCTGGGCTGCGCCGAGGCGGCGCGGGAGGTGTAGCGAACGCCGGAATCCGGCTGATGGGAGCTGCAGGCGGCCAGCAGGCCGACCAGCAGGAGCAGCGGCAGATGGCGGGAAATGGGCATGGGGCGGCTCCTCGACGGACGGCGCCCTTCACTTTGCCCTGCGCCGCGCCCCGGAGCAACCCGGCGCCAGGCTCTGCGTCTACGCTTCTCGACTTTTCGTACGGAGCCCGGAAGCCGCTCAGTAGTCGTCCGCCAGGCGCGCCAGGTTCAGGTTCTGCGGTTCGCTGTCCAGCACCCGCTTGGCCTGCAGGTAGCGCGGCGCCCAGTAGCCTTCATCCAGGCGATCGACCCGGACGCCGCTGCGGCGACTGGCCGAATGGATGAAGCGACCATCACCGATGTAGATGCCGGCATGATCAACCCGCCCCTTGCGGCGGGTGCTGAAGAACAGGATGTCGCCCGGCTGCAGGGCATCGCGCTCCACGGTCGGCGCGTCGTAGCGGATCATCTGCCTCGTGGAGCGCGGCAGGCGGATGCCGGCCTCGTTGTGGAACAGGTAGCCGATGAAGCCGCTGCAATCGAAGCCCGTGCGCGCCGAGCTGCCACCGTAGCGGTAGCGGGTGCCGACCAGTTCCAGGCCGCGCTCCAGCAGGCGCTCCACCCGGGCCTCGTGACGTTGCTGCAGCAGATCGGCCTGGCGCAGCGCATCCAGTTCGGCCTCAAGATTCGCCAGCTGGACGTGGCTCCGCTGCAGGGCGGCCTGCTCCGGGCCGGCGGTCATGGAGGCAGTCGGCGTGCTGGCGCAGCCGGCAAGCAGCGCGACGGCAAGGAGCACGATGGGGGCGAGACAACGTGGCATGGCGTTCACGATGGAAAAAATGATGGGCGCGACTATGCCTAGAGCAGAATCGATTTTCAAAAACTATCGATGAGCGGCATTTGACCGAAGCGCGTAGCCCATCGCCCCCGATGCGCCGCCTTCAGTGATTGACGGTATGGGCCAGCATCATCGACAGCTGGCACAGCGGGCGTCCGCTCTGCTCCCGCCAGCGGTTGAAGGCCGCCTGCACCGCCGCCAGGTCACGCTGGCTGGTCGGCGCCCGATCAATGATGCCCTGGGCCTTCAGGGCCGCCACCACGTCCTCGCTGGGAATGAAGGTGTCCTTGCCCACCATGCGCAGCAGACGCGGCGCCGACAGGCCGCCCAGCTGGTTGCCCTCCTTCGCCAGATAGCGCCACAGGCCGGTGATGTCCTCCACCGGCCAGTCGGCCAGGAAGGCACCGAAACTGCCGTGCCGGCGGGTGATCTCCAGCACCATCTGCGCGTTGCGCGGCACGCTGGCCAGCTTGCCGGCGTGGCGGATCAGGCGGGTGTCGCCCATCAGCCGTTCCAGATGCTCGCTGCCCATGAGCACCACCTTTTCCGGCACGAAACCGAAGAACGCCTCCTCGAAGGCCGGCCACTTGGCGTCCACCAGGCTGTGCTTGAGGCCGGCGCGGAAGATGCGCAGGCTGATCTGCGACAGGTAGCGATCATCCGGCACGGCCCGCAGCGCCTCGGCGCTCAGCGGCACCGGCAGGCGCGCCTGCAGCGCCTGGGGGGAGCCGAAGCGGTTGAGACAGTATTCGTGGAGCCACGGGTAGTCGCGCATGGGGCGGATTCCTTGGGAAGCGAAGCGGCGTACAGCGTGCCCCGTTCGCTCCGTCGCGGCAACCGATGGTGTGGGGTGCAGCATCAGCGCCCTCCGCAGCGGCGGCCTACGAGTCACCAAACCTGCAGGGCGGACAGCGCTTTCCTGTCCGCCGACGGGCGCCCAACCCCAGCCACGCCCGGCGGACAGGAACGACGTTGTCCCCACGGGTATTCAATCCGGTCGGCCCTTCACCTCGAACTGGCTTGCGAGGCAGGAGCCAGGACGGTATCTGCGTTCCCTCAGCCACGCAGGCGGCTGGCGGCCTCGCGCAGCAGCGCCTCGGTGGCGCTCCAGCCCAGGCAGCCGTCGGTGATGGAAACGCCGTAGCGCAGCGCTCCACCGAGCGGCTGGCAGCCGTCGAACAGATGGCTTTCCAGCATCACGCCGCGCAGCGCGCGGTCACCGGCCAGGCGCTGGTCCAGCACCTCGGCCAGCACGGCCGGCTGGCGCAGCGGGTCCTTGCCGCTGTTGGCGTGGCTGCAGTCCACCATGATGCGCGCCTCGATGCCCTGCTTCTCCAGGGCCGCCCGGGCCGCCGCCACGCTGGCGGCGTCGTAGTTCGGCGCGCCGTGGCCGCCGCGCAGCACCAGGTGGGTGTCGCGGTTGCCGGCGGTCTGCACCAGGGCCGGGTGTCCCAGCTCGTCGATGCCGAAATGGCTGTGCGGATGGGCCGCCGAGCGCATGGCGTCACAGGCGATGCCCAGGCTGCCGTCGGTGCCGTTCTTGAAGCCCACCGGCAGGTCCAGCCCGCTCACCAGCTCGCGGTGCACCTGCGACTCGCTGGTGCGGGCGCCGATGGCGGCCCAGGCCAGCAGGTCGTCGAAGTAGCCGGCCACCAGCGGTTGCAGCAGCTCGGTGGCAATCGGCAGGCCCAGTTGCAGCATGTCCAGCATCAGCTGACGCGACAGGTGCAGGCCTTCGGCCATGGCGTTGCTGCCATCCAGATGGGGGTCGTAGACCAGCCCCTTCCAGCCGACCGTGGTGCGCGGCTTTTCCATGTAGGCGCGCATCACCAGCAGCAGCTGGTCTTCCACCTCGGGGGCCAGCTCGGCCAGGCGGCGCGCGTAGTCCAGCGCGGCTTCGGGGTCATGGATGGAGCAGGGGCCGACCACCACCAGCAGGCGCGGGTCGCGGCCATCGAGGATGGCGCGTACCGCCTGACGCTGGGCATGGACCTGGGCGGCCAGGGCGGGTTCCAGCGGCAGGCGCTGGCGCAGCAGGGCGGGACTGGGCAGGGGCTGGGCAATGCGTCGCGGGGCGACGGCTGCGTTGAGTTCGGCGATGGGAGCGGGAGCATTCATTTCTGGCAATTCCTTCGTGCCGGCGGCCTGGCGCCGCCCGGCACTAGCGAGTCGATCGTTCGAGTGGTGTATGCGCGGCGTCAACGCAGCTAAATCGCCAGAAGGCACGGTAGTCGCGGTAGGCAGAGAAGTAACGGTACATGTGCGGATCCTCGATAACTGTCGGTACGGCCTTGTGGGCCCGAAAAAACAAAACCCCCGGTCGGGTTGCCGACCGGGGGTTTTCGTGAAACGTTGCGGTAGGCGACCCTGTGTACCGGGCGCCTGCTGGGTATCAGACGCCGGAGTGGCTAAACCAATACCCGTAGAAGAAGTAACCG
>DATGNS010000142.1:0-2858 GCA_035306625.1 Pseudomonas sp. | reverse complement strand
CATGTCGGAGCCGCGCTGGGCTTGGCGAATCAGCCCCAGGTAGGAGTTGTTCACCAGCACGTGGATCCAGGGCAGGTTGAACTGCGCACCGGCGGCCAGTTCCTCGACCATGAACTGGAAATCATAGTCGCCGGAGAGCGCGACGATGTCCGCCTCCGGGTCGGCGCGCCGCACCCCCAGGGCCGCCGGGATGGTCCAGCCCAGCGGGCCGGCCTGGCCGCAGTTGATCCAGTGGCGCGGCTTGTACACGTGCAGGAACTGGGCCCCGGCGATCTGGGAGAGGCCGATGGTGCTGACGTAGCGGGTCTCCTTGCCGAAGACGCGGTTCATCTCTTCAAAGACCCGCTGCGGCTTGACCGGCACCTCGTCGAAGTGGGTCTTGCGCAGCAGGGTCCGCTTGCGCTCCTGGCAGGACTCGATCCAGCGGCTGCGCTGGCGCAGCCGCCCCTCAGCCTTGAGCTCGCGGGCCACCTCGAGGAAGAGGTCGAGCGCCGCCCCGGCGTCGGAAACGATACCGAAGTCGGGACCGAAGATGCGTCCGATCTGGGTCGGTTCGATATCCACGTGGACGAAGGTGCGGCCCCGGGTATAGGTCTCGACGTTGCCGGTGTGGCGGTTGGCCCAACGGTTGCCGATGCCCATCACGAAGTCCGACTCCAGCAGGGTGGCATTGCCGTAGCGATGGGAGGTCTGCAGCCCGACCATGCCGGCCATCAGCGGGTGATCGTCGGGGATGGTCCCCCAGCCCATCAGGGTGGGGATCACCGGCACCCCGACGAGCTCGGCGAATTCCACCAGGCGATCGCTGGCGTCGGCGTTGATGATGCCGCCGCCGGCGACGATCAGCGGTCGCTCGGCCTGCTGCAGCATGGCGATGGCCTTCTCGGCCTGGGCGCGGGTGGCGGTCGGCCTGTAGACCGACAGCGGCTCGTAGGTCTCCGGGTCGAACTCGATCTCGCTCATCTGCACGTCGATGGGCAGGTCGATCAGCACCGGGCCGGGTCGCGCCGAGCGCATCAGGTGGAAGGCCTGCTGGAAGGCACGCGGCACCTGGGCCGGCTCCAGCACGGTGACGGCCCACTTGGTGACGGGACCGGCGATCTCGCGGATGTCCACCGCCTGGAAGTCCTCCTGGTGGAGCTTGGCGCGGGGCGCCTGGCCGGTGATGCAGAGGATCGGGATGGAGTCCGCGGAGGCGGAGTAGAGGCCGGTGATCATGTCGGTGCCGGCGGGACCCGAGGTCCCGATGCAGACCCCGATGTTGCCGGCTTTGGTGCGGGTGTAGCCCTCGGCCATGTGCGAGGCGCCCTCGACATGGCGGGCCAGGACGTGGTCGACGCCTCCCACCTTGCGCAGGGCGGCATAGAAGGGGTTGATGGCGGCGCCGGGCACGCCGAAGGCGACCTCGATACCTTCCTTGCGGAGCACGTGAACGGCGGCTTCTGCAGCGGTCATGCGGGCCATGACGGCTTCCTCCTGAGGGATTTATTTTTGTGGAAACATTTTCTGCATACCGAGACTAGGCCCGCCACAACGGAGCGTCAAGACTATGTGGAAAATATTTTCAAATATTCTTGTATCCAAAAAATACCCAAGCCGTTTCAGCGGCTTGGGTACCTGTAGGGAGGCCGTGGACCCTGCGTTACAGGACGACCTGTATCGACAGGGGGTATTCATCGCAGTTGTTCCCCTCGCCGCCGCGATCGACGACCAGGAACTCCCCTTCCCGCTCAAGCACCGACTGGATGGCATGCCAGGTGCCGGCGCGGTAGTTGACCCCCTGGCGCCCGTCGGTGACGAAGGCACGCACCTCGGCAGGATCGATCTCGTCGCCCGGTGGCGCGACCACCACCACGAACCGTTCTTCATGGAGCGGCATGAAGGCCTGGCTGCCCAGCGGATGACGCTCCAGGAAGTCGAGTTCCAGCGGGATCTCGACGGGCTGGCTGACGAAGACGCTGATCAGCGTCCGCGCGCCCTCCCCCAGGGTCTCGACCTTGGCCAGGTCATGGTGGCGTCGGGTGCGCCCGGCGTTGATGGGAAACCAGTCGGCGGTGCGGGCGTCGATGACGTCGCCGAAGGGCGCGAAGGCCTCGGCGGTCAGCGGCTCGGCTTTGAGATGCAGCATTTGAATCTCCGGAACAAGTCAGCAGGTTCGGGGCTGATCCGGCGACAGGCCTGTTCGGGGGCGCTGTGAACCCCTCCTTGGGCGCTACCGATGCCATCCCTGGCATAGGACCCCCTCCAGGCCTGTCCCCGGCGCCCCTCCCGTCAAGCTCTCAGCGCATTGCCGGCCGCAGGGCGGCGTGGCGGTTGACGTCCTTGTAGAGCAGGTAGCGGAACGGGCCCGGGCCACCGGCGTAGCAGGCCTGGGGGCAGAAGGCGCGCAACCACATGAAGTCGCCGGCCTCGACCTCCACCCACTCCTGGTTGAGGTGGTAGACCGCCTTGCCCTCGAGCACGTAGAGGCCATGCTCCATGACGTGGGTCTCGTCGAAGGGGATCACCGCGCCGGGCTGGAAGGTGACGATATTGACGTGCATGTCGTGACGCACGTCCTCGGGGTCGACGAAGCGGGTGGTCGCCCAGCGTCCCTCGGTGCCCGGCATCTCGTTGGGGGCGATATCGTTCTCGTTGACCACGAAGGGCTCCGGCACCTCGATGCCCGCGACCCGCTCGTAGGCCTTGCGCACCCAGTGGAAGCGCACCGGGGCGTCGGATTCGTTGCGCAGCTGCCACTTGCTGCCCGGCGGCAGGAAGGCGTAGCCGCCGGGCACCATGCGGTGGCGCTCGCCGGCCAGGGTCAGGGTCATCTCGCCCTCCACCACGAAGAGCACCCCCTCGGCCTCGGGATCGGG
>DATGNS010000141.1:0-12905 GCA_035306625.1 Pseudomonas sp. | reverse complement strand
GAGGGGCTGGGCATCCTCAAGCTGTTCTACGACGTGGGGCTGCCGACCAGCGTGTTCCCGCTGCTGATCTTCATGGGTGTGGGCGCCATGACCGACTTCGGTCCCATGCTCGCCAACCCGAAGACGCTGCTGCTCGGCGCGGCGGCGCAGTTCGGCATCTTCGGCACCCTGCTGGGTGCCCTGGCGCTGACCGCCAGCGGCATCCCGGGCTTGGAGTTCAGCATCAAGGAAGCGGCCTCGATCGCCATCATCGGCGGTGCGGATGGTCCGACCTCGATCTTCGTGACCTCCAAGCTGGCGCCTGACCTGCTCGGGCCGATCGCCGTGGCCGCGTACTCCTACATGGCCCTGGTGCCGCTGATCCAGCCGCCGATCATGCGTGCGCTGACCACGCCGGCGGAGCGCGCCATCGTCATGACCCAGCTGCGCCATGTCAGCCAGGCGGAGAAGATCGTCTTCCCGCTGGTGCTGTGCGTGCTGGTCGGCCTGCTGCTGCCGGATGCCGCGCCGCTGATCGGCATGTTCGCCTTCGGCAATCTGCTGCGCGAGTGTGGCGTGGTCGATCGTCTGGCCGACACCACCCGCAACGCTCTGATCAACATCGTCACCATCGCCCTGGGCCTGACCGTCGGCTCCAAGCTGTCCGCCGAGGCCTTCCTGCAGATGAAGACCCTGGGCATCCTGGCGCTGGGCATGGTGGCCTTCTCCGCCGGCACGGCCGCCGGGGTGATCATGGCCAAGATCATGAACCGTTTCAGCGAGACCAAGATCAATCCGCTGATCGGTTCGGCCGGTGTCTCCGCGGTGCCCATGGCGGCGCGGGTGTCGAACAAGGTGGGGCTGGAGGCCAATTCGCAGAACTTCCTGCTCATGCATGCCATGGGCCCCAACGTGGCCGGGGTGATCGGCTCGGCGGTGGCGGCGGGCGTGCTGCTCGCCTTCGTCGGCTGACCCGCTCCCCGCTCTCCCTGCAGAACCCCGCTTCGGCGGGGTTTCTGTTTTTCGTCCCGGCCGGCTGTGACGCCGTTCACGCTCTGGTGCCCGCCCGGGCCGGCAGGCGCATCCTGTACTAGAGTTCCGAGGCCAATCCCGCTCCGCCCGCGACGCGGGAACCCGCAGGGCAGAGCCCCTGGACATCGGAATGTCGAACGCGAAATGGGAACACGCCACCTGCCAGCCGGGCACGACCGGCGCCTTGCCTTCCTGCTGTGCGGCCTGTGGCTGCTGAGCAGCGCCTCGGTCGCCGGCGTGGACGATGAGCTCAACGGCTTCCTCCTCGACCAGACCGTCAGCCACATCGGCCACCAGTTCTACCGTCACTTCAGCGCCCGGCTGCGGGACATCAGCCAGCTGGATTTCAACCTGGTGGTGCGCGAGCGGCCGTCGGCGCGCTGGGGCAGTCTGCTGTGGGTGGAATACGAGCAGCGCACGGTCTACCGCGGCATGCTGTCGCCCAACACCGCACAGCTGCCGGAGATCGCCAGCGCGGCCGCCGACGAGGTGAAGGAGGCCGTGACCCGGCGCCGGCTGGAAATGCTTCTTCAGGACACCACGGACATGGATCGAGACGAACTATGAAGCGACAACGGATCGTGCGCCTGATGGCGCTGGGGTTGTGCTGCGCCGGCCTGGCCGGCGTCGCGCGGGCCAGCGAGCTGGTCTACACGCCCATCAACCCGGCATTCGGCGGCAACCCCCTGAATGGCAGCTACCTGCTGGGCAATGCCCAGGCGCAGAACGATCACTCCGCCAAGAGCCCGAGCCTGGGGTCGGCCTATGCCGGGACCTCGGCCCTGGAACGCTTTACCAGCCAGCTGGAGTCGCGGCTGCTCTCGCAGCTGATGACCAACATCGAGAGCGGTCAGACCGGCACCCTGACCACCACCGACTTCATCGTGCAGATACAGGACAACGCCAGCTCCGGCTTGCTCACCATCGTGGTGACCGACCGCAAGACCGGCGAGGTATCGGAAATCGTGCTCAGCGGCTGGACGCCGAACTGATCCATGAAACAGGGAAGTGGCATGCGAACCTTACTGGCGCTGGCGGTGGCCGGCGCACTGCTGCAGGGCTGCGCGTTGCGCGAGCCCCATCCGGCCGAGCTTGAGCCGGAAATCCCGACGCTCACTCCTCGGGCGTCGACCTACCACGATCTGATCAACCTGCCCAAGCCCCGGGGGGTGGTGGTGGCGGCGGTGTACGGCTTCCGCGATCAGACCGGGCAGTACAAGCCGTCCCCGGCCAGCTCCTTCTCCACCAGCGTCACCCAGGGCGCGGCCAGCATGCTGATGGATGCCCTGCAGGCCAGCGGCTGGTTCATGGTGCTGGAGCGCGAGGGCCTGCAGAATCTCCTCACCGAACGCAAGATCATCCGCGCCTCCCAGCAGAAGGAGGGCACCCCGGCCAACATCCTCGACGAACTGCCCCCGCTGCAGGCCGCCAATATCGTGCTGGAGGGCGGTATCGTCGGCTTCGACAGCAATGTCCGCACCGGCGGCGAGGGGGCGCGCTACCTGGGCATCGGTGGGTCGCGGGAGTACCGGGTCGATCAGGTGACCGTCAGCCTGCGGGCCGTGGACGTGCGCACCGGCCAGGTGCTGGCCAACGTGATGACCAGCAAGACCATCTACTCGGTGGCGCGCAGCGCCGGCGTGTTCAAGTTCATCGAGCTCAAGGACCTGCTGGAACTGGAGGCCGGCTACACCTACAACGAGCCCGCCCAGCTGTGCGTGCTGTCAGCCATCGAGGCGGCGGTCGCCCACCTGATCGCCCAGGGCGTCGAGCGACGGCTGTGGCAGGCGGCCGATCATGGCTCGTTGTGGAACTCCAGCCTGGCCAAGTACCTGGCGCACTATCGCTGAGTTCGGCGGGGATCATGGAAAACCGGAGCCACTGGCTCCGGTTTTTTTGTTGCCCAGAGCCGCCGCCGGGATGGCGGCGGCCGGACATCAGCGCTGGGTGGCGAGGGCCTGGTTGGCGTTGCCGTACTGGTGGATGGTGCTGACCTGGTTGTAGCCCGCCTGGGTCACGACCGCATGGTTGAACGAGCCGTACTGGCCGACATAGGCGCTGCCGTGGGTGCCGGACTGCACCAGCTCGGCGGTGTTCAGGTGACCGCTCTGGTGGGCGTAGGCGCGGTTGTAGGCGCCGCTCTGGTCCAGTTCGAGGCGGTTGAGGTTGCCATTGGTGCTGCCGCCAAAGCTGTTGTGGTGGCCGCGCTGATCGGCGATCAGCAGGTCGTCGCTGCCATTCTGGTCGAAGAACAGCTCGTTGTTCGCGCCGGACTGGCTGACCAGGGCCCGGTTGCCGTTGCCGTAGGCGCCCAGCTCAAGGGTGTTATTGCGGCCGCTCTGCTCCACATCGGTACGGTTGAAGAAGCCCTGCTGGGTCACGCTGGCGGACAGGTTCAGGCCGCGGGACTGCTCGACGTCCAGGGAGTTGCGCTCGCCGGTCTGCTGGGTGTCGATCCGGCTGTTGTCGGCGCGGTCCTGGCGCAGCGTGGCATGCTGCAGGCCGCCGAACTGCTGCACGTCGACGCGGCTGCCGTACTGGTTCACCTGGGTGATCAGCGCGGTGCTGTTCACGCCGCTCTGCAGTACGTGGGCCTGGTTGCCGCCGGTGTCGCCCTGGTAGACCTGCACGCTCTGCAGGCTGCCCAGCTGCTCGATCTCGATGAGGCCGCCGTTGCTGCGGGTCTGGACGGCCGAAGCGCCATGGAGCGAACCCTGCTGCTCGACCTGGGCGCGGTTGTGGCTGCCGAACTCCTGACGCACGCTGGCGTCGTTGTGCGAGCCCTGCTGGCGGGTGGTGGCGCTGTTGTTGGTGCCCTGCAGCTGGACGACGGAGGTGTCGTTGCGGTGGCCATCCTGGATCTGGCGGATGCTGTTGCCCTGGCCGCCGACCTGACGGGCCTCGCCTTCGTTGGCATGGCCATCCTGGACCTGGCGGATCTGGCTGCCGCGGCCGGCCAGGTACTGGTCGGCATCCAGGCGGTTGAAGCTGCCCACCTGGGTCTGGCTGACGCTGCCGACGCTGCCGACCTGGCTGACGGTTGCCCGGTTGCGCTCGCCGTTCTGGTCCTGGTTCGCGCTGGAACGGCCGCCGAGCTGCTCGACGACCGCCTTGTTCGCGGTGCCGGCCTGGGTCTGCTGGGAAAAGTTGTCAGCCATTGCCGGGCTGGCTCCGATGAGCAGGACGGCAATTGCGAGAGGGGATTTCTTGAACATGTGAAGCTCTCCTTGTTGGTGTACTGCGCTCTTCCTTCTTGGTATCGCGGGGGCCCTCAGCGCTGGCGAACCTGCGCCTGCTGGCCCACGCCAATCTGGGTAACGCGGGTGTAGAGCCCGGTTCCCGATTGTTCGATGCTGGCGGTGTTGTGGGCACCGGCCTGGATGATGTGTGCCTCGTTGCCGTAACCGAACTGGGCAATGCTGGCGCTGTGGCCATGGCCCTGCTGCCAGATGCCGGCCACCAGGTTGCTGCCCTGCTGCAGCAGCCAGGCTTCGTGGTCGCTGCCCTGCTGCACGATGCTGCCCAGCAGGGAGTCGCCCTGCTGGGTGAGTACGGCCAGGTGGTGGGAGCCGAGCTGGTGGATACGCAGGTCCTGGGTGCCGGGCAGGGGCGCGAGACTGCGTGGATACAGCTCGTTGCCGCCCGCCAGGTCGGCGTTGTCCATCAGGTCGTGGGCAGGTGCCGGGCCGCAATGAAGCAGCAGAGCGGCGAGAGCGGCGCTGAAGATCGATTGGCGTTTCATACCCGTCCCTGGGTGCGGAAGCGAGAGGCTAGACGTGTGTAACCGTCATCCATGCGGTTTGGGCAACAGCATGGTTCAGCTTCCGCAATCCGGCAAATCGCAGATCGCTAGGGTCGACCTGTCGGCGGGCTGTCCAGCGAGTCGTTGCCGGTGACCGTGCTGCCCTGGGTGGCGGCCTCGGCATTGCGGCGCAGTTGCTCATGTTCCTCGATGGAGCAGTAGTCGCCGCAGCCGCGGCACAGGGCGCGCTTGGCCGGGCATTGGCCGGTCATGCCACGGGCCAGGGCCATGCCGCCCAGGCCCAGCTCCACCAGCCCGGTGAGGCCGCCCTTGCGCAGGCCACAGGCCAGCAGAAAGAATCCGCCGGCGATGGACAGGGTCCGCTCCCAGCCGTGGACGTTCGGCGCGTGGTGGACCTGGGCTTCGTCGTAACCGTGCATGGCGAATACTCCGGGTTGCAGGGGGGTGTTCTGCTGACTGCTTCGCGCCTGGGCTGTTCGCCCCGGGCGACTGCCGGCTTCCATCCGCGGCAGGAAACTTCCGCCGTTTCGGCCCGTCCCTGTCTAGGCGGGCTGGGGGGCGGAGGGCGCATGTTCGATCTGCGAGGGCTGGGTTTCGTCGAGCTGATGAAGCGGGCGATACGGGAGTTCGGCGAGGACGAGATGGATACCTATGCCGCCGCGCTGGCGTTCCGGGGGCTGTTTTCGCTGTTTCCGTTCCTGCTGTTCCTGGTGGCGGTGGTCGGCTATCTCGATCTGCAGTCGTTCTACGACTGGCTGCGCGGCCAGGCCGCGCTGCTGCTGCCGCCCCAGGCCATGGAGCAGGTGGACGGAGTGATCGTGCAGTTCGAGCAGCAGAAGTCCGGACTGTTCTCCATTGCCATCCTGCTGGCCCTGTGGACGGCCTCGGCGGGTTTTCGCATGGCCATGGTGGCCATGAACCGCGCCTATGACGTGCATGAGGGACGACCGTTCTGGAAGCTTTATCCGCTGTCGCTGCTCTACACGGTGGGTCTGGCGGCCATGCTGCTGAGCGCCGCCGCCCTGATGGTGGTGGGACCGAGCCTGATGGGCTGGCTGGCCGAGCTGTTCGGCCTGCGCGAGGTGGTGGTGACGGTCTGGGCCTGGGTGCGCTGGCCGGTGGCGGTATTCCTGATGGTGCTGGCGGTGGCGGTGTTCTACTACGTCACGCCGGACGTGGAGCAGGAGTTCCGCTTCATCACCCCCGGCTCGCTGATCGCGGTGCTGACCTGGATCCTCGCCTCCCTGGGCTTCGGTTACTACGTGCAGAATTTCGCCGACTACAGCGCCACCTACGGCAGCATCGGCGCCATCATCGTGCTGCTGATGTATTTCTACCTGTCCGCGGCGGTGCTGCTGTTCGGCGCGGAGCTCAACGCGGTGATCGAGCACCAGGACCCGAGCGGCAAGGATCCGGGAAAGAAGGTGGCGGAGTAGGGCGGTCGGCACTTTTCCGGCCGCCATTTGTGGCCTGCAGCGATGCTGCGATCGGTGGCCAACGCGTTGCGTTGACCACCCTGCACATGTGTACGGGCCGCAGTGGCTTTGGTACGCCGAGGCAGAGTAGGCGGTCGGCGCTTGCCGACCACCATGGGTCCGTGCGCATGGCCGCGTCGGCGGCCAAGGCGCGCTTGGCTGCCCCCTCAGGCGTCGGCCATGCCCAGCACCTTGAGCAGGAAGGCGTACTCCAGGGCCACGTCGTGCAGCGCCTGGTAGCGGCCGCTCATGCCGCCGTGGCCGGCGCCCATTTCGGTCTTGAGCAGCAGCAGGTTGCCGTCCGTCCTGGTGGCGCGCAGGCGGGCGACCCACTTGGCGGCTTCCCAGTACTGCACGCGGCTGTCGTTGTAGCCGGCCACCACCAGCATCGGCGGGTAATCCTGGGCGCGCACGTTCTCGTAGGGGGCGTAGCCCTGCAGGCGGGCGCGCACCTCGGGTTCGCGCGGGTCGCCCCATTCGTCGTACTCGGTGACGGTCAGTGGCAGGTCGGGGTCGAGCATGGTGTTCAGCACATCCACGAAGGGCACCTCGGCGATGGCCGCGCCGAACAGCTCCGGGCGCAGGTTGAGCACCGCGCCGATCAGCAGGCCGCCGGCACTGCCGCCGCTGATGGCCAGCTTTTCCGGCTGGGTCAGACCACTGGCGATCAGGGTTTCGGCCACCGCGATGAAGTCGCCGAAGCTGTTGGCCTTGTGCTCCAGCTTGCCGGCCCGGTACCAGGCTTCGCCCATCTCGCCGCCGCCGCGCACGTGGGCGATGGCGAAGATGAAGCCGCGCTCCAGCAGCGACAGGCGGGCGTGGGAGAACCAGGGATCCAGGCATTCGCCGTAGGCGCCGTAACCGTACAGGTAGAGGGGCGCCGGCTGGCCGGCGGCGAAGACCTCGCGGCGCGCCACCAGGCTGACCGGAATGCGCGTGCCGTCCGCGGCAGTGGCCCACAGGCGGCGGCTCTCGTAGGCCTCGGCCTCGAAGGGCCCCTCCACCGGGGTCTCCTTGAGTACCTGCTGGGCACCGCTGGCCAGCTCCAGCTGGCGGATCTGCGCCGGCCGGTTGAGGGACTCGTAGCGCAGGCGGATCACCGGGCTTTCGAATTCCAGGGTGCTGGCCACATGCAGGCTGTAGACCTCGTCCGGCAGGGCCACCCGATAGGGCGCCAGGCCGCCTGGATGCACCTCCAGCACCGGCAGGCCGCCTTCGCGCAGGCCGAGCACCCAGGCGCTGCTGTTGAGGTCGATGTCCTCGAGCATCACGTCGGGGTCATGGGCGCGCAGCAGTTGCCAGTGCGGGCGCTCCGGAGTGGCTTCGGGGGCGGTGTACAGGGCGAAGTTGATGCCGTCCTGGTTGGTGCGGATGAACCAGCGCCACTGCCCGTCCAGCAGGCCGTGGTCCAGGTTGTATTCATGGCCGTCCTCGCGGGGCGCGACGCATACGAAGGCGTCCTGGGGACGCTCGGCATCCAGCACCCAGGCCTCGCTGGTGGTCTTGCTGCCGCTGGCCAGCACCAGCTGGCGCTCGGAGCTGGTGCGGTAGCAGTGGATGAAGAAGCGGCCGTCCGGCTCGTTGAACACCAGCTGGGCGTCGGCATCGCCCAGGCGGTAGCGGTACAGCTTGTGGGGGCGATGGGTGTCGTCCAGCTCGGCGAAGAACAGGGTTCGGCTGTCATTGGCCCAGCACAGGCTGCCGTCGCAGTTCTCGAAGGGCAGCTCGGTGACGGTGCCGTCGTCCAGGTTCTTGATGAACAGGCGGTATATCTCGTCGCCGCTGGTATCCAGGCTGTAGCCCAGCAGGCGCTGGTCGGGGCTGATGGTAAAGGCGCCCAGCGACAGGTAGCCGCCGTTGGCCAGCTCATTGGGGTCGAGCAGCAGCTGCTCGCTGGCCTCGTCCAGGGTCAGGGAGCCGTCGGCCGGGCGCCGGCAACGGTAATGCCGCGGGTACTCATCGCCGGCGGTGGTGCGCTGGTAGTACAGCCAGTCCTTCCAGGGGGTGGGCAGCGACAGGTCGGTCTCGCGGATGCGCCCTCTGATCTCCTCGAACAGGCGCCGGCGCAGTTCGGCCTGGTCGGCCAGGCAGGCCTCGGTGTAGGCGTTTTCCGCCTCCAGGTAGGCCAGGACCTCCGGGCTGTCGCGGTTCTGCAGCCACTGGTAGGGGTCTGCGCCGGGCGCGCGATGGGCAAGGGGGGCTTGGTGCATGGAACGGGCCTCGAGATCGGCGGGGGCGGGTAGGTGAGTCGCCGCAAAAGTGGCTATCATAGGCGCCCCTTTCTTCGCCCGAAATGCCAATGATCGAGAACGACTACCTGCTCGCCTGGGCCATCTACGTCGCCGCCGCGCTGGGTCTGATGCTGGTGTGGATGCGCATGACCCGCTGGATGTGGCGCTGGGTGCGGGAGATCCTGCGTCTGGCGGTCGCCGTGCTGCTGTTCACCCCGACCCTGGTGGATCCGTCCCGCGAGCTGCTGGCACCGGCGATTGCCATCGGTGCGCTCGATCTGGGCTTCCAGATGGGCGACAGCCTGTGGCGGGCCCTGGCCGATCTGTCCATGTACGGGCTCATCGCCCTGGTGCTGTACCTGATCTTCGTCGCCGTGCGCTGGCCGATCGAGCGCTGGCTGAAGGAGCGCGCCGCCGCGCGGGCCGCGGAAGCCGAGCCGAACCACTCGCGAGTCTGACGCGGAGAGCCTGTCATGTGCGAACTGCTGGGCATGAGCGCCAACGTACCCACCGACATCGTGTTCAGCTTTACCGGGCTGATGCAGCGTGGCGGTAAAACCGGCCCGCACAGCGATGGCTGGGGCATCGGCTTCTACGAAGGGCGCGGCCTGCGCCTGTTCCAGGACCCGACCGCCAGCGCCGAATCGGAAGTGGCGCGGCTGGTGCAGCGCTATCCCATCAAGAGCAAGGTGGTCATCGGCCATATCCGCCAGGCCAATGCCGGGCCGGTGGCGCTGGCCAACACCCATCCCTTCTCCCGGGAACTGTGGGGCCGCTACTGGTGCTTCGCCCACAACGGGCAGCTGCAGGACTTCCATGCCGAGGCGGGCTTCTACCGACCAGTGGGCGACACGGACAGCGAGGCCGCGTTCTGCGATCTGCTCAACCGCGTGCGCCAGGCCTTCCCGGCGCCGGTCGACGTGCAGCTGCTGCTGCCCACCCTGGTGAATGCCTGTGTGGAATACCGCGAAAAGGGCGTGTTCAACTGCCTGCTCAGCGATGGCGACTGGCTGTTCAGCTTCTGCTCCACGCGCCTGGCGCATATCACCCGCCGCGCGCCGTTCGGGCCGGCGCGTCTGAAGGACGCCGACGTGACCGTCGACTTCCAGGCGGAAACCACCCCGGACGACGTGGTGACCGTGCTGGCCACCGATCCGCTGACCGACAACGAGCGCTGGGTGGTCCACGAACCGGGCGACTGGACCCTGTGGCGGCGCGGCGAGTGCATCGCCAGCGGCAAGGCCTGATCAACACGCTGCTGCTGCGGCCAGCACGAGGCCTCGTTCGGTGGCCAACGCGTGGCGTTGACCCCCCCTGCATTCACCCTTCCACCCGCTGTTCACCGGTAAAGCGCAGGGTTGCCTTGCAGCGCCGGCACAGGTAGCGCCGACCCTTGGCGACCAGGCCATGGCGCTGGGCGCTGAAGGGGAACAGGCCATCCGGGCACTGGCAGCGGTAGAGGTAGCGGGTGACCCTGCGGCGGGGCACGGCGTACTGGTGGCAGCGATCCGGTGGCAGGCGGTAGACGCTGCGCATGATCTGCTGCCACTCCTCGCCGTGGGGGCGTATGCGCAGGCCGAACAGCTGGTGGGCCACCAGGTGCGCCACCTCGTGGGCCACGGTCTGCTGCAGGAAGTGTTCGGTGTTTTCCCGGTACAGCAGGGCATTGAAGCGCAGCAGGTTCTCCTGCAGGTGCGCCACGCCGGCCTTCTGGCCACGCAACCGCAGGCTGACCTGGGGGCGAGGGAAACTGCGCTTGAAGAAGGCCTCGGCCTGGCGATAGCACTCTTCGACACGCGCTTGCAGCTGTTCGGGCATGGCGGCCTTCCGGAAACACAGGCGCGCCATTATACAGGTCCGGGCGTCCCCATCAGGGACACCCGGCCGGCGGGTTACAGGGTATAGACCGGGCCGATGCCCATGCCCCAGATGACCACCGAGGCGGCCAGCATGGCGACCAGCACCACCAGTCCCACCGCCAGCACCGAGCTGGCGAACAGGAAGCCCTCGTCCGGGTGGATGCCCATGAAGGTCGGCAAGCCCACATACAGCAGGTAGGCCGTATAGGCCACCGCCGCGGTGCCGACCAGCATCGCCAGCCACAGATTGGGGTAGAGGGCCGCCAGGCCGGCCAAGAACAGCGGCGTGGCCGTGTAGGCGGCGAACATCACGCACTGGCGCAGGGTGGGGTTGGCGTGGTAGGTGCGGGCCATCCAGTGGATGAACCAGCCCATGACCACCACGCCGGCCAGCATGGCCAGGTAGGAGAAAACGGCCAGGGGCAGGGCGCTGGCTTCGGTCAGTCGCACCGCCGGCGCGTTGCCATGGGCCCAGCCGACCCGGGTGGTGCCGATGAAGGCGGATACCGGCGGAATGGCCGCCAGCACGAACAGGGCGTAGATGCGCGGATGACTGCTCTGTTCCTCGCCGCGTATTTCCTGCCATTCGCTGTTTGGACGGGTGAACAGCCCCCAGACATGATTGATCATGACCTGCACCTCCTCGGGATGGCGGGTCGTCTCCCGTGGCTGCCTGCCAGCGTGCGACCTTGTGTCGCAGTATAGGAGGGCAGGCGAGACGGCGAGCGGGTCCGGGCGACTAGTGGTAGTGGCGCTGGAGGATTTCCATGGCGGCATTGATGCTCTGCAGCCGCTCGGTGCTGCCACCGCGGTCGGGGTGATGGAGGCTGACGAGCTGGCGGTAGCGCAGGCGGATGCGGGTCAGGTTGAGGTCCGGCTCGTCTTCCAGCTCGAAGAGCCGCAGGGCGTCGCGCTTCTGGTCGCCGCCGCTGTCCAGACGCTTCCAGAAGCTGTCCAGCAGCTGCTCCACATCCGCGCTGGTGGTGGCGTACAGCTGGTTCATGTCCAGGTAGTAGTCGCGCAGCGGATCGCTCGCGGCCAGCGCCTGGCTGCCGGCCTGGTAGGGCAGCAGGCGGATGCACAGCGGGCTGATTTCCAGGTGGCCGGCCTCCTCGCTCCAGAGACGGTCGCGCAGGCGGTACAGCGCGTTGAACACCAGAAAGTGGGTCTGGAACAGCACCAGGGGATCCTGCAGCGAGCGCTGCGACAGGTGCGGGTTGCGCTCGGCCCGCAGGGTCTGGATCAGCTGGTACTCGCTGACCCCGCCGGGCATGGCACGCAGCAGGCCGAGCAGGGTGTCGGCAAGGTCGGTGGCGGGATAGGCGTCGAGGGTCATGGCGGCAGCGAAACGGGCGGCGTGACCGGCAGCCTAGCACAGGCGGACTGTCGGGCTGGGGAAACGGCCTCGTTGCGCGTAAAATGCGCGTCCTTCTTTCCAACCGCCGGGATTCGCCACGCATCATGGGTACGCTGTCCGTCAACCAGAACAAACTGCAGAAGCGCCTGCGCCGACTGGTCGGCGAAGCGGTCGCCGACTTCAACATGATCGAGGAGGGCGACAAGATCATGGTGTGCCTGTCCGGTGGCAAGGACAGCTACACCCTGCTGGATATCCTGCTCTACCTGCAGAAGGTGGCGCCGGTGCGCTTCGAGATCGTCGCGGTGAACCTGGACCAGAAGCAGCCGGGCTTCCCGGAGCATGTGCTGCCCCAGTACCTGGAATCCATCGGCGTGCCGTACCACATCATCGAGAAGGACACCTACTCGGTGGTGAAGGAGAAGATTCCGGAAGGCAAGACCACCTGCTCGCTGTGCTCGCGGCTGCGGCGCGGCACCCTGTACACCTTCGCCGACGAGATCGGCGCCACCAAGATGGCCCTGGGGCACCATCGCGACGACATCCTGGAAACCTTCTTCCTCAACCTGTTCTATGGCGGCACCCTCAAGGCCATGCCGCCCAAGCTGCTCTCCGATGACGGTCGCAACGTGGTGATCCGTCCGCTGGCCTACTGCAGCGAGAAGGACATCGAGGCCTACGCCCGGCTGCGCGAGTTCCCGATCATTCCCTGCAACCTGTGCGGCTCCCAGGACAACCTGCAGCGCCAGGTGGTCAAGGAGATGCTCCAGGAGTGGGAGCGCAAGAGCCCGGGACGCACCGAGGTCATGTTCCGCGCGCTGCAGAACGTGGCACCGTCGCAGCTGGCGGACCGCAACCTGTACGACTTCCGTTCGCTGAAGATCGACGACTCGGCCACGCCGCGCTTCATCGATGCCATGAGCCTGTAAGTCGGGCTTGCGTCGGACCGGTCCTTGCAGTAAGGTCCGGACATCGTTTTGGAGAAACCGCCATGCTCGATAACCCCACCACTTCCGCTTCCCTCGCCGCCTGCGGCGCGTCGGTGAGCGATGGTGCGCGCGCAGCGGCCGGTTACTTCTTCTACGGGTATTGGTTTAGCCACTCCGGCGTCTGATACCCAGCAGGCGCCCGGTACACAGGGTCGCCTACCGCAACGTTTCACGAAAACCCCCGGTCGGCAACCCGACCGGGGGTTTTGTTTTTTCGGGC
>DATGNS010000140.1:0-3227 GCA_035306625.1 Pseudomonas sp. | reverse complement strand
AGGCCCGGGCGGATCACCTTGACCACCACGTCCTCGCCGCTGTGCAGGCGCGCGGCGTGCACCTGGGCCACCGAGGCGGAGGCCAGCGGCTCCTCGTCGAAGCTGGCGAACAGGCTGGCGACGGGAGCGCCCAGTTGCTCCTCGATCAGCGCCCTGGCCTTGGCCGGCTCGAACGGCGGCACCCGATCCTGCAGCAGCGCCAGTTCGTCGGCGACGTCCTCCGGCAGCAGGTCGCGGCGGGTGGAGAGAATCTGGCCGAACTTGATGAACACCGGGCCCAGGTCCTGCAGCGCCAGGCGCAGGCAGGCGCCGCGGGATTCGCTGCGCCTGCGGCGCGGCAGCCAGAGCCAGGGCAGCAGGGAGCGGGTCGCGTCCAGCCACCAGGGCAGGGGCAGGGCGTAGAGCAGGTCGTCGAGGCGGTAGCGGATGACCACGAACAGGATGCGCAGCAGGCGGCGCAGGGCGGCAAACAGCTTCATGAGGTCCGGGTTCCTCCACCCAGGCGCTCGACCCGGGCCTCAAGGCGATCAAGGGCCAGTTTCAGTTCGTCCAGCTCGCTGAAGCGCGCCTCGGCCTCGCGTCGGCCGACCAGGGTGCGGCTTTCCTCGGCCAGGTACTCGGCCAGGTTCTGGCGCAGGCTGCCCAGGCTGTCACCAGCCCAGCCGGCGGCGCCGCGCAGGCGACTACCCAGCAGGGCGGCGCCCAGCGGGCCGATCCAGCCGCCGAGCTGGTACTCCCAGTCCAGTTCCAGGGATTGCAGGATGTCCGCCAGCTCGGTGAGCGCGGCGGCGTCCCCGTCCAGCTCCACCAGCGGGCCGTGCAGCACGGCCACCTTGTCGCGGCTGGTGGCCAGGCGCAGCAGTTCACTGGCCGGGGCGCGCAGGGTGCAGTCGACCTCGGCCTCCCAGTGAGCGGCCAGGCGGATGCCGTCGGCCCCGGGCAGCAGGTAGATCTGCAGGGCGGGCGCCGCGCAGTCGATGGCCAGCACCTTGCCTTGCAGCCGTGCCAGGCGCGCCATGGCCACGGCGTCCAGTGCCAGCAGCGGGTTCAGGCCGCGTTCCACGGCGGCCAGCAGGGCCGTGCTCAGCATCAGGGCTTGACGCCCCGGTGCAGGGCGACGATGCCGCCGGTCATGTTGTGGTAGGTGACGCGCTCGAAGCCGGCCTCTTCCATCATGCCCTTGAGGGTCTCCTGATCCGGGTGCATGCGGATCGACTCGGCCAGGTAGCGGTAGCTGGCCGAGTCGTTGGTGATCAGCTTGCCGAACAGCGGCAGGGCGGTGAAGGAGTACAGGTCGTAGACCTTGCCGAACAGCGGGTTGGTCGGCTTGGAGAACTCCAGTACCAGCAGACGGCCGCCCGGCTTGAGCACCCGCAGCATGGAGCGGATGGCGGCGTCCTTGTGGGTCACGTTGCGCAGGCCGAAGGCGATGGTCACCACGTCGAAGTGGTTGTCCGGGAAGGGCAGGGCCTCGGCGTCGGCCTGCACGAAGCTGACGTTGCCGGTCACGCCGCTGTCCAGCAGCTTGTCGCGGCCGACCATGAGCATCGAGGCGTTGATGTCGGCGAGCACCACTTCCCCGGTGGGGCCGACGATGCGCGAGAACTGGCGGGTCAGATCGCCCGTGCCGCCGGCGATGTCGAGGACCCGGTTGCCCGGACGGGCGCCGGACAGCTCGATGGTGAAGCGCTTCCACAGCCGGTGCACGCCGCCGGACATCAGGTCGTTCATCAGGTCGTACTTGGCGGCCACGGAGTGGAACACCTCGGCGACCTTCTTCGCCTTCTCGCTCTCGGGCACGGTCTGATAACCGAAGTGAGTGGTCGGTTCGGCCTCGGGCTTGCGGGAATCGTTCATGTCTGGCACCTGATGAAAAGTGGCGGGCATTCTAACCGCTGGCGCCGGAGCCGACCATGTATGCGATCAGCATCCGAGCGGTCGCAACTGGAGTATATTGGCGCATTTTTTCTGCTTCCCCAGGAGTCCCCGATGGCCACCATCCGCGTCGAACGCACTCATCAGCTCGGTCGCCAGACCGTCCGCGACAAGGTCGAGGCGCTGGCCGAGCGCCTGTCCCGGGAATATCAGCTGCGCTGCCAGTGGCGCGGCGATCAGCTGGAGGTCCAGCGCAGCGGCGTGAAGGGCCACATCGCCATCGACGAGCGCAAGGTGCGCATCGAGCTGAGCCTGGGCCTGCTGCTGTCGGCCATGCGCGGGCCGCTGCAGAAAGAGATCGAGAGCGCCCTGGATCGCGAGCTGGCCTGACCCGGCGTGGGACCCGGTTTGCCGTTTCGCCTCATTAGTATGTGATTTCTAATCCTGCCGACTAGCTTGCACCTCAACCCCGGATGCACGGGACATTCCTACCCCACCAGAGAGAGGTGAATCATGGTCAAGGCAGCATTGAAGAAAGTGAACGAGGAAACCACCCGCCCGGTGCTCGAAGGGGTGCGCTACTCCGCCCGCCAGCTGTGGCTGGCCGGCATCGGCATCTACGCCGCCCTGGGCCGCCAGGGTCTGAACTACTTCCGCGAGCTGGTCCGCCACGGCGAGGACGCCGAGACGCAGGGCAAGCAACTGGTCAGCGAGAAGCTGGAGCAGGCCAGCGAGAAGATCCGGGCGGTGCGCGGCCGGGTGGATTCGCGCCTGGAGAAGGTCGAGGAGCGCGTGGGCGGCCGCGTCGCCAGCGTGCTCAAGCGTGCCGGCATCCCCAGCCGTACCGACATCGAGGAGCTGTCCAGCAAGCTCGACGGCCTGAACGACGCGCTGGTGCGCACGGCCAAGCCGTGACAAGGAGGCCATCATGGCTGAGAAACGCAAACTGAGCGGCTGGAGCGAGGACGTGGAAAAGTATTCGCGGCAGATCTGGCTGGCCGGTTTGGGTGCCTACGCGAAGATCGGCGAGGACGGCAGCAAGCTGTTCGACGCCCTGGTGCGCGAAGGCGAGCGAACCGAGCAGATGGTGCGTGACGAGGTCGAGGCGGTGAAGAATAGCGCCCGCAGTCGCGTCGCCGAAGCCAGGGACAAGGCGCTGGGCAAGTGGAACGCGCTGGAAGAGGCCTTCGACAGGCGCCTGAACAGCGCCATCACCCGCCTGGGGGTGCCGAGCCGCAACGACTTCCTGGCGCTGGACGAGAAGATCGAGGCCCTGAACCGTCAGCTGGATCGCCTCAGCGCGCTGCGTCTGGTGTCCAGCGTGGAGCAGCCCGCCGAGGAGAAGCCGGCCA
>DATGNS010000139.1:0-16280 GCA_035306625.1 Pseudomonas sp. | reverse complement strand
TTTCCTCACCGGTTCGCCCTGCCCGGTCTTCGCTCGGCAGACCTTTTCATACAGAACCTAGAACGGCACCCGGTAGTAGAGGCTGTAGACCTCGACGCCGTCGTTGGGATTCTTGATGCCCGCGTTGGAATAGTGGATGGCACGCAGCCCCAGGGTGTGCCCCCCGCCGAAGCGCAAACCGGCGCCGATGCGGTCCTCGAACTGGAACATCGAGCCCAGATCGCGATCCTCCACCCGGGTATCGGCAAACACCGCCACGCCGATGCCCGCCTCGATGAAGGGCCGCAGCCGTTCGCCGGCGAATTCATAGACGAACACGGGAGCCAGCGACAGGGTGTGGTTGTCGGAGGCCCGGTCACCCTCCCACCAGGTGTAACCGGCATCCCAGTAGCCGGTCAGGCGGCCGTTGGGGCTTTCCCACCAGCTGCGGGAAAAGTCGGATTGCAGGGCCACGCGTACCACGGTCGTCGAGTCGTGGCTGCTACCCACGGAGAGGGTCAGATCCATGGCCGGGGCCGGGGTGGCGGCCAGAGCGGAAATCGCAAGCAGGTGCAGGCCTTTGCGCATCGGGAATGTCCTCGTTTACAGGGACTTCCCGTCATCTGAAGAGCTAGACGACGCCGAGTTCCGCTGGCAGGGACTCCAGGCGCGCCGTATGCGGCCAGAGCACCGGCAGCACCCGACGCAGCGCCTCGGCATCGCCGCTGGTGAAGAAACGCGTCGCCGCCGCCGGACCTGCGGAGCGCAGGTGGCGGGCATCGAGCAGGCGGCCCAGCTGGCGCGCCACGGCCTCGCCGGTGTCGATCAGGCTCACCGACGCGGGCACCAGCTCGCGCAGCAGTGGCTTGAGGAAGGGGTAATGGGTGCAGCCCAGGATCAGGGTGTCGCAGCCGGCCTCCAGCAGCGGGGCCACGAACCCCCGCAGCAGCTCGCGGGTCTCGGGCGCCCGCAATGCGCCGCTTTCCACGCATTCCACCAGGCCGGGACAGGGCTGGGTGAGCACCCGCACATCATGGGCGAAGCGATCCAGCAGGGCCGCGAACCGGGCGCTCTTCAGCGTGCCGGTGGTGGCCAGCACCCCCACTGTCCCGCTGCGGGTCGCCGCCGCCGCCGGCTTGACCGCCGGCTCCATGCCGACGATGGGCAGCTCGGGCCAGGTGGCGCGCAGCTCGGCCACGGCCGCGGCAGTGGCGGTGTTGCAGGCCACCACCAGCGCCTTGACGCCCTGGGCAAGCAGAAACTCGGTGATGGCGCGGCTGCGCGCGCGAATGAACTCCGGAGTCTTCTCGCCATAGGGCACGAAGCCGCTGTCGGCTACATAGAGCAGGGTCTCGCCGGGCAGGTGCGCGCGGATCTCGCTCAGCACCGAGATGCCGCCAACCCCGGAATCGAACACGCCGATGGGCGCCTCACTGGCCATGGCGCACTCCGCACACCGGGCAGGCGGGATCACGCCGCACCTTGAGCTCGCGGAAGCGGCTGCCCAGCGCGTCGATGAGCAGCAGGCGGCCGATCATGGGCTCGCCGAAACCGGCCAGCAGCTTGAGAGCCTCCAGGGCCTGCAGGCTGCCCACCATGCCCACCAGTGGACCGACCACGCCGGCCTCGCTGCAGGTCAGTTCCGCCTCGCTGCCATGGCCGTACAGGCAGTGGTAGCAGGGGCTTTCCGGACGACGCGGATCGAACACCGACAACTGGCCTTCCAGGCGGATGGCCGCGCCGGACACCAGCGGCTTGCCGGCGGTCATGCAGGCGGCATTCACCGCCTCGCGGGTGGCGAAGTTGTCGCAGCAGTCCAGCACCAGGTCCACCGCGGCCACGGCCTCGGCCAGGGTGTCGGCGTCCAGTACGGTGCGCCGGGGCACCAGGCGCACCTCGGGATTCAGGCGGCTCAGGCGCTCCATGGCCGAGTCCACCTTGGCCACGCCCAGGCTGTGGCTGTCGTGGATGATCTGCCGCTGCAGGTTGGTCAGGTCCACCTGATCAAAGTCCGCCAGGTGCAGCTCGCCCACCCCGGCGCCAGCCAGGTAGAGCGCCACCGGCGCGCCCAGGCCACCGAGGCCGACGATCAGCACGCGGCTCTGCTTGAGGCGCAGCTGACCATCCACATCGATCTGCTTGAGAAGGATCTGCCGGCTGTAGCGCAGCAGCTCCTGATCGTTCAGTTCCGTCATGCGGCCTCCCAGCGGCCCAGACTGATGCGTTGGTGATTGCCCAGGTCGCGGCGGCTTTCCACCTCGGAGAACCCGGCGGTGCCGAGCAGCTCGCGCACCGCCTCGGCCTGGTCGTAGCCATGCTCGAGCAGCAGCCAGCCGCCCGGCAGCAGGTGCTGCGGCGCCTCGGCGATGATATGGCGGATATCGTCCAGCCCGTCGGCCCCGGCCACCAGGGCGCTGGCCGGCTCGAAGCGCACGTCGCCCTCGCCCAGGTGGCGATCGTCGGCGGCGATGTAGGGCGGGTTGCTGACGATCAGCCCGAAGCGTCGCTCACCCAGGGCGGAGAACCAGTGGCTGGGTTCGAAGCGCGCATTGCGCAGGCCCAGGCGCTCGCCGTTGCGGGCCGCCAGCGCCACCGCCGCCTCGACGCGGTCCACCCCGGTCACCGTCCAGGCGGGACGCTCGGCGGCCAGGGCCAGGGCGATGGCGCCGGTGCCGGTGCCCAGGTCCAGCACCTCCAGCGGGGTGGCCGGCGCCAGCTGCAGGGCGGTTTCCACCAGCAGCTCGGTGTCCGGGCGGGGAATCAGGGTATCGGGAGACACCTCCAGATCCAGGCTCCAGAAGCCCTGGCGACCGAGCAGATAGGCCACCGGCTCGCCGGCACGGCGCCGCGCCAGCAGCTCGGCGAAGGCCGCGCACTGTTCGGCGCTCGGCACATGCTCGGGCCAGGTGCGCAGGAAGCTGCGCGGCCTGCCCAGCACATGGGCGAGCAGCAACTCGGCATCCAGACGCGGGCTGGGCGAATCGGGAAGCTCGGCGGCGGCGAGCAGGGACTGGATATCGGACATGGCGGTGGGCGGACTCCCCGGCGGCCATGCGGGGCATGACCGCCCAACGAACTCGGGCATCCCTGTTCGGTGGTCAACGCCCCGCGTCGGCCACCGGAAACGACTCAATCCCCCAGCGCCGCCAGCTGGTCGGCCTGGAATTCCTGGCGCAGCGGCTCGATGACCTGGTCCACCGCCCCGGCCATGACTTCCGCCAGGGAATACAGGGTCAGGTTGATGCGGTGATCGGTCACCCGGCCCTGCGGGAAGTTGTAGGTGCGGATGCGCTCGGAGCGGTCGCCCGAGCCCACCAGCAGCCTGCGGGTGTCGGAGATTTCCTTGTGCGCCGCGGCATCCTGCTGGTCCTGCAGCTTGGCCGCCAGCCAGGCCATGGCCTTGGCGCGGTTCTTGTGCTGGGAGCGCTCTTCCTGGCATTCGACCACGATGCCGGTGGGCAGGTGCGTGATGCGAATGGCCGACTCGGTCTTGTTCACGTGCTGGCCGCCCGCGCCCGAGGCCCGGTAGGTGTCGATGCGCAGGTCCGCCGGGTTGATCTCGACGGCCGCCTGCTCGTCCGGCTCGGGCAGCACCGCCACGGTGCAGGCCGAGGTGTGGATGCGGCCCTGGGATTCGGTCTCCGGCACCCGCTGCACGCGGTGCACGCCGGACTCGAACTTGAGCCGGGCGTACACATCGTCGCCCTCGACACGGGTGATGATCTCCTTGAAACCGCCATGCTCGCCGGGGTTCTCGGAGAGGATCTCGATGCGCCAGCCCTGCTTCTCGGCGTAGCGCGAATACATGCGGAACAGGTCGCCGGCGAAGATCGCCGCCTCGTCGCCGCCGGTGCCTGCGCGGATTTCCAGGAACACGTTGCGGCCGTCGTTGGGGTCGCGCGGCAGCAGCATGCGCTGCAGTCGATCCTCCAGCGTTTCCAGCTCGGCGCGTGCCTGCTCGACTTCTTCCTCCGCCATGGCGCGCAGCTCCGGATCGCTGTCCTTGAGCATCTCGCGCGCGCCTTCCAGGTCGGCCTGCACCTTGCAGAAATCCCGGTAGGCGAGGATCACCGGTTCCACCTCCGCGTATTCCTTGGAATAGGCCCGGAACTGGTTCTGGTTGGCGATCACCTCGGCGTCGCCGAGCAGCGCGGTGAGCTCTTCGTAGCGATCCTGAAGCCCTTCCAGCTTCTTCAGAAGGGATGCCTTCATCTCTTGGTCTCGTCCAGGGCGAACAGCTCCTGGGCCACGGCCAGGGCATCCAGGCGGCCGTCCGCGGTCAGGCGCTTGAGCTGCACGCTGGGCGCGTGCAGCAGCTTGTTGGTCAGGCCACGGGCCAGCTGGGCCAGCACGTCTTCCGCCTTGCCGCCGTTCTGCAACTGACGCTGGGCCTTGGCCAGCTCCTCGTCGCGCAGGCGCTCGGCCTGCTGGCGGTAGGCCTTGAGCACATCCACCGCGGCCAGCTCGCGCAAGCGGGCCATGAATTCGTCGGCGCCCAGCGACACCAGCTCCTCGGCGGCCATGGCCGCGCCCTGGCGGCTCTTGAGGTTCTCTTCCACCACCTCGTGCAGGTCGTCCACGGTGTACAGGTAGACGTCCTCCAGCTCGCCGACCTGCGGCTCTATGTCGCGGGGCACGGCGATGTCCACCATGAACATCGGCTTGTGCTTGCGCAGTTTCAGCGCACGCTCCACGGCACCCTTGCCGAGGATGGGCAGCTGGCTGGCGGTGGAACTGATGACGATATCGCTGTTCACCAGCTCGTCGGGAATGTCGGACAGCAGCACCGCCCTGGCGCCGAACTCGTCGGCCAGGTTGCGGGCGCGCTCCAGGGTGCGGTTGGCCACCACGATGCGCCGCACGCCCTGCTCATGAAGGTGGCGGGCCACCAGGGTGATGGTTTCGCCGGCGCCGATCAGCAGGGCCTGCATGTTCTCCAGACGGCTGAAGATCTGCCGGGCCAGACTCACCGCGGCAAAGGCCACCGACACCGGGTTCTCACCGATGGCGGTGTCGGTGCGCACTGTCTTGGCGGTGCTGAAGGTGGCCTGGAACAGGCGACCCAGCAGCGGGCCGATGGTGCCGGCCTCGCGGGCCACCGCGTAGGCGGACTTCATCTGGCCGAGGATCTGCGGCTCGCCGAGCACCAGCGAATCGAGCCCCGAGGCCACGCGCATCATGTGGCGCACGGCCTGCTCGTCGGCATGCACGTAGGCACACTGACGCAGCTCGTCTAGGCTCAGGCGGTGGAAATCGGCCAGCCACTCCAGCACCCGGTCCGGCTGCAGGTCGTCCTGATGGAGATACAGCTCGCTACGGTTGCAGGTCGAGAGAATCGCCGCTTCACTGCTGGGCGTCCGGCTGCACAGTTGCTGCAGCGCCTCGACCATTTGCTCGGGCGTGAACGCCACCCGCTCGCGGATATCCACGGAAGCGGTCTTGTGGTTGATTCCAAGGGCGAGGAAGGCCATGCACGTCTTAGGTCGGATCAGGGAAGCGCGTAATTGTCCTATGTCGCCGATGTTTGAACAACTCCCAGAGACCCTGCGCCGCCGATGGGCTTGCCGGCAGGCCTGTGTCATGATGGCGCAAAGCAGGTGAGTTACCCCTTCATGAAGATATTCGTCGCGCTGTTGGCCAGCCTGTTGCTCCTGGGCTGCCAGACACTGCCCTCCGCCCCCAACGACACCACCGAGGCGGACACCACGCCCGAGGAACCGGTCGAGTACGCCTCGTTCGCCCCGGACACCCTGTTCGCCCTGCTCACCGCCGAACTGGCCGGCCAGCGCGGGCGCTTCGACATCGCCCTGGCCAACTATCTGCGCGAGGCGCAGGCCACCCGCGACCCGGGCGTGGCCGAGCGCGCCTATCGGATTTCCGAGTACCTGGGCGCCACCGAGGCGGCGCTGGACAGCGCGCGCATCTGGGCCGAAAGCGCCCCGGAGAATGTCGAGGCCCGCCGCGCCGCCGCCATCCAGCTGGCCCGCGCCGGACGCTTCGAGGAGTCTCTGGCGCACATGGAGGCCATCCTGCGCCACAAGGGTAATCCGCACTTCGACTTCCTGGCCCTGTCGGCGGCGGAAACCGATCCCGAGACCCGCGCCGGCTTGCGGGACAGCTTCGACCAGCTGCTGAACCGCTACCCGGACAACTCCCAGCTGCTCTACGGCAAGGCGCTGCTGCTGCAGCAGGACGGCCGGCCGGAAGAGGCCCTGGCGCTGCTCGATCATCCGGCCCTGACCCAGCAGGAAATCGGCGCCCTGCTGCTGCGCGCCCGCCTGCTGCAGAGCCTGGACCGCGGCGACGAGGCCCTGCCGTTGCTGCGCAAGGCCATCCGCCAGCACCCGGACGACAAGCGTCTGCGTCTGGCCGAGGCCCGCCTGCTGGTCGATCGCCGCAAGCTGCCCGAGGCCCATCGAGCCTTTTCCGAGCTGGTCAGGCAGCACCCGGACGATGACGACCTGCGCTTCTCCCTGGCCCTGGTGAGCATGGAAATCGAGGACTGGCAGGGCGCCCAGGGCCTGCTGGAAACCCTGCTCGAGCGCGACGCCCACCGCAACGCCGCCCTGCTGCACCTCGGCCGCGTGCACGAGGAGCTGGGCCGGCCGGACGAGGCGCTGGCCGCCTACGCCCAGGTGGAGCCCGGCAACGAGTACCTGCCGGCCCTGGCGCGCCAGAGCACCCTGCTGTTCGAGCGCCAGCGCGGCAGCGAGGCCGCCCGCCTGCTGCGCGAGGCGCGCGCCAGCTATCCCGAATACGCCGTGCAGCTGTACCTGATCGAGGCCGAGGCCTGGAGCCGCCATGACCAGCCGCAACGCGCCAGCCGCCTGATCGACCAGGCCCTGGCCGAATACCCGGGGGACCTGAACCTGCTGTACAGCCGCGCCATGCTGGCCGAGAAGCGCGGCGACCTGACCCAGTTGGAACGTGACCTGCGGGTGATCCTCGAACAGGAACCGGACAATGCCATGGCCCTGAACGCCCTGGGCTACACCCTGGCCGACCGCACCAACCGCCACGAGGAAGCCCGCGCCCTGATCGAGCAGGCCTACCACCTGAGCCCGGACGACGCGGCGGTGATCGACAGCCTGGGCTGGGTCAACTATCGCCTGGGCAACCTGGCGGAAGCCGAGCGCCTGCTGCGCATCGCCCTGGAGAAACTGCCCGACGCGGAAATCGCCGCCCACCTGGGCGAGGTGCTCTGGGCGCGCGGCAAGCAGCGCGAAGCCCGCAAGGTCTGGGCCGAGGCATTGAAGAGCGACCCGGATAGCGACATCCTGCGCCGCACGGTGCAACGACTGACCGGCTCGGAGAACCCCTGATCGCCATGAAACGCCTTGCCCTTTTCCTCGCCGTCCTCGCCCTGCTCGCCGGCTGCGCCCAGAAGCCCCGCGAACTCATGGAAGGCCTGGGCAATCCCGCCCAGTGGCAGGCCCACAAGATCCACGTCAGCCAGGTGGACGGCTGGCAGATCACCGGCAAGCTGGGCCTGAAGACCCCCGACGACTCCGGCAGCGCCACCCTGCAGTGGCTGCAGCGCCAGTCCTATTTCGACATCCGCCTGTCCGGCCCTCTGGGCCAGGGCGCCAGCCGCCTGATCGGTCGGCCCGGCTCCACCGAGCTGGAAATCGCCAACCAGGGCCGCTTCAGCGCCGAATCGCCCGAGGCCCTGCTGGAACAGCAGCTGGGCTGGCAGTTGCCGGTGACCCACCTGCTCTGGTGGATACGGGGCCTGCCCGAGCCCGACGGTCGCAGCCAGCTGATCCTCGACGCCGACAGCCGACTGGCGCGCCTGACCCAGGACGACTGGCAGGTGGACTACCTGGATTACATGGAGCAGGACGGCTTCGCCCTGCCCTCGCGCCTGAAACTCTACGGCCGGGATCTGGAAATCACCCTGGTGATCAAGGACTGGCGACCGCGCCTGCTGGGCCAGTAACGCGCCACGCTCCCTTGCCTCCCCCACGCACAACGAAACGACCGCGCATGCAAGACGCCCAACTGATCCTGCCCGCCCCGGCCAAGCTCAACCTGTTCCTGCACATCCTCGGCCGTCGCCCGGACGGCTATCACGAGCTGCAGACCCTGTTCCAGTTCCTCGACCACGGCGACGACCTGGGCTTTCGGCGCCGCGAGGACGGCCAGATCCGCCTGCACACCGAGGTGCCCGGCGTGCCCCACGACAGCAACCTGATCGTGCGCGCCGCGCGGCGCCTGCAGGAACAGTCCGGCACACGCCTGGGCGCTGACATCTGGCTGGACAAGCGCCTGCCGATGGGCGGCGGCATCGGCGGCGGCAGCTCGGACGCGGCCACCACCCTGGTGGGCCTGAACCATCTGTGGGGACTGGAATGGAGCGAGGATCGCCTGGCCGAGCTGGGCCTGGCGCTGGGCGCAGACGTGCCGGTGTTCGTGCGCGGGCGGGCGGCCTTCGCCGAAGGCGTCGGCGAAAAGCTCACCCCGGTCAGCCCGCCGGAACCCTGGTACCTGGTGGTTGCACCGCAAGTGTCTGTTAGTACAGCAGAAATTTTTACCGACCCGGAGTTGACACGTGATACGCCGGCCATTACAGTTCGCAGCCTTCCTGAGGGGGGCGGTCATAACGACTGCCAGCCGGTGGTTGAGAAGCGCTACGAAGAAGTTCGCAACGCTTTGATATTGCTGAACAAATTTGTTCAGGCAAAAATGACCGGCACTGGATCTTGTGTATTTGGGAGCTTCCCAAGTCGCGATGAAGCTGATAGAGTTTCGCGCCAACTTCCAGCCACTCTGCCAAGCTTCATCGCTCGCGGCTGCAACCGGTCTCCGCTGCACCGTCGACTTGAAGAACTGGCCAGGGAAGTGAATGCCTGAATCGGGATCGATACAGGGGTGTAGCCAAGCGGTAAGGCAACAGGTTCTGACCCTGTCATGCGTTGGTTCGAATCCAGCCACCCCTGCCATAACCCCGACCAGTCATTCGAAGTGAAAGCCTACAGGGGCGTCGCCAAGCGGTAAGGCAGCAGGTTTTGATCCTGCCATGCGTTGGTTCGAATCCAGCCGCCCCTGCCATTTTCCAGAGCTGTTCAAAAAGCGCGCCTTTTTGAACAGCTTTTCAATTTCATCGGACCCAATCCAGGCAGGTACTGCGCGTGTCCAAGATGATGGTCTTCACGGGGAATGCCAACCCCGACCTGGCGCGTCGCGTCGTCAAGCAACTGCACATCCCCCTCGGCGACGTTTCCGTCGGCAAGTTCTCCGACGGCGAGATCAGCGTTGAAATCAATGAAAATGTCCGCGGCAAGGACGTCTTCCTGATCCAGCCGACCTGTGCGCCCACCAACGACAACCTGATGGAACTGGTGGTGATGGCCGACGCCTTCCGCCGTTCCTCCGCCTCGCGCATCACTGCCGTGATCCCCTACTTCGGCTACGCCCGCCAGGACCGCCGCCCGCGTTCCGCCCGCGTGGCGATCAGCGCCAAGGTGGTGGCCGACATGCTGGCCAACGTGGGCATCAACCGCGTGCTCACCGTCGACCTGCATGCCGACCAGATCCAGGGCTTCTTCGACATTCCCGTGGACAACATCTACGGCTCGCCCACTCTGGTGGACGACATCGAGGACCAGCGCTTCGACAACCTGCTGATCGTCTCCCCGGACATCGGCGGCGTGGTGCGCGCCCGTGCCGTGGCCAAGAGCCTGGGCGTCGACCTGGCGATCATCGACAAGCGTCGCCCTAAGCTTAACGTGTCGGAAGTCATGCACATCATCGGCGATGTACAGGGCCGCACCTGCGTGCTGGTCGACGACATGGTCGACACCGCCGGCACCCTGTGTCATGCCGCCAAGGCCCTGAAGGACCACGGCGCCGAGCGTGTCTACGCCTACTGCACCCACCCCGTGCTGTCCGGCCGCGCCATCGAGAACATCGAAGGCTCCGCCCTGGACGAGGTGGTGGTAACCAACACCATCCCGCTGTCCGCTGCCGCGCAGGCCTGCCCGCGCATTCGCCAGCTGGACATCGCCCCGGTGGTGGCTGAAGCGGTGCGCCGCATCAGCAACGAAGAATCGATCAGCGCCATGTTCCGCAGCTAGGCGGAGCAGACTCTGAACGCAAGTGCCCCGCCGCAAGCGGGGCTTTTTTCCGAGTCGCCCAAACGCTGGTCGCAAGCGTGCGGGCGACAGGTATATCTGGAGACAAACCATGACCAAGCTCACCCTGAATGCCGAAGTGCGTTCCGACCTGGGGAAAGGTGCGAGCCGCCGCCTGCGTCGTAACGCCAACCTGGTTCCCGCCGTTGTCTACGGTGGCAACAAGGAACCCCAGTCCATCAGCCTGGCCGCCAACGAACTGGCCAAGGCCCTGGAAAACGAAGTCACCTTCAGCAGCGTGATCACCCTGAACTTCGGTGACAAGACCGAAGACGTGATCCTGAAGGCCCAGCAGCGCCACCCGGCCAAGAGCTTCGTCATGCACGCCGACTTCCAGCGCGTGGTTGCCGGCCAGAAGCTGACCGCCCACGTGCCGGTCCGCTACCTGAACGAAGAAACCTGCGTCGGCGTCAAGGCTGGCGGCGAGCTGTACCGCGTCACTCCGGAGCTGGAAGTTTCCTGCCTGCCGAAGGACCTGCCGGACTTCATCGACGTGGACGTGGCCAACCTGGAAATCGGTCAGAACATCCACCTGTCCCAGCTGACCCTGCCGAAGGGTGTTGAGCTGCTGGCCCTGACCCACGGCAACGACCTGGTGGTCGCCAACGTCAAGGCTTCCCGCGCCTCCGCTGCCGCCAGCGAGCCGGAAGAAGGCGCCGCCGAGTAAGTCCTGCCCCCAGGACCACTCGAAGCACCGGAAGGGCCCCTCGCTGTGACGGCTATTCAACTGATCGTCGGTCTGGGCAATCCAGGCCCCGAATACGACCAGACCCGGCATAACGCAGGGGCCCTCTTCGTTGAGCGCCTCGCCGACCTCAAGGGCGCGCGCCTGGCACTCGACAAGAAGTATTTCGGCTTGGTGGGCAAGTTCACCCATCAGGGCCAGGACGTTCGTCTGCTCATCCCCACCACCTACATGAACCGCAGCGGACAGGCCGTTGCCGCGCTGGCCCGGTTCTTCCGCATCGAACCCGATGCCATCCTGGTGGCCCACGACGAACTCGACATGCCCCCGGGCGTCGCCAGGCTCAAGAAGGGCGGCGGGCACGGCGGGCACAACGGGCTGCGCGACATCATCGCCCAGCTCGGCAACAACAACGGCTTCCATCGCCTGCGCCTGGGCATCGGCCATCCCGGCCATGCTTCCCTGGTCTCCGGCTACGTGCTCAGCCGCGCGCCGCGCAGCGAGCAGGAACTGCTGGACCGAAGCATCGACAACGCCCTGGAGGTCGTCCCGGAGATTCTGGCCGGCGACTGGACCAAGGCCATGCAGACCCTGCACAGCAAGAAAGCCTGACCACTCCCCTTTTTCAGCTTCATCTCCGCGAGGGATACACCATGGGATTCAATTGCGGCATCGTTGGCCTGCCGAACGTCGGCAAGTCCACCCTGTTCAACGCCCTGACCAAGTCCGGCATCGCCGCGGAGAACTTCCCGTTCTGCACCATCGAGCCCAACAGCGGCATCGTGCCGATGCCCGACCCGCGCCTGGATGCCCTGGCGGCCATCGTCAAGCCCGAGCGCGTGCTGCCCACCACCATGGAATTCGTCGACATCGCCGGCCTGGTGGCCGGCGCCTCCAAGGGTGAGGGCCTGGGCAACAAGTTCCTGGCCAACATCCGCGAGACCGACGCCATCGCCCACGTGGTGCGCTGCTTCGAGGACGACAACGTCATCCACGTGGCCAACAGCGTGGACCCCAGGCGTGACATCGAGATCATCGACCTCGAGCTGATCATGGCCGACCTGGAAAGCTGCGAAAAGCAGCTGCAGCGCGTGGCCCGCACCGCCAAGGGCGGCGACAAGGAAGCGGTGGCGCAGAAGAACCTGCTGGAGAAGCTCATCCCCCACCTCACCGAAGGCAAGCCGGCGCGCAGCCTGCTCAAGAGCCTGGGTGACGAGGAGAAGAAGCTGGCCCGCACCTTCCACCTGCTGACCACCAAGCCGGTGATGTACATCGCCAACGTGGCCGAGGACGGCTTCGAGAACAACCCGCACCTGGACGTGGTGAAGGCCATCGCCGAAGAAGAAGGCGCCATCGTGGTGCCGGTGTGCAACAAGATCGAGGCGGAAATCGCCGAGCTGGACGACGACGAGGAGAAACTGATGTTCCTCGAGTCCATGGGCATGGAAGAGCCGGGCCTGAACCGCGTGATCCGCGCCGGCTACCAGCTGCTCAACCTGCAGACCTACTTCACCGCCGGGGTGAAGGAAGTGCGCGCCTGGACCGTCAAGGTCGGCGCCACCGCCCCCCAGGCCGCCGGCGTGATCCACACCGACTTCGAAAAGGGCTTCATCCGCGCCGAAGTCATCGCCTACGACGACTTCATCCAGTACAAGGGCGAAGCCGGCGCCAAGGAAGCCGGCAAGTGGCGTCTGGAAGGCAAGGATTACATCGTCCAGGACGGCGACGTGATGCACTTCCGCTTCAACGTCTGAGGATTCCGCTGGCTCTCAGCGAACCCTGCCGGACCCCGAACCCCTTGCAGCCAGTGGCTGCAAGGGGTTTTTCATTGCCGGGCACAAGGGCCTGCCAGCAGCGCTTCGCGTCGAGCACGGGCAGACATCCGACATGGCCGTTTCAGGACCTGGCCAGTCAGCTACGCCAGGCTCTGTTGCCGCTCCTTCTTTTCCGTCGCGGGGTGCAGGCTCTTCAGGAACTCCAGTTCCTTGCGTATGACCTCGCTGAAGAAAGGCTCGAAGTAGGGTTGGAAATGGTTGGCCTTGATCGTTTCCACCCTGATGCAGGGATTCCCTGTCCTGCGGATTGCCGATTCCACGAAGGGAGCGACCGTGTCCTCGGTGGCCCCCAGCAGCAAGGTGGGCACCCGGATTTCCTTCAGTCGCTTGAGCGGACGATAGGGGCCCATGGTCATCAGCGAGCGCGCAGCGACACGGTTGTCATACCTGCGCCCCAAGCTGCGTTCCGCCAGCTGCAGGGCCTTATGGGCATCATCCCTGTCCATTGAAGAAAACGCTCCGGGCTCGCTGACCACCGGAATGTAAACGGGGCGCCCCGGCTTGATCAGGTCGGCCAGACAGTAAAGAGCGAACCTCATCAAGCGCAGCGGCGGCACTGCCAGTACCGCGGCCATGCCATCCAGCATGGGCACCTGGGCGATCACCCCGGCCAGTTCGGGGTGATCCGCGGCAAGCTCCACCGCATGGCCACCGCCAAACGACGAGCCCCAGACCACGATTCTGGCGGGATCAACACCCGGCCGGGTTTTGAGGAATGCGAGTGCCGCATCGGCGTCGCGCATGCGCTGACGCGCCGAAATGGTTTGTCGGGGAAGCCCGGCGCTGTCACCCCAGCCGCGGTAGTCAAACGTCATGACCACATACCCGGCACGGGTGAACTCTTCGTAGAAGGGCACAGTCAGGGCGTCCTGAATACCCCCCCACCCATGCACCATGAGAATGGCCGGCCTTGGCTGCTGGCTGACGTCCGCCGGCCAATGCAGCGTGGCCGCACACCAGACACCCTCCGAATGGAACCCTGTCCGTTCACTGCGGCATGTAAGGTCTTCAGGTCCATGTCTCAGTTTTTCCATGGTGCGGCTCCCGGGGCTGGATTGTCTTGGGTGGCGATCAGGAGGCGAACCTAGCATCCTTGAATGCCGCTCAAGATTGGCCTGAACGACCCGGGGAACTGGCAGCCTCGCCAAACGAACGTGGATACGGCGCGGCCCGCGCCCGCGGAGGACTCCAGCGGTCCGCCCGCGGCGACGCAACGCCCGCCACAGGCCGAAGGGACGTCGGTTCAGAAGGTGATCTCGACGGAGCCCACATTCCGCCGCGCCGGGCCGTGATACACCGCCTCGATGTTGTTGCCATCCGGGTCGAGCACGAAGGCCGCGTAGTAGCCCGGGTGATAGCCGCGCTCACCAGGGGCGCCGTTGTCGGTGCCGCCGTTGGCCAGCGCGGCCTGGTAGAAGGCATCGACCATGGCGCGGTCCCTGGCCTGGAAGGCCAGGTGATGCCGGCCGGTCAACTGGCCTAGCGCGGCGGGGCTGTCCATGGTGGACACGAACAGTTCGTCGGCCCAGAAGTAGTCCTCTCCCCTGCCCCCGATGGGAATTTCCAGGGCGGCCAGCACTGCCTCGTAGAAGGCCTGGCTGGCGGCCAGGTCGCGCACTACCAGTTGCAGATGGTCGATCAGTCGTCCGCGGTGCAGTTGCTGCGTTTCCATGATGAGTTCCCTCCTGTTCTTCCGCCAGAGAGCATATACCTTCGCCCCTGCGCAAACGGAAAAGGGGCCGCAGGCCCCTTTCCGGCAGCAGGCAGCGAATCGCTATTTGCCCGGCATGAACACGAAGCGCGCCAGGGTATCGGCCACGCAGGCGGGCTTTTCCTGACCCTCGATCTCCACGGTGAGGCGCACGGCCAGCTGCACGGCATCGCCCACGCGCTCGGCCTTGAGGATCAGGCCGTTGCCCCGCACCCGGGAGCCGACCTTCACCGGCGCCGGGAAACGTACCTTGTCGCAGCCGTAGTTGACGCCCATGACCAGGTTTTCCACACGCATCAGCTGGTTGATGAACAGGCTGGCCAGCGACAGGGTCAGGTAGCCGTGGGCGATGCAGCCACCGAACGGCGTCTTCGCGGCGCGCTCGGGATCCACGTGGATCCACTGATGGTCGCCGGTGGCCTCGGCAAACAGGTTGACCCGCTCCTGGGTCATCTCCAGCCATTCGGTAACGCCCAGCTCACGGCCTTCGGCGGCCAGCAGTTCTTCGATGTTGCGGAACACGGCAGTCATGATCGTCTCCTTACGCATGCTGACTGAGGGCGCCCGGCAAGTAATGAAAAAAGAAGAGGCCGGACACCCGCCTGGCGTGCCGATCCGCAGGGAACCGGCGCGCCAGAGCGGCGTAAGCCTAGATCGAGAAAGCCGATTGGCAACCCTGCCATGCCACTTTTGGCACGGCGGTCGGTCACGGATCAGGAAGCGAACATGCTCTTGGGCGTTTCGCCCAGGGCACGACGGAACACCTGGATGAAGGCACTGACACTCTGATAGCCCACGCGCGGGGCCACCTCGGCGATCGGCTCGCCAGCGGCCAGCTGCTCCATGGCCAGCATCAGGCGCAGTTGCTGGCGCCACTGGGCGAAGCTCATGCCGGTTTCCCTGTTGAAGCGACGGGTCAGCGTGCGGCGCGGCACCCCGATGATCTCCACCCACTCATCCAGGTCGGCATCGTTGTCGGGCTGTTCGAACAATCCCTGGGTGATGCGCCGCAGGCGCTCGTCGTTGGGCACCGGCAGGAACAGGTCCTGTTCCGGCTTGCGCGCGAAGGCGTCGGCGAACACCTGCAGGTAGACGGCGTTCTGGCTGGGGTCGAGAGGCATCTCCTCGAGCAGCGACACCAGCAGCGGCGTCTGACGGATCACCCGGGCCGCGGCGGGCATCTGCTCGCGACTCCAGGTCTCGGCGAAATTCAGGCGCAGGCCGCGCATGTCGCCGTGGGTCACCGGCAGATGCAGCTGCATCGGCGGAATCCAGGCCATGAATCCCGGCGGCACAACCCACATGCCCCGCTCGGTATGCACGCTGACCACGCCGGACGTCACCCTGAACAGGCGTCCCTCCAGCTGGGCATGCAGTTTGGCCCCGTGCTGGGCTCCGCGTGCGAGATGCTGTACTTCCAAAAGATCCATGAGCCGGCCCGCTGTAAAAAATGCGCGAAATATACCACTGTCAGGCCATTCTTTTGCCACTGCCACGGGCAGCTGGTCCGGAAAACCTGGCGGAGGCAGGCGCCGATAGTATCAAAGTGATGGCGACGAGCCCACGGCCGTCACGCCCGCCAGGGGCCTCGATGCTAAGCGATTGAAAGCAACGGAAAATTTTTTGCGGAAGGGTGTTGACAGCCCTCCGCGGGATGGGAATAATGCGCGCCATCTCGGCTACATAGCTCAGTTGGTTAGAGCGCAGCATTCATAATGCTGATGTCCCAGGTTCAAGTCCCGGTGTAGCCACCATACAAAACAAGGGGTTAGCGCAAGCTAACCCCTTTTTTGTTCTGGCCGCCGCAAACAGGCACCAGCCTCTCCATCCTGGCACTAGCCGTACGCCACTGCCCCGCCGTTCACCATCGCGATCAGGCGCTTGTGCCGGCGGTAACTGGCCAGCCGATCAGCCAGCGCTTCCGGCAACTGCTCGCA
>DATGNS010000138.1:0-14055 GCA_035306625.1 Pseudomonas sp. | reverse complement strand
AGGTCGTTCAACTGCAGCGGGCGCTTGATGGCGGCGGTCGGCATCGTTCGGTTCTCATTGGGATGCAAGCATCTGGCGCTCGAGGGCGAGCGGCGAAGGGCCGAGCAATTTTACGCGCTCATCGGGGGCCAGCGACAGGGTTGCGCCCAGAACATCGGCACGAATCGGCAACTCGCGGGCATCCAGGTCGAGCAGACAGACCAGCGTCACGCTGGCCGGGCGGCCGTAGTCGAACAGTTCGTTGAGGGCCGCGCGCACGGTGCGCCCGCTCATCAGCACGTCGTCGATCAGCACCAGGTGCTGGTTCTCGATCTCGAAGGGCAGGTTGGACGGGCCGACCTGGGGATGCAGGCCGGTGCGGCTGAAGTCGTCGCGGTAGAAGGACACGTTCAGCGCGCCGAGTGGCCCGCGTTCGTCCAGCTCCTCGAGCAGCGCCTGGGCGACCCACAGGCCGCCGGTCTGGATGCCGATGAAACGCGGGTCGCTGATCTGCCGGGCGGCCAGGTGGGCACGCAGGTCGCGGGCCATGCGCGGCAGCAGTTCGGTGGGATTGGGAAGGGTCATGGTCGCTCCTTGAATGATGCGGCCCGTGCGGCCGGCAAGAGGTTATCCGCGGGCCTCGAACCAGCCCTCCAGCAGCAGGGCGGCGGCCAGCGCGTCCACCGGGCGTTCCCGGTAGCCGCCGCGCTGGCCCTCGCGCAGGCGCTGGCCCTTGGCCTCGAAGGTGGTCAGGCGTTCGTCGTGGGTGTGGACCGGCACGTTGAAGCGGCCATGCAGGCGGCGAGCGAACTTCTCGGCGCGCTCGCTCATGTCGCTGGGGGTGCCGTCCATGTTCAGCGGCAGGCCGACCACGATGGCGTCGGGTTGCCACTCCTTGATCAGCGCCTCGACGCGGCCCCAGTCGGGCACGCCGTTCTGCGCCTTGAGCACGCACAGCTCGCGGGCCTGGCCGGTGACCGTCTGGCCAACCGCCACGCCGATCTGCTTGGTGCCGTAGTCGAAGCACAGCACCAGGCGCAAGGTGTCGTTCATGCGTGGCCCGCCTGGCTGCTCAGCAAGTTGAGGTCGACGCCCAGCGTGGCGGCGGCCGCCAGCAGGCGCTGCTCGGCCGGCAGCTCGAACAGCAGGCGGGTGTCGCAGGGGCAGTGCAGCCAGGTGTTGTCGGCGATTTCCGCCTCCAGCTGACCGGCATCCCAGCCGGCGTAGCCGAGGGTGATCAGGCTGCGGCGCGGGCCATGGCCATCGGCGATGGCGTAGATCACATCCAGCGAAGTGGACAGCGCCAGCTCGCCGAGGTCGAGGGTGGCCTGGTAGCGCCAGCCGCTGTCGTGCAGCACGAAGCCGCGATCGGTCTGCACCGGGCCGCCGGTGTAGACCGGCTGCTCGTAGCAGTCCGGCGCCGGCGGCTGGTCGGGACGCAGCTGCTCGAGAATATCGGCCAGGTCCAGGCCGCTGGGGCGGTTGACCACCAGCCCCATGGCGCCATGCTCGTTGTGTTCCACCAGGTAGATCAGCGTCTGGGCGAAATTCGGGTCGGCCAGATGGGGCATGGCGATCAGCAGCTGGTTCTTCAGGTAGATATCGGTCGTGTTCATGGGCCTAAGTGTCGGCCTTCGCGGTAAGGGCGGCAAGTGAGGCGGAGTGGCGGCCGCGCAGGCCTGTCAGGGCAGCGGTCATGTGAAGGCCGCTCCGGCGGGATGTTCCGGCCTCGCGGGATGGCTTACTGGCTGGACAGCCGGTCGCCGCGCTCGAAGCGCCAGGTGCGGATGATTTCCAGGCGGTCGAATTCGGCCAGGTCGCCGGTGAAGGGGGCGTACGGCGCGGCCAGGTGCACGATGCGGATGGCCGCCTGGTCGAGCACCGGCTGGCCGGAGGACTCCAGCACCTGCACCTCGTGCAGCGAGCCGTCGCGGCGGATCGACACCAGTAGGCGCAGGCTGCCGTACAGCTGCTGGCGGCGCGCCTCGTCGGGGTAGTTGAGGTTGCCGATGCGCTCCACCTTGCGCCGCCACTCGTCCTTGTACCAGGCGCCCTTGTCGCGCATGGTCGAGGCGGCGTTGAGGCGGTGGATCTTCGGGCGCTTGGCGTACAGCTGGCGCTCCAGGGCCAGGTCGGCCTCCAGGCTGGCGATCTCCGCAGACAGCTGCGAGCTGTCGAATTCCGGCGCGGGCCGCTGCTTCTCGACCTTCTGCTGCTCGGTCTGCACCGGGGTCTTCTCGGGCTGCGGCGTGCGGGTGGCCAGGGCCGCCTGGGGCGCCTCGCGCGGCACCTCCGGCGGGGCGGCCGGCGGCGGGGTGACCCGGTTGATCTCGGTGTCCTGGAAAGGGGCGATCTCGGTGGTGCTGGGCGCCGCCTTGTGTTCCAGGGTACCGCTGCCCTGCTGGTTGTCCTGGGCCAGGAAGTCGGCGTCCTCGGGGGCTTCCTGGCTCTTGAAGGTGGACAGGGTGATTTCCAGCGAGCGACTGACCTCGCCGGGTCTGGCCAGGCTGAAACCGACGCCGAAGATCAGCGCGACATGCAGCGCCACCGCCAGGAACAGGGTGAAACCCAGGCGGTCGGCGGGACGGACCCGAGCGGGCTCCGGATGGCGGGTAAGGGCTGCAGTCATCGCAAGAAGGCGCCGGTGAAAACCCGGGAAGTCTGCCCAGTGCCGGGGTAAATGTCCATGAACCAGGCAGCGCTTCCGGGTATCGCTCAGCCGCGACCCAGGCGGCCGGCGATGGCGTCCATCAGGCGGTCGCCGATGCGCGTGTCGTAGGCGGCGTCGATCTCGCGGATGCAGGTCGGGCTGGTCACGTTGATCTCGGTGAGGTAGTCGCCGATCACATCCAGGCCGACGAACAGCAGGCCGCGCTTGCGCAGCTCCGGGCCGACGATGGCGGCGATCTCGCGATCGCGCTCGGAGAGCGGTCGGGGCTCACCGCGGCCGCCGGCGGCCAGGTTGCCGCGCGTCTCGCCCTGCGCGGGAATGCGCGCCAGGCAGTAGGGCACCGGCTCGCCGTCGATCATCAGGATGCGCTTGTCGCCGTCCCGGATCTCCGGGATGTAGCGCTGCGCCATGATCTGCCGGCTGCCGTGGTCGGTCAGCGTCTCGAGGATCACCGACAGGTTCGGGTCGCCCTCGCGATGGCGGAAAATGGAGGCGCCGCCCATCTCGTCCAGGGGTTTGAGGATGACGTCACGGTGTTCGCGAGCGAAGTCTCGCAGAATGTCGGCGCGTCGGCTCACCAGGGTCGGCGGTGTGCACTGCGGAAACTGGGTGGCGAAGAACTTCTCGTTGCAGTCGCGCAGGCTGCGCGGGCTGTTGACCACCAGGCTGCCGGCCTTCTCGGCCAGTTCCAGCAGGTAGGTGGCATAGATGTACTCGCTGTTGAACGGCGGATCCTTGCGCATGAGGATCACGTCCAGCTCTTCCAGGGCGATGTCCTGCTCGGCGTCCAGCTCGAACCAGTGCGCCGGATCGTTGAACACGCGCAGCGGGCGCACCCGGGCGCGGGCCTGGTGGCCGCGCTGGTACAGGTCCTGCTGCTCCATGTAGAACAGGGGCCAGCCGCGGGACTGGGCGGCCAGCAGCATGGCCAGCGAGCTGTCCTTCTTGAAGGCAATGGCCGCGATGGGATCCATCACGATCCCGAGACGAATGCTCATGGGTGTTCCTCAGCAGCGTGATGGCCGGTCGCTGATGTGGCGGCCGGCGCAGGGGGTGTCAAGGGTGGCGCCGGCGTTGCCCCCGGTCAAGGTTGAATCCGCAGGGTGACCGGCTCTGTGGATTGCCGTCCGGCTCCTGTGCTACAAAGGCCGACGACAGGTCGCAAGCCCTGTCTTAGACCGGTCTCAGGCGCAGGCGAAGCGCACGACAACGACTCACCGAGGCAATGGTAGGGCGATAATGGAACAGCATTCCGGCAGTTTGAAAGTGATGGTGATCGACGACTCGAAGACGATTCGCCGCACCGCGGAAACCCTGCTGAAGAAGGTCGGCTGCGAGGTCATCACCGCCGTGGACGGCTTCGATGCCCTGGCCAAGATCGCCGACACGCACCCGAACATCATCTTTGTCGACATCATGATGCCGCGCCTGGACGGCTATCAGACCTGCGCGCTGATCAAGAACAACAGCGCCTTCAAATCCACGCCGGTGATCATGCTCTCGTCCAAGGACGGCCTGTTCGACAAGGCCAAGGGACGGATCGTGGGCTCCGATCAATACCTCACCAAACCATTCAGCAAGGAAGAACTGCTGGGTGCGATCAAGGCCCACGTGCCGGATTTCGTGCCGAGCGAACAGGTATCCTGAGTCCTGCGACGGACCGTTGTAATTTCGTATGGGGAACACCATGGCTCGCATTCTGATTGTTGATGACTCTCCGACCGAGATGTACAAGCTCACCGAAATGCTCGAAAAGAACGGGCATCAGGTGCTCAAGGCCGAAAACGGTGCTGATGGCGTGGCCCTGGCCCGCCAGGAAAAGCCCGACGCCGTGCTGATGGACGTTGTAATGCCGGGCCTCAACGGCTTCCAGGCCACCCGCCAGCTGACCAAGGACGAGGAAACCAGTCACATTCCCGTCATCATCGTCACCACCAAGGATCAGGAAACCGATAAGGTCTGGGGCAAGCGCCAGGGTGCCCGCGACTACCTGACCAAGCCGGTGGACGAGGCCACGCTGATCAAGACGCTGAACGCGGTGCTGGCCGGCTGAGCCAGTCCCGCTCCAGATCACCCGGCACGGCAGGGCACATGTCCGGACAACCGACTCCCTTCGACCTTCTGCTCGGCATCGATCAGCGCTGCCGTCTGCTGGCGGCCGGCCTGCCGGCCCAGGTGGAAACCCAGCAGACCTGGAGCGGCATCGGTTTCCGCATGGGCGAGCGCCTGTTCGTGGCGCCCATGGGCGAGGTGGGCGAGGTGCTGCACGAGCCGCGTTACACCCCGCTGCCCGGGGTCAAGAGCTGGGTCTGGGGGGTGGCCAACGTGCGTGGTCGGCTGATGCCGCTGATCGACCTGTGCGGTTTCTTCGGCGCGGAGCTCAAGGCGCCGCGCAAACAGCGCCGGGTGCTGGTGGTGGAGCAGCGGGACGTGCTGTCCGGCCTGGTCGTGGACGAGGTGTTCGGCATGCAGCACTTCCCGGTCGATTCCTTCACCGAGCAGTTGCCGCCGCTGGATGCGTCGCTCCGGCCTTTCATCTACGGCGTGTTCAATCGCACCCAGCCCTGGCTGGTCTTCAGTCCGCAGCGGCTGGCCCAGCACGAGGACTTCCTCGACGTCGCGGTGTGACGCTTATTTGGTGGGTCGGCATTCGGCCCGTTGACTTGAAGAAATGGGAAATGCGGTGGGTCCAGGCGGGGGCCATTCATGAAGATAAAGAACGCGGGAAACCTCTTTTCGGGCATGCGCAGCAGCTCGCTGATCGCGGGCCTGTTCGTTGGCCTCATCGTCTCCATCGTGCTGCTGTTCGCCAACTTCACATACCTGAATGTGCAGTCCGGCTACGACACCGAGTACATCACCCACGCCGGTGAGCTGCGCGTGCTGTCGCAGCGTATCGCCAAGAACGCCACCGAAGCGGCGGCGGGCAAGGCCGAAGCCTTCGCCCTGCTCAAGGATGCCCGCAATGACTTCGACCGCCGCTGGGGCTACCTGACCAAGGGCAACCCGGAAACCGGTCTGCCGATGGTGCCCTTCGAGGTCGCCGAACTGATGGAGGCGGTGGAGAAGGACTGGAACCGCCTGCGCCGCGACACCGACGTGATCCTCGCCAGCGAACAGACCGTGCTGTCCCTGCACCAGGTGGCGGCCACCCTGTCGGAAACCATTCCTCAGCTGCAGGTCGAGTACGAGGAAGTGGTGGACATCCTGCTGCAGAGCGGCGCGCCCGCCGGCCAGGTGGCCGTGGCCCAGCGTCAGTCGCTGCTGGCCGAGCGAATCCTCGGCGCGGTGAACAAGGTGCTGGCCGGTGACGAGGACTCGGTGCAGGCCGCCGACATGTTCGGCCGCGACGCCAGCCTGTTCGGCCGCGTGCTGACCGCCATGCTCGAAGGCAGCCGCGCCATGGAAATCACCCGGGTTTCCGAGCCCGAGGCGCGTGAGCGCCTGGCCGAGATTGCCGAACTGTTCGAGTTCGTCTCCGGCTCGGTGGACGAGATCCTGGAGACCTCCCCCGAGCTGTTCCAGGTGCGTGAGTCGGCCGGCAACATCTTCACCACCTCGCAGACCATGCTGAACAAGGCCTCCGACCTGGCGGTGGGTTTCGACGAGCTGGCCAACGGCCGTTACCTGAACACCATCGCCACCTATGTGCTGGGCGCCCTGGCGCTGGCCTCGGTGATCCTCATCGGTTCGGTGATGGTGACCGACACCCGCAAGCGGCTGCAGGAAACCGCCGAGAAGAACGAGCGCAACCAGGCGGCCATTCTGCGTCTGCTTGACGAGATCGCCGACCTGGCCGACGGTGACCTGACGGTGACCGCCACGGTGACCGAGGACTTCACCGGCGCCATCGCCGACTCGATCAACTTCTCCATCGACCAGATGCGCGATCTGGTGCGCGCCATCAACCAGACCGCCGTGCAGGTATCCGCCGCGGCTCAGGAGACCCAGGCCACCGCCATGCATCTGGCCGAGGCTTCCGAGCATCAGGCCCAGGAAATCGCCGGCGCCTCGGCGGCCGTCAACCAGATGGCCGTGTCCATTGACCAGGTGTCGGCCAACGCCGCCGAATCCGCCGCGGTGGCGGAGCGCTCCGTGGCCATCGCCAACAAGGGCAACGAGGTGGTGCACAACACCATCACCGGCATGGACAGCATCCGCGAGCAGATCCAGGACACCGCCAAGCGCATCAAGCGCCTGGGTGAGTCGTCCCAGGAGATCGGCGACATCGTCAGCCTGATCAACGACATCGCCGACCAGACCAACATCCTCGCCCTGAACGCCGCCATCCAGGCGTCCATGGCCGGCGACGCCGGCCGCGGCTTCGCGGTGGTGGCCGACGAAGTGCAGCGCCTGGCCGAACGCTCCTCGGCGGCGACCAAGCAGATCGAAACCCTGGTGAAGGCGATCCAGACCGACACCAACGAGGCGGTGATCTCCATGGAGCAGACCACCGCAGAGGTGGTGCGCGGCGCCCATCTGGCGCAGGACGCCGGTGTGGCCCTGGAAGAGATCGAGAAGGTATCCAAGACCCTCGCGGCGCTGATCCAGAACATTTCCAACGCGGCGCGCCAGCAGGCCGCCTCCGCCGGCCACATCTCCAGCACCATGAACGTCATTCAGGAGATCACCTCGCAGACCTCCGCCGGTACCACCGCCACGGCACGCAGCATCGGTAACCTGGCCAAGCTGGCCAGCGACATGCGCAACTCCGTGTCCGGCTTCAAGCTGCCGGCCGGCGGCGGGGAGGCCTGACGGGAACGGGGCGCCCGCCAGGGTCGCCGATGGAAGCCTTGAGCGAGGGGCACGGCATGCAGCCAAGCGGCGTCTGGGCCTTGAAACCCCTGGCCGACATGAGCACGGCGCAGTTCCGCGCCTGGAGCGGGCTGATCGAGGAACGCACCGGCCAGGTGCTGGGCGAGTCGCGCCGTGCCTTCCTGCAGACCCGGCTGGTGCAGCGCATGCGCGAGCTGGGCCTGGACGACTACCAGGCCTACCTGCGGCTGGTCAGCGAAGGCCCCCGTGGCGCCCTGGAATGGGCCACTCTGCTGGACCGCCTGACCGTGCGGGAAACCCGCTTCTACCGGCATGCCCCCTCGTTCGCCCTGCTGGAAGGCCACCTGAGTCGCTGCCTGGATCGTTCCTGGCTGCTGTGGAGCCTGGGCTGCGCCAGCGGCGAGGAGGCCTACTCGCTGGCCATGTCCGCCGCCGAGGTTCAGCGCCGCGCGGCGCGGCCGCTGGACTTCGGCGTGATCGCCACCGACATCAGCCAGGCCGCGCTGCGCGAGGCCCGCGAGGCCCGCTACGACGAGCGCCGCCTGGAGGCTCTGGATGCCGCGCGACGCGCGCGCTACCTGCACAGCGAACCCGGTGGCTGGCGCGTGACCAGCGAACTGACCGAGCGGGTGTGCTTCGCCCGCCTCAACGTGCTGGACCTGGACGCGGCGCCCTGGGCCGGCCTGGACGTGATTTTCTGCCAGAACCTGCTGATCTATTTCCGCCGCTGGCGGCGGCGCGACATCCTCAACCGCCTGGCCGAGCGCCTGGCCCCGGGAGGGCTGCTGGTCCTCGGCGTGGGCGAAATCACCGGCTGGCGACACCCGGCGCTGCGCCCGGTGGAGGATGAGCGGGTTCTGGCCTTTACCCGGATACGCGAATGACTGGAGTGGCTATGGGGGATCGGCACGACTATGTCGCCCTGGAATGGGTCAAGGGCGAAATCGCCGAGACGCTCGACCAGGCGCGCCAGGCGCTGGAAGCCTACGTGGAGAACCGCGAGGACCGTGCACGCCTGAATTTCTGCCTGACCTATGTCCACCAGGTGCACGGCACCCTGCGCATGGTGGAGCTGCACGGCGCGGCCCTGCTCACCGAGGAGATGGAGCGCCTGACCCAGGCCCTGCTGGACGGCTCGATCGGCGAGGATGGCGAAGCCCTGCAGGTGCTGATGCAGGCCATCCTGCAGCTGCCGGTCTACCTGGACCGGGTGCACGCCAGCCGCAGCGACCAGCCGCTGCTGCTGCTCGGCCTGCTCAACGACCTGCGCCGCGTGCGGGGCGACCAGCCGCTGCCGGAAACCAGCCTGTTCAGTCCCGAACTGAGCCTGTCGATCCCGCCGCTGCCGCCGGAAGCCCTGGCGCAGCTGGACACCCCGGAGTTCTCCCAGCTGCTGCGCAAGCTGCGCCAGCTGCAGCAGGCAGCCATGGTGGCACTGCTGCGCGGCCAGGAGCCGGAGAAGGCGCTGGCCCAGCTGGAAAAGGTCTACCTGAAGCTGGCCGACGTGAGCCGCGACGCGCCATTGGAGCCGCTGTGGGAAATCGCCGCCGGTGTGGTCGAGGGTCTGCAGAGCGGCAGCGTGCCGGGCGAGGCCGCGGTGCACGGCCTGCTGCAGCAGCTGGACCGGGAGCTCAAGCAGCTGGTCAGCGACGGCCCGGCCGGGCTCAACCGGACGCTGCCGGCGGAACTGACCCGCAAGCTGCTGTTCCAGCTGGCCAGGGCCAGCTTCGAGACGCCGCGCATCGCCGAGTTGCGCGCGCGCTTTGGCCTCGACCAGGCCCTGCCCGGCGCTGGCGAGAGCGCCGCCGCGCCCACCCAGCTGGTGGGGCCGGACCGTGGCGCCATTCGCTCGGTGGTCGCCGCCCTGTGCGAGGAGCTGGTGCGTATCAAGGATGCGCTCGACCTGTTCGTGCGCAGCGATCGGCAGAACCGCGACGAGATCGGCGGCCTGCGCGCACCCCTCAAGCAGATCGCCGACACCCTGGCGGTGCTCGGCTTCGCCCAGCCACGCAAGGCCATCCTCGACCAGCTGGACACCGTCCAGCAGCTGACCGAGGGGCTCCGCGCCGCGGATGACGCGGTGCTCATGGACATCGCCGGCGCGCTGCTCTACGTGGAAGCCACCCTGTCCGGCATTGCCGGCATGGACAACGACAACCAGAACGAGCAGAGCCGTCTGCCCACCACCGATGTGGCGCAGATCCACCAGCTGGTGATCCGCGAGGCGCGTACCGGGCTGGAGCAGGCCAAGGACGCCATCATCGAGTTCATCGCCTCGCAGTGGAACCACGAGCACCTGGCCCGGGTGCCCGAGCTGCTCACCCAGGTGCGTGGCGGCCTGGGCATGATTCCGCTGCAGCGCGCCGCCGAACTGCTGGAGGCCTGCAAACGCTACATCTGCGAGCGCCTGCTGGAGCCGCGCGCGGTGCCGGACTGGCAGCACCTGGACACCCTGGCCGATGCCATCACCGGCGTCGAGTACTACCTGGAGCGCCTCAACGAGGACCACGCCAGCCAGGGCGAACTGATCCTCGACGTGGCCGAGGAAAGCCTGTGCAGCCTGGGCTATCCGCCGCGGGCGCTGGACGCCTCGCCGACCGACGAGCCGGCCCTGGACTGGCTGGCCGAGGACCTGAGCGAGCCGGCGCAGCCCGCCGAGCCCCTGGTGAGCGCGGCCCCGGAAACCCTGGAAGGCTTCGTCGACGAGCTGTTCGCCGAGCCCGATCCGCTGGCGGCGAGCGCGCCAGCGCCTGAGCCGTCCATGTTCGAACTGCTGGAGCTGGATGCCGAAGGGCGGACCCCGGAAAGCGCCGCGCCCGCGGAGACGACTCCGGTGGAAATTCCCGCGCCGGCCACGACGCCGCCGGTGATCGCCAGCGAGACGCCGCCGCGCCTGCTGCCGCCCGCCGCGGACGAGGAGCCGGTGGACGAGGAGCTGGTCGAGGTGTTCATCGAGGAGGCCGGCGAGGTCCTGGAAACCATCAACCAGTACCTGCCCCAGTGGCGCGCCGACCAGGACGACTTCGCGGCCCTCACCGAAGTGCGACGCGCCTTCCACACCCTCAAGGGCAGTGGCCGCATGGTGCGCGCGCTGGTGATCGGCGAGCTGGCCTGGGCCGTGGAGAGCCTGTTCAACCGCCTGCTGGACCGCAGCATCGAGGCCGGTCCCGCGGTGCACCAGGTGGTGGGCGACGTGGTGGCCCTGCTGCCGGAGCTGATCGAGGAATTCGCCGCCAAGGCGCAGCGCCAGCGTGACGACGTGGACCGGCTGGCCGCCGCGGCCCATGCCCTGTCCCGGGGCCAGCAGCCGCCGGCCGCCGTCACCGAGGCCAGTGCGGCCGAAGGCGCCGACGGCAACGGTCTGGATCCGCAGTTGCTGGACATCTTCCGCAACGAGGCGGAGAGCCATCTGGAGACCCTGGACCGTTTCCTGGCCGAGTGCGAGCAGATGCTGCCGCAGCCGGTGAACGACCGCCTGCAGCGCGCCCTGCACACCCTCAAGGGCAGCGCCCACATGGCCGGCATCCTGCCCATGGCCGAGGTGGCCATGCCGCTGGAACGCCTGGTCAAGGAATTCCACAATCACCAGATCCCGGTGGACCGGGAGCTGGCCACCCTGTTGGCCCGGGCCCGCGACTTGCTGCAGCAGGGCCTGGCGCAGCTGGACAGCACGCCCAACGCGCCCCTGCCAGGCACCGAGGCCTTCCAGCAGGCTGTGCAGGCCCTGCAGAAGGACCGCCTCAGCCAGGCCGAGGCGCGTCGCGCCGCCAGCAGCGAACCCCATGCCTCGGAGCTGCTGGGTCGTCATCTGGGCGACCATATCGACACCCTGCTGGACAGTGAGGAGCTGCTGAGCCAATGGCGCGACCAGGCGTGCGAAAGCCCGCTGCAGAGCCTGCGCGAAGCGGTCGACGCCCTCTGGCAGGGTGCCCGCCAGGCCAAGCTGGCGCCGTTGTGCGAGCTGTGTGAAGCGGTATCGCAGGTCTACGGGGCCGTGGCCGAACAGCGCCTGGCCGCCGACGAGCAGTTCTTCACCGAGATGCTGGCCGCCCACGAGGCGCTGATCGGCATGCTGGACCAGGTGGCGGCGGCGCTGCAGGTCACGCCGCGCCCGGAGCGCATCAGCGCCCTGCTGGATCTGCTGGCCAGGCCGCTGGCGCTGGATGAGCCGGAGCCGGAGTTTGACTTCGACGCGCTGCCCGAGGAGCTGCTGAAGAGCGATGCGCTGGAGCTGGAGTCCTTCGCGGAGGAGCAGCCGGTCGAGGAACTCCGGGTCGACGCGCTGCCTGTCGAGGAATCGCCCAGGCCGGTCAGCACGCCGATGTCGGTGCTGGAGCCGGACGAGCCGCTGGACGAGGAGATGGTGTCGATCTTCCTCGAGGAGGCGGTGGACATCCTCGACAGCTCCGCGCAGTTGCTGGAGGACTGGCTGGCCGATAACCAGGACCTGGACGCCCTGGCCGGCCTGCAGCGCGACCTGCACACCCTCAAGGGTGGCGCGCGCATGGCCGGGGTCACCGCCATCGGCGACCTGGCCCACGAATTGGAATTTCTCTACGAAGGCCTGATGCAGCAGCGCTTCCGGCCCGAGCCGACCCTGGCCTGGCTGCTGCACAAGTGCCATGACCGCCTGGCGCACCAGATCGATCAGTTGCAGGCGCGCGAGCCGGTGGCGCGGGCCACCACGCTGATTCGCGCCATCGAGGATTTCCGCACCACCGGGGCGGTCAGTCTGGAACCGCAGGAAATCGACACGCCACCGCCGGCCACGCCGGAAAGCGACCTGTGGTCGGCCCTGGAAGCGGCCGAAGGCCTGGAGCTGGAAGGTTTCGGCGAACTGGAGGAGATCGAGCTGCAGGCGCCGGCGGCCGAAGCCGAGGTGGATGCCCTCGACGTGCAGGCCGACCCGGAACTGATGGCGCTGTTCCTCGAAGAGAGCTTCGGCCTCATCGAGGACGCCCGGCAGGCCCTGGAGCGCTGGCGCCTGGATCCGGCCAACAGCGTGGAAATCGAGACCCTGCAGCGCGATCTGCACACCATCAAGGGGTGCGCGCGCATGGCCGACGTGCAGCCCATCGGTGATCTGGGCTACGAGCTGGAGATGCTCTATCGCCGGCTGGCCGCCGGGCAGATGCGCAGCAGCGAGCCGCTGTTCGATCTGCTGGAGCGCTGCCATGCCCGGGTGCACGCCCAGCTGGAGGCGGTGCGCGACGGCCAGCCGGTGCCGGACGGCAGCGCGCTGATCGAGGCGCTGCAGCAACTGGCGCAGGCGCCCGAGGAACAGCTCAGCGAACCGCCCACCGTCACCCTGCAGCCGGTGGTCGAGCCGGAGGTGGCGGCCCTGCCGGCCGAATTCGAGCCCGAGCCTGAATTCGAGGCGTCCGAACCCGCGCCTGAGCCCGAGTTCGAACCCGAACCTGCGCCCGCGCCGGCCGCCCAGGAGGTGGACGAGGAAATTCTCGACATCTTCCGCGAGGAGGCCGACGAGCTGATCGAGGCGCTGCAGGCCTGCATCCAGGACTGGGACGCCATGCGCGAGGCGGTCCCCTTCGACGACCTGCTGCGCATACTGCATACCCTCAAGGGCGGCGCCCGCCTGGCCGGCCAGACCCACATCGGCACCCTCAGCCACGAGCTGGAGCAGCGGCTGATCGAGGCGCGCCAGAAAGGCGAGCCCGCGGCCCATGAACTGTACGAGCTGGTGCGCGGCGAATTCGCCACCCTGCAGGCGGCGGTCGACGGGCTGCGCGGGTTGCTCAACGAGGAGGATCTGGTTCCGGTCGAAGCGCCGGCACCGGCGTCCCCGGCCGTGAGCGAGGAGCGTCAGGCCGTGGCCACCGTCGCCCCGGCCTCCGCTGCCGCCCCCCAGGTGCTGCCCTTCGTGCGTCAGGCCCAGGAAGCACGCGAGGCCGCGACGCGACGTGCGCCCCAGGAGCTGGTCAAGGTGCCGGCGGAACTGCTGGACGAGCTGGTCAACCTGGCCGGCGAGACCTCCATCTTCCGCGGTCGGGTCGAGCAGCAGGTCAGCGACGTGGGCTACACCCTGCACGAGATGGAAGCCACCATCGAGCGCGTGCGCGACCAGTTGCGTCGTCTGGACACCGAAACCCAGGCGCAGATCCTCAGCCGCTACCAGGCCGAGGCCGAGCGCGCCGGCTACGAGGACTTCGACCCGCTGGAGATGGACCGCCATTCCCAGCTGCAGCAGCTGTCGCGGGCGCTGTTCGAGTCGGCCTCCGACCTGCTCGACCTCAAGGAAACCCTGGCCGCCAAGAACCGCGACGCGGAAACCCTGCTGCTGCAGCAGGCGCGGGTCAACACCGAGCTGCAGGAAGGCCTGATGCGCACCCGCATGGTGCCCTTCGACCGCCTGGTACCGCGCCTGCGCCGTATCGTGCGCCAGGTGGCGGCGGAACTGGGCAAGCAGGTGGACATGGTGGTCGGCAACGCCGAGGGGGAAATGGACCGCAGCGTGCTGGAGCGCATCGTCGCGCCGCTGGAGCACATGCTGCGCAACGCCGTCGACCATGGCATCGAGCCGGTCGAAGTGCGCCGCGCCGCCGGCAAGCCGGACCAGGGCACCATCAGCCTGAACCTGTCCCGCGAGGGCGGCGAGATGGTGCTGACCC
>DATGNS010000137.1:0-5498 GCA_035306625.1 Pseudomonas sp. | reverse complement strand
CATGGCGCACGGGGGATCATTTCCTACGTGGAATCCACCAACTTCGACTCGCTGAAGTCCTGCTACCGGCTCGGCTACCGCCACTTCGGGGACATCTACCTGTGGCGGGTGTTCGGCCAGTACCTGCGCCTGTACAGCCCCCCCTGCCGCCGCTACGGCTTCAACCTGAGCGAGGCCCAGCCGCGCAGCGACGGCTGGGGTGCGCGCAAGGCGTGAGGTACGGCTAGGGGGCTGAAGGGAGGCGCCGACCGCCCTGCGAGCAATCCCCCTTCGCCATGAGCGCACCATCCGTAGGGGGCGGTCAACGCGGAGCGTTGGCCGCCGGACGAGGCATGGACGCACGCCATAATCGGCGGCCGGAAAAATGTGCCAACCGCCCTACGACAGCCTATAGGGAGGACAGGGCTTTCCTGTCCGCCGATTGGCACGCGACCGCAGCCGCGCCCGGCGGACAAGAACGACCTTGTCCGCCCTACCCCAGCTCGTACCCCAGCACCCGCGGCAGCCACAGGGCGATTTCCGGGAAAACCGCGACCAGCAGCAGCGCCAGGCCCATGGTGGCCACGAACAGCAGGGCCCATCCGGCGGTCTGCTCCAGACGGATCTTCGCCGCCTCGGTAGTCACCAGCAGGTTTACCGCCACCGGCGGGGTGAACTGGCCGATGGCAATGTTCATCGCCAGCAGGATGCCGAACCACACCGGGTTCCAGCCGAAGTGCTGCATGACGGGAATCAGCACCGGCATCAGGATCATGTAGATGGAGATCGCATCCAGCAGCATGCCGGCCAGCAGCACGGCGATCATCACCAGCAGCAGCATGACTGCCGGGTTGTCGGTCAGCGAGATCAGGAACTCGGCCATCTCCCGGAAGGTACCCAGCAGGGTGCCGGACCAGGCAAAGATGCCCGCCAGGGCAATGATCAGCATGACCACAGCGGAGATCACCGCCGCCTCGCCGATCAGCGACCACAGGTGCTTCCATTGCAGTTCGCGGGTGACCCACAGGCCGATCACGATGCCATAGGTCACCGCCACCACCGCCGCCTCGGTGGGCGTGAACAGGCCGCTGCGCAGACCACCCAGGATCAGCACCGGCGCGAACAGCGCCGGCAGCGCCTGGCGGAAGGCCGGCCACAGCGGCGGGCGCGGCTCGTCGGTCGGCTGCTCCCAGCCGTTGCGACGGGCCAGCCACCAGGCCGGCACCAGCAGCACCAGACCGGCCAGCACACCGGGGAACAGGCCGGCGGCGAACAGCGCGCGCAGGTCCACGCCCGGCACGATGATCGAATAGAGGATCAGCGCGATCGATGGGGGAATCAGGATGGCCGTCGACGCCGAGGCGGCAATCAGTGTCGCCGAGAACGGCTTGGGATAGCCCGCCCTGGTCATGCTCGGCAACATCACCATGGCCACCGCCGCGGCATCCGCCGGGCCGGAGCCGCTCATGCCTCCCATGATCAGGCAGACCAGCACCGCCACCGCGGCCAGGCCGCCATGCCGGCGGCCGATCAGCGCCTGAGCGAACTGCACCAGGCGCAGTGCCACACCGGATTTCTCGAAGATCAGCCCGGTGAGGATGAACAGCGGAATGGCGATCAGCGGGTACTTGGCGATACCGTTGTAGGTGTTGGTACCCAGGGTGGCCAGCATGTCGGGCGACAGGCCGGTGAGAATGCCCACCGCACCGGCCAGGCCCAGGGCGAAGGCCACCGGCACACCGAACGCCAGGAAGGCGATGAAGCTCAGCAGCATCCAGAGATCAGCGCTCATCGTGCAGCCTCCCGCGCAGACGATCCAGGGTCATCTGGGTCAGGCGCCAGGCCATGGCCAGGGCCAGCAGCGGCAGCCAGATCACGTACCACCAGTTGGGCAGCCCCAGGCCGGGGGATTCGGACTCCCACTGGTACTCCTGCCAGGCAAACACGCCGCCATACCAGACCACCAGGCCCAGCACGACCATGCCGCACAGCCACTGGAACAGGATCAGCGGCACGCGCAGGGCCGGAAACTTCTCCTCGACCAGGGCGATGCGGATGTGGCCGTTGCGGCGCATGGCCACGGCGGCGCCGGCGAAGGTCAGCACCACCAGCATGAAGATGGAGATTTCCTCGGTGAAGGCGAACGAGGCGTCGGTGGCGTAGCGCACCACCACGTTGGCCAGGCTGATCAGGCTGATCACCACGAGGGCAAGCGTGGCCAGCCAGCGCTCGAACCTGGCATCCGGTCGATGACTCATAACGGGAACCTCAAGGGCCGGCACCCGAAGGGGGGGTGCCGACGCGTACAACCGAAGGCGCCAGGCGCCTTCGCTCACTCAATTGCCGGCGATGGCGTCACGCGCGGCCTTGAGCAGGTCGGCGCCGATGCGCTTTTCCCACTTCTGGTACACGGGCGCAGTGGCCTTCACGAAGGCCTGGCGCTCTTCTTCGGTCAGCTCGATCACCCGCACGCCACGCTCGCGGATGGCGGCCAGGCGCTGGGCTTCCTCGGCGCGGGACTTCTCGATCTCCCACTTGCCGGCGTCGATGGCGGCCTGCTTGAGCAGCGCCTGGTCCTCGGCGGAGAAGGTCTTCCACACGTTGGGGCTGACGGCGAAGATCAGCGGGTCGGCCATGTAGCCCCACAGGGTCAGGTACTTCTGATCCACCTGGTCGATGCGCGACACGTCGAACACCGACAGCGGGTTCTCCTGGCCATCCACCGCGCCGGTGGTCAGCGCCGGCTTGGCATCGGCCCAGCTCATCTGGGTGGGGTTGGCGCCCAGGGCGGAGAAGGTGTCCTGGAACAGCGGCGAACCCACCACGCGGATCTTCATGCCCTTGATGTCGTCCGGCGTGCGGATCGGCTTTTTGGAGTTAGACAGCTGGCGGAAACCGTTCTCGCCCCAGGCCAGCGGCACCACGCCGCGCTTCTCGATGGCCTGGAAGGCCATGCGAGCGGCCTCGCCCTGGGTGATGGCGTCGATGTCGCCATTGTCGGCCACCAGGAACGGCAGCGAGAACAGGTTAAGCTCCGGCACCTGGGGCGACCAGTTGATGGTGGAGCCCACCGCCATGTCGATCAGCCCCGAACGCATGGCGGAGAATTCCTTGGTCTGGTCGCCGGCCACCAGCTGGGCGTTGTCATACACGCGCAGCGTGATGCGGCCCTCGGAGCGTTCATTCACCAGCTCCGCCCACTTGGCGGCTGCCTGGCCCCAGGGGAAGGCGTCGGACAGCACGGTGGACACGGAATATTCACGAGCTTGCGCGGCAAAGGAGACAGTCAGCGCGGCGGCAGCGGCCAGCGCCGTGAAGGTACGAGAGAATTTCATCGGGAGCGTCCTGAGGATCGTGGTCGTTTTTATTGGGCGAACGGCCAGGCCACCGGGGCATGGCAGTTCCAACGACAACCGGATAGGTCGTCCAGGGCGCGCCGGGTAGACGCGAAAGGAAGGGAACGCACGAAGCGTTGTGTCATGGCTTTGTGAGCCACCGACGAGATCAGCGGATATGCTTAGGCCGCTTACTATCGCAGATGCGCTTGCAAATAGCCACGCCCGCAATCGAGACGGCCCGACGAACAGCCGGGCCGCCTGCCAGCGGGCCGATCAGGGCGCGGAAGTGACCTGCGCGTCGCGCGCCTGCGGCATATCCTCCTCACGACCAAACAGCCTGCGCACCAGCGGGCCGATGGACAGGCCCTGCAGCAGGATGGAGACCAGCACCACGATATAGGTCAGGGTCAGCAGCAGGTCGCGCTCCGGTCCCGCCGGCAGCGACAGGGCCAGAGCCACGGAAACACCACCACGCAGCCCGCCCCAGACCAGTACCCGGATGGTGCCGGAAGGGATCTGCCGCGCGCCGCGGATCAGGGTGCGCATGGCGAAGATGCCGGGCGCCACGGTCAGGTAGCGGGCCACCAGCACCGCGCCACCGAGCAGGAAGGCGGCCACCACGTGCAGCCAGGACAGCGGCAGCAACAGCAGCTCCAGGCCGATCAGGGCGAACAGCAGGGTGTTGAGGATGCCGTCGATCAGCTCCCAGAACTTGTCCACGTACCGGCGCGTGTCCTCGTTCATGGCGCGGCGCCGCCCCACGTTGCCGATGATCAGGCCGGCCACCACCGCGACGATGGGTGCCGACACGTGCAGACGGGCGGACAGCGCCGCGCCGGCAAACACCAGCGCCAGGGTCAGCATCACCACCACCTGGTGGTCGCTGACGGTGCGCAGCAGGAGATAGAAGCCGTAGCCGAGCAAAAGACCGAACAGGATGCCGCCGATGGCTTCCTTGACGAACAGCCAGCCCACCGCATCAAGGGTTGGCGCCTCGCCGATGGCCAGCACGCCGATCAGGATGCTGAACAGCACCACGGCGGTGCCGTCATTGAACAGCGACTCGCCGACGATGGTGGTCTGCAGGGGTTGCGGAGCACCGCTGGTCTTGAGAATGCCCATGACCGCGATGGGGTCGGTGGGCGAGATCAGCGCACCGAACAGCAGGCAGTAGAGGTAGGAAACCTGCCAGCCGAACAGCGCGAAGGTGTAGTAGGCCAGGGTGGCGGTCACGAAGGTGGACAGCAGCACGCCGATGGTGGCCAGAAAGCCGATCGACCACTTGTAGCTGGCCAGGTCGCGGAAATCCACGTGTAACGCACCAGCGAACAGCAGCGCCGGCAGGAACCAGGTCATCAGGATCTGGGAGAAATCGATCTCGCGGATCAACTGCTGCATCTCCTGCTCGAGCAGCGGATATCCCAGCGCGGTCAGACCGTGCAGCGCCAGCGACAGCAGCAGCGCGGTAGCCATGACGCCGATGGCCGGCGGCAGGCGGATGAAACGGTAATTGAGATAGGTGAGCAGCGTGGTGAGGCCGATGAAGGCCGCGACAAGGTCGAGCATTGGCGGCGGGTTCCGGGGCGGAATCGACAAGGGGTGAATATGTTGCCGGTTGCCTGGAGCGGCGAAAAGGCCCGCTTGCTGGTTCGGTCCACAAAAAAGAAAACCCCGCATGGCGGGGCTTGCAGATTGAATCCTGACATCCTTCGACCTGCCGTCCTGGCGGTCCGGAAATTATCCCTTGTGGTTATTCACGCTTCCTGCGCGCTTTCCGTGGTTGGGAAGACTACGCAGGCGGCCCGGACCGGTACAGCGTCAAAAGCCGGCAGGCCTTGTAAGCCTTTTCCTACAACAGCGTCCGCCTTTGCCAGTGGGCAGGGCGGGACATCGGGGTCAGAATCGGACGACACATAACAACAACAGGCTCAAGAAGGGTCGAATCATGCGCAACCATGCTCTTTGCTTGCTCATCGGAGCGGCAGGCCTGTCCCTCGGGATCCAGGCGGCCGAGGTCCAGACACGCTACCTGGGCCTGGATGAAGCCGAACAGGCCTTCTGGTCCGAGCTGTATGCCGGCGGCGGGGAGACGCTGCATTGCGGCACCGCCTTCCGCACACCGGATGGCCTGGCGGCCAGCGCCATCTACGGGGTCCGCGAGATCCGCCAGGCGCTGCGCTG
>DATGNS010000136.1:0-7227 GCA_035306625.1 Pseudomonas sp. | reverse complement strand
TCGGTGGTGTTATCGTGCGCCACGTTCTGCACGATCATGTCCACCTCGATGTTGGCCGCGCTGATCGGGCCGAGGATCTTGAAGGCCACGCCGGGGGTGTCCGGCACGCCGCGGATGGTCAGCTTGGATTCGTCGCGGTTGAAGGCGATGCCGGAAATGATCGGCTGTTCCATGGATTCCTCTTCATCATCGATGGTAATGAGGGTGCCCGGACCCTCCTTGAAGCTGTGCAGGACGCGCAGCGGGACGTTGTACTTGCCGGCGAACTCCACCGAGCGGATCTGCAGCACCTTGGAGCCGAGGCTGGCCATTTCCAGCATTTCCTCGAAGGTGATCTTCTCCAGGCGGCGCGCACGGGGCACTACGCGCGGGTCGGTGGTGTAGACGCCGTCCACGTCGGTGTAGATCTGGCATTCGTCGGCCTTCAGGGCCGCCGCCAGGGCCACCGCCGTGGTATCCGAACCGCCACGTCCCAGGGTGGTGATATTGCCCTTCTCGTCCACGCCCTGGAAGCCGGCGACCACCACCACGCGACCGGCCTTGAGGTCGGCGCGCAGGCGCTGGTCGTCGATCTGCAGGATGCGCGCCTTGGTGTGCGAGCTGTCGGTCAGGATGCGCACCTGGCTGCCGGTGTAGGACACCGCCGGCACATCACGCTTGATCAGCGCCATGGCCAGCAGGGCGATGGTCACCTGCTCGCCGGTGGAGACCATCATGTCCAGCTCGCGGGGCACGGGCCGGCCATCGGTGATCTGTTTGGCCAGATCGATCAGGCGATTGGTCTCGCCGCTCATGGCGGAAACCACCACGACGACGTCATCGCCCTGCTCGCGGAATTTCTTGATCTTGTCGGCCACCTGCTGGATCCGCTCGATGCTGCCGACGGAGGTACCGCCAAACTTCTGTACGATCAAAGCCATGTCATGAAACCATCTGAGTCCCTGGGGGCGCCCGCCTGACCCCAGCGGGGTCGGTAGGCCGGATCGGGTTGGACGCACGTGCCCCATCCGGCGGCTGTCTTACAGCCCTTGTTCGACAAAACCCTTGACCAGCGCCAGCGCGGCATCCAGCTGCGCGGCATCGGTGCCGCCGCCCTGGGCCATGTCCGGACGACCGCCGCCCTTGCCGCCGACGGCCGCGGCCGCCTGCTTCATCAGCTCGCCGGCCTTGAGCTTGCCGGTCAGGTCCTGGGTGACGCCGGCGACCAGCACCACCTTGCCGTCCTGCACGCCACCGAGCAGAACCACGGCGCTGCCCAGCTTGTTCTTCAGCTGATCGACCAGCGCAAGCAGCGCCTTGCCGTCCAGCCCGTCGAGGCGCGCGGACAGCACCTTGACGCCCTTGACCTCGACGGCCGAGCCGGCCAGATCATCGCCGGCGGCACTGGCGGCCTTGGCCTTGAGCTGCTCCAGTTCCTTCTCCAGCTGGCGGTTGCGTTCCAGCAGGCCGGACAGCTTGTCCAGCAGGTTCTCGCGGCTGCCCTTGACCAGCTGGGCCGCTTCCTTGAGCTGCTCCTCGGCAGCGTTCAGGTAGGCCAGGGCCAGTTCGCCGGTGACCGCCTCGATGCGGCGGATGCCGGAGGCAACGCCCCCCTCGCTGACGATCTTGAACAGGCCGATGTCGCCGGTACGCGACACGTGGGTGCCACCGCACAGCTCGACGGAGAAGCCGCCGCCCATGGTCAGCACGCGCACGCGCTCGCCGTACTTCTCGCCGAACAGCGCCATGGCGCCCTTGGCCTTGGCGGTGTCGATGTCGGTTTCCTCGATTTCCACGGCGCTGTTCTTGCGGATTTCCGCGTTCACCATGGCCTCGAGGGCACGGATCTGCTCCGGCTTGATGGCTTCCGGATGACTGAAGTCGAAGCGCAGGCGCTGGCTGTCCACCAGCGAACCCTTCTGGGTCACGTGCTCACCGAGGATCTGGCGCAGCGCGGCGTGCAGCAGGTGGGTGGCCGAGTGGTTCAGGGCGGTGGCCTGGCGCACCGAGGCGTCCACCACGGCCTGCACCTGGTCGCCGACCTTCAGGCTGCCGGCATCCAGGATGCCGTGGTGCAGCACGGCGCCACCGGCCTTGGTGGTGTCGCGCACGTCGAAGCGCATGCCGTCCAGGGTCAGGTAGCCGCAATCACCCACCTGGCCGCCGGACTCGGCATAGAACGGCGTCTGGTCGAGCACCACCACGCCCTCTTCACCGGCGTTCAGGCTGTCGACCTTCATGCCTTCCCTGAACAGCGCCAGCACGGTGCCGGCGCCGGAGGTGCCCTGGTAGCCGGTGAAGACGGTTTCGCCTTCCACCTTGACCAGGCTGTTGTAGTCCATGTCGAAGGCGCTGGCCGAGCGGGCGCGCTCGCGCTGGGCCTCCATCTCGCGCTCGAAGCCTGCCTCGTCGATGGTCAGGTTGCGCTCGCGGGCGATGTCCGCGGTCAGGTCGACCGGGAAGCCGTAGGTGTCGTACAGCTTGAACACCACCTCGCCGGGAATCACGCTGCCGGACAGTTCGGCCAGGTCCTGCTCGAGGATCTTCAGGCCCTGCTCCAGGGTGCGGGCGAACTGTTCTTCCTCGTTCTTCAGCACGCGCTCGATGTGCGCCTGCTGCTGCCTGAGCTCCGGATAGGCATCGCCCATCTCGGCCACCAGGGCGGCGACGATCTTGTGGAAGAAGGCACCCTTGGCGCCCAGCTTGTTGCCGTGGCGGCAGGCGCGGCGAATGATGCGGCGCAGCACGTAGCCGCGGCCCTCGTTGGAGGGGGTCACGCCGTCGGCGATCAGGAAGCCGCAGGAACGGATGTGGTCGGCCACCACCTTGAGCGACGCCTGGCCCTCATTGACGCAGCCGATGGCCTGGGCCGCGGCGTTGAGCAGGTTCTGGAACAGGTCGATGTCGTAGTTGGAGTTGACGTGCTGCAGCACGGCGCTGATGCGCTCCAGGCCCATGCCGGTGTCCACGCTGGGCGCGGGCAGCGGATGCAGTTCGCCGTCGGCGGTACGGTTGAACTGCATGAACACGTTGTTCCAGATCTCGATGTAGCGGTCGCCGTCTTCCTCCGGGGAGCCGGGCGGGCCGCCCCAGATGTGCTCGCCGTGGTCGTAGAAGATCTCGGTGCACGGACCGCACGGGCCGGTGTCGCCCATCGCCCAGAAGTTGTCCGAAGCGTAGGGGGCGCCCTTGTTGTCGCCGATGCGGATCAGGCGCTCGGCGGGGATGCCGATCTCCTTGTGCCAGATGTCGTAGGCCTCGTCATCGCTGGCGTAGACGGTGACCCACAGCTTCTCCTTGGGCAGGTTCAGCCACTTCTCGGAGGTAAGGAATTCCCAGGCGTAGTGGATGGCGTCGCGCTTGAAATAGTCGCCGAAGCTGAAGTTGCCCAGCATCTCGAAGAAGGTGTGGTGGCGCGCGGTGTAGCCGACGTTTTCCAGGTCGTTGTGCTTGCCGCCGGCGCGCACGCACTTCTGGCTGGTGGTGGCGCGGGTGTAGGGGCGCTTCTCCAGACCCAGGAAGCAGTCCTTGAACTGGTTCATGCCGGCGTTGGTGAACAGCAGGGTCGGGTCGTTCGCCGGGATCAGCGAACTGGAGGCCACACGGGTGTGCCCCTTCTCTTCGAAGAAGCTCAGGAAGGCTTCGCGGATTTCTGCGCTTTTCATAGATTCGTCCGAGGGAAAAACGGCATAGGGCCAGCAAGTCGGGCCAAACGGCAAAGGGCCGTATTATATAGGCCCGGGCCGCGCACTGCAGGGGTTTCTGCACTCAGCGGCAACGATCGCCGGCGTCCCCATCCTCAATGGTGGTGACCGCAGTCGGGGCCGTGCACATGCTCCTCCTCGTCGGCGGTCATGGGTTCCATTTCCAGCTGGATGCCGACCAGGTTGCTGGCCAGCGGACGCAGCACCAGATTGGCGTACTCGGTGTCGCCCTCCTCGGTGTCCACGCCGATCAGCAGCTGGCCGCTGCCGTCCTGCTGAATCCAGACCTCACGGCCCTGCCAGAGCACCGCGAAGCGCTCGCAACCGGCCGCTTGCTGCTGGCCGTCGGCATCTTCAAGGATCAGTTGCAGGGATTGGCTCATGGGAAATGCTCCTGGACAGGGAATCAAAAAACCCGAAGGTGCGGGCACGCTTCGGGCATGACGAAAAAGGCCGGGTCGCCTAGGCGGTCAACGGCTGCGGCGGCCGCAGCGGCACGGCGCGCACCTGATCGCCCGGGCGCAGCTGCAGGCGGGCCGCGGTCTGCGGATCGACCACCAGGGAGCCGGCCGCCATGCGCGCCGGACCCACGGTCACCCGGCAGTCCTCGCGCTTGCGGTTGTGGATCAGGTAATCGGTAGCCTCGTCCCCAGGGGTGCCGATGGCCAGCACCGCCAGGCGGCTGTCACGCACGGCGCGGATGCGATCGGTCTCGCACTCCAGGGCCGGGCCGCCATCGAAGATGTCCACGTAGCCCTGATGGCTGAAGCCCTCGCTGCGCAGCATGGTGTGCGCCGGCTCGCTCTCGGCGTGCACGCGACCCAGTACCGCCCGCGCCTCGTCGGTGAGGAAGCAGGTGTAGAGCGGGAACTTGGGCATCAGCTGGGCGATGAACGCCTTGTTGCCGACCCCGGTGAGGTAGTCGGCGCGGTTGAAATCCATCTTGAAGAAATGCCGCCCGAGGCTGTCCCAGAACGGCGAATTGCCCTGGGCGTCGGAAATGCCGCGCATCTCGGCGATCACCCGGTCGGCAAACAGCGCGCGGAACTCGGCGAGAAACAGCAGGCGCGCCCGGGACAGCAGACGACCGTGATGCCCGCGCCGGTAGTCGGCATGCAGGAACAGCGAGCACATCTCGGTGCTGCCGGTCAGGTCGTTGGCCAGGAACAGGGTGGGAATCTCGCGGTGGATGCGCGGTTCCAGCGAGGCGCAGACCATCAGGCCGAGGCGGTAGTTGTACCAGGGCTGGCGCAGGCCGACCGCGCCGGTCATGGCGGAAATGCCCACCACCTTGCCGTCATCGGTTTCCAGCACGAACAGGTAGTCGGCGTCGGCCCGCTCGGCCTCGCCGCGAAAGCTCAGCTCCGCCCAGCGCACCCGTTGCGCCATGCGTTCCTCGCTGGCCGGCAGCGAGGTCAGGCCGGCGCCGGCGTTGCGGGTCAGCTCGATGAGGGCCGCCAGGTCCGAGCCACGTGCGGGACGAACGATCATGTTTCCTCCGCCAGTCCGGTCGCTGCCGGGACTCTGTTCATAGCGCCACCAGCCTCACGCTGGCCCCTTCGCCCACGCCCAGCACCTCGGCCGTCGCACGATCCAGGCGCAGCGGCAGGCCCGGTTCCCAGTCCAGCTCCAGCAGCAGGGCACGGAAGTCCTGCAACAGGCCGTTGGACACCAGCCAGGTGCGCCCGGCCCGCGGCAGCGGCGCATCGCTCAGTTGCACCGGCACCTGCTGGCTCTGCACGATGGAGCGGATCGCCGCGGTGCGCGCATGCAGGGTCGGGCCGCCGTCGAAGATGTCGATGTAGTGCTCGGTCTCGAAGCCTTCGCGGGTGAGGATGTCGAAGGACGCCTGGGCGTCCGGATGCACCTCGCCCATGGCTTCCTGGGCCTCGTCGGAGAGCAGCGGCACGTAGATGGGGTAATGGGGCATCAGCTCGGCCAGGAAGCTGCGGCTCTTGACCCCGGACAGGTGCTCGGCTTCCGCGTAGCTCATGCCGAAGAAATGGCGCCCTACCCCGTCCCAGAACGGCGAATTGCCGTTGGCATCGCTGATGCCGATCATGTCCACCACCATGGAATCGGCGAAGCGCTCCGGATAGTCGGCGACGAACAGCAACCGGCCCCGGGAGATCAGCTCGTCGGCCGGCGGCGGCGCCTTGTCCACCTCCACGAAGAAGCTGGTCAGCAGGGTGTTGCCGGTCAGGTCGTGACACAGCGACAGGGCATGGGTCTTGTTGTGGATGTTCAGCTCGCGGGAGACATGCACGAAGGTCTCGTTGCGGAAGCTGTAGAAGGGTTCCGAATAGCCGGCCGAGGCCACCAGGCCGGAGCAGCCGACCAGCTGGCCCCGCTCGGTGTCCTCGAGCACGAAGAAGTAGGTTTCCTCGCCGTTGAAGGCCACCTCGGCGGCGAAGGACGCCTCCGAGGCGAGGATCTTCTCGCGCAGCCGGTCGAGGGAGTCCGGCAGCGAAGTGACACCCACCGGGCTGACCTCGGCCAGGCGCTTCACCTCGGCCAGGTCGGAAAGTTGCGCGGGGCGCATCACCAGCATGTCGTCCGGCTCCTCTGCCTGCTCAGCTCCGCACCAGGCGGACCAGGGCGCGCTCGAAGCGCTGCAGCCCTTCCTCGATATCCGCCTCGTCGATTACCAGACTGGGCGCGAAGCGCACCACGTCGGGACCGGCCTGCAGCACCATCAGCGCCTCCTGCTCGGCGGCGGCCAGCACCTGGCCCGCCTTGCCCAGCCAGGGCTCGCTCAGCTGGGCACCGATCAGCAGACCGCGACCGCGGATTTCCGTGAAGAGGCCGTACTGCTCGCCCAGCTTCTGCAGGCGGGCCCTGAAGATCTCGTGACGGGCCTTGACGCCGTTCAGCACTTCGGGGGTGTTGACGATCTCCAGCAGGGCGTCCGCCACCGCGCAGCCCAGCGGGTTGCCGCCGTAGGTGGTGCCGTGCACGCCCACCCCGAAATGCCTGGCCAGCTCGGTGGTGGTCAGCATCGCGGCCAGCGGGAAGCCGCCGCCGATGCCCTTGGCGCTGGTCAGGATGTCCGGCACCACGCCGTGGTGCATGTAGGCGTACAGGTCGCCGGTCCGGCCCACGCCGGTCTGCACCTCGTCGAAGATCAGCAGCGCGTTGTGCTTGTCACACAGCGCGCGCACGCCTTCCAGGTAGGCCTGCTCGGCGGGGCGGATGCCGCTTTCGCCCTGGATGGGCTCCAGCACCACTGCACAGGTACGGTCCGAAATGACCGCTTCCAGCGCGGCCAGGTCGTTGTAGAGTACATGGGTGACGCCCTGGGGCTTGGGCCCGAAGCCGTCGGAATACTTGCTCTGACCGGCCACGCTCACGGTGAAGAAGGTGCGGCCGTGGAAGCTGTTGAGGGCGGAGATGATCTCGTACTTGTCCGCCCCGAAACGGTCATGGGCCACCCGGCGCGCCAGCTTGAAGGCCGCCTCGTTGGCCTCGGCGCCGGAGTTGCAGAAGAACACCCGCTCGGCAAAGGTGGCATCCACCAGACGCTTGGCCAGGCGCAGTGCCGGCT
>DATGNS010000135.1:0-7187 GCA_035306625.1 Pseudomonas sp. | reverse complement strand
CAGCTTGCTGCCGCCCAGGTTGACGTTCGGCGACTGGGTGCGCTTGAGCGGCGCGCGATAGGCGTCGCGGCGCTGGTGATATTCCAGCTCGGCGGGCAGGTCGATCCAGAAGCAGGGGGTACCCGCCAGGCTGCCGCGCTTGAGCCGGTAGTTGCGGCTGGTCCAGGACATGCGCACGCCTTCGTGGTAGCCCTCGGCCTCGAAGGGCTGGCCCTCCACCAGATAGCGCTCGCTCTCCATGGGCACGACTTCGTCCAGGGCCATCAGCTTGCGTTCGCGGTCCACCGCCAGCACCGATGTGTAGCCGTGGCGCGCGACGGGCAGGCCCGTGAAACTGAGGTTCACCCGCTCCTTGTGGTTGGCCAGGGTGCGAAGGTGGCCGGCGATCTCGAGCGGGTCCGTGAGGGTCTCGGGCCCCTGGGCTACCTTTTCCTCGATGTTGAATCTAGACACTGTCCGCGTACTCCAACTTGCCTGCGGTGCCGTCGTGTCGCGTCAGGCCTGGGAGAGGGGACGCTGACGAGCGATGCTGGCGGCGCTCTGACCGAGGCGATTGTACAACCCTGCGGCATCGTTTTTGCCACGCACCACCATCAGCAGTCCTTCGACATTCGTCTGCCCGTACTGGATCAGCCGGCCGTTGCGCTGATTCTGCTCCTGCAGACGCTCCAGCAGCTCGCTCAGCGCGTCGGCCTGCTCCAGCAGGAGCGGACCCTCGTTGGCGCCGGCGGCGAGGCTTTCCAGCCCGGCGCGATCGGCGTCCAGGCCCCGGGCGCGCAGCAGCTCGCTGCGCTGATGGCGCTGGGTTTCGAGAACCTCGAGCAGCTGACTCTTCTCGTCCAGCAGGCGTTCCAGGGCGGGCAGGTCGCAATGGCAGAGCGCCTGATGCTCACTCTCCAGCACCTCGAGCAGGCGTTGCGCCTGCTCGATGCCTTCGCGAAAACTGTTCAGTAGATGGGCAACCGGCATGCGTACCTCGGGAAGACGTGGCGTCCGCTACTTCCGGCGAGGCGATCAGCGCTGCGATTCGAAGGCCAGCAACTTGCCGGCCAGGCGCTGACTGTCGACCTGATAGCTGCCGTCGGCAATGGCCTGGCGCAGACGCTCGACGCGCGCAGCGTCGACTTCCGGCTGTTCGCGCAGTTGGTCGGTGATCTGTTGCAGTTGCTGAGCTTGCGCGCTGAAGCGCACGGATTCGCCGCTCTCGGCCGGCGCCGCGGTGGCGGCGGGCTCGTTGATCGGGGTGCTGGGTTGGGCAGCGGTGCTGCGGGTAACGCCGGCCGGCGCGGAGGCGTTCGGCCGCTGGAAATCGATAACCATGGTGTGCTTCCTCGGGACGGAGCAGTGGACGCTTGCCACTAGTTTCGGCCGTATCCCGGAGAACTTTAATGCGGATTTGCCAATTTTTTGCGCTTTGCCGCACGCTTTCGGACGTTCTGTCGGGTCGCTGACGCTTTTGCCCCGCCGGAATCTGCTGTCGAGCGGGGAGCGGGCCGGGCGTCGGCACGCTGCACCCACCGAATCTAGAGGTCCACCGCCACCTGGCCGGGGCCGGTGACCCGCGCCCGGATGACCCGTTGCGAGCTGAGATTGCGCACCCGCACCTGCTGGCCCACGGCGCCTTCCTCCAGGGCTTCGCCGGGCATGCGTACCGACAGGCCGGCGCTGTTGGCGCTGATCACCACCTGGTCGCCCTTGTTGACCACCGCCGGGCGCTCCAGGTGATTGGGGGTGAGCACCTGGTCGATGTTCATCGGGCGGGTCAGCTTGCTGCCCAGCGCCTGCTCGGGCTCGGTCAGATAGCCCTGGTTCAGGGTGCCCACGTCCCGCTCGCGCCAGTCGATGTCCCGGGGGCCGAGAATGGTGCCACGCGCCAGGGGGCGCTGGGCGACCACCACCTGCCGGTACAGGCGCACCTGGCCCTGCACGAACAGGCTCCAGGGCGCGCTGCCATCACAGCCCACCCGCACGGTGACCCGGCCCACCGGCTGCGCCGGACTTTCCAGGCGGGTATACAGCGGGCTGTCGCAGGTAGGCATGCGCAGGCGCGGGTCGAGGCGGTTGACCTGGATTTCGTAGCGTCCGGCGATCCCGGCCTGTTGCAAATAGTTGGGCACCTCTTCCTCAAGAAAAGCCTCGGTGGCGCCGATAAGTTGCTCAGGTAAGGTTTGTGCCGTGGCGCCGAAAGCGATCGGCAGCAGCGCCAGGGTGGCAGCGGCCGAGCGCCGGAAAACTGTCGTCATGCGTATCATGCTCCCCCGGGACGCAAATGATGTGCCCGGCGATTTGGCCGACCGTACGGGAAAAAACAACTTTCGAGAAGGAGTCCGGCATGGCCGGTGTACTGGATTCGGTTAATCAGCGGACTCAACTGGTCGGGCAGAACCGCCTGGAGCTGTTGCTGTTTCGGCTGGATGGGCCGCAGCTTTATGGCATCAACGTATTCAAGGTCAAGGAAATTCTCCCCTGCCCGCGACTGAGCAACATGCCCAGGTCGAGCAGCGTGGTGTGTGGTGTCGCCAACATTCGCGGCGGCACCATCCCGATCCTCGACATGGCTCTGGCCACCGGTCGGCGGCCGCTGACCGACCGGCAGAACAGCTTCGTGATCATCGCCGAATACAATTCCCGGGTGCTGGGTTTCCTGGTGCGTTCGGTGGAGCGCATCGTCAACCTGTACTGGGACGAGATCCATCAGCCGCCCAAGGGTACCGGCCGCGAGCATTACCTGACCGCGGTGACCCGTGTGGATAACGTGCTGGTGGAAATCATCGACGTGGAGAAGATCCTCGCCGAGGCGGTACCCAGCCGGGTGGACGTCGAGCAGCCCATTCCGAGCGAAGTGCAGGCCAGGGCCATGAGCAAGCACGTGCTGGTGGTGGACGACTCCTCGGTGGCCCGCAAGCAAGTCATGCGCTGCCTGGAAGCGGTGGGGGTGGAAGTCACCACGCTGAACGATGGCCTGCAGGCCCTGCGGTTCCTGCAGCGCATGGCCGATGAAGGCAAACGCCCGCAGGACGAGCTGCTGATGGTCATCTCCGATATCGAAATGCCGGAGATGGACGGGTACACTCTGACCGCCGAGATTCGCCAGGATCCGCGTCTGCAGGGCTTGCACGTGTTGCTGCATACCTCGCTGTCCGGCGTGTTCAACCAGGCCATGGTGCAGAAGGTCGGCGCGGATGACTTCCTCGCCAAGTTCCGCCCCGATGAGCTGGCCGAGCGGGTCATTGCTCGTATCGAGTCACAAGGCTGATGCTGTCCCCTTCGGGCTCGGCGACTATTTTCATGCGTAAGGCGGGTTAGGTGTCTTCAGGTAATTTGGATTTCGAGCTGTTCCGGGATTTCCTGGAAAAGACCAGCGGCATTCAACTGGGCAGCAACAAGCAGTATCTGGTTTCCAGTCGACTCAACCGACTCATGGAACAACGCGGCATCAAGTCGCTCGGCGAGCTGGTGCAGCGCATCCAGGCCCAGCCCCGCGGCGAGCTTCGTGAGCAGGTGATCGACGCGATGACCACCAACGAAACCCTGTGGTTTCGCGATGGCTATCCGTTCGAGGTGCTCAAGAACCGCGTGCTGCCGGAGCTGTTGAAAGCCACTCCCGGCCTGCGCCCGCGCATCTGGTCGGCGGCCTGTTCCTCCGGACAGGAGCCCTACTCGATCGCCATGACCATCGATGAGTTCGAGCGGGCCAACCCCGGCCAGCTGCGCATGGGCGCGCAGATCATCGCCACCGAGCTCTCGGGCAGCATGCTGACCGCCTGTCGCGCCGGGATCTATGACGGACTGGCCATGGCGCGCGGCCTGTCGCCCGAGCGTCGCGAGCGCTACTTCGATCAGGTGGCGCCGGGCCAGTGGGCGATCAAGCCGGCCATTCGCAATCGCGTGGAGCTGCGTACCCTGAACCTGCTGGACAGCTACGCCTCGCTGGGCAAGTTCGACATCGTGTTCTGCCGCAATGTGCTCATCTATTTCTCTGCGGACATCAAGCGCGACATCCTGACCCGCATTCATGCCACCCTGAAGCCGGGTGGCTATCTGTTCCTGGGCGCCTCGGAGGCGCTCAACGGTCTGCCCGACCTGTATCAGATGGTGCAGTGCAACCCGGGCATCATCTACCGGGCCCGCTGATCCGTCGCCCGGCCGTGGTCGGGCGTATCCGTGTGTGGCCTGTCTGTCATATGGAAGCGTTTCATGCCGTCTCGTCACCTCTGGGCCGCCTGCGGCCTGCTGCTCTCCAGTCTGCTCTGGGCGGGCAACGCCCTGGTCGGGCGTGCCATCGCCGGTGAGATTCCCCCGCTGGCCCTGTCGTTCTGGCGCTGGACCCTCGCGCTGTGCATTCTGCTGCCGTTCGTGGCCGGCACCCTCTGGCGCCACCGGGACACCCTGCGCCAGGCCGGCTGGCGCCTGCTGGTGATCGCCGCCCTGGGCATCGGCGCCTACAACTCGCTGCTCTATACCGCCGCGCGCAGTACCACGGCGATCAACATCACCCTGCTCAACACCTGCATTCCGCTGGCCACCTTCCTGTTCGCCGGCCTGCTGCTCAAGGAGTGGCCCAGACGTCGCGCCTGGCTGGGCATGGGCATCGCCGTGGCCGGCATGCTGGTGCTGATCAGCCAGGCCAGCCTGGACAACCTGCTGGGCCTGTCCTTCAACCCGGGCGACCTGGTGATGATTCTCGCCGTGCTGGCCTGGGCGCTGTACACCGTGCTGCTACGCCTGTGGGCGCCCCACCTGGCGCTGCCGCCGCTGGCCCTGCTCGGCGCTTTCGTGGTGATCGGCGTGCCGGTGATCCTGCCCTTCTACCTGGTGGAGCTCAGCCAGCTGGGCGGCTTCGAGCTGAACAGCCGCACCCTGGGAGCCATCGTCTATACCGCCGTGCTGGCCTCGCTGATCGCCTATGTCGCCTGGAACCAGGGGGTAAAGATCATCGGTGCGGCCAAGGCCTCGCTGGCGCTGTACACCATGCCGGTGTTCGCGGCGATCCTCGCCTATCTGCTGCTGGGCGAGACCCTGCAGTCCTTTCACTGGATCGGCGGTGCGCTGATCTTCGGCGGACTGCTGTTCGCCACCCGCCCGGGGCGCTGAGTCCGCGTACCTTGATGTTGGTCAGCGCCAGATGGAGGATGGCGGCCTATCGTCATCCACGAGGGCAGATCAAGCGGCGGGTGTACATGCGCAAATCCTTTCTTTCCCTGGTGCCCGGTGTCCTGCTGGTCATGTCCGCCATGACCCAGGCCGCCGAGCTGACGGTATCCGCCGCCTCCAGCCTTGGTGGCGCCTTTCGCGACATCGCCCGCAGCTATGAAACCCTGTACCCCGACACCCGGGTGCTGCTGAACGTCGGTGGCTCCGGGGCCCTGCTGCAGCAGGTGGCCCGGGGCGCGCCGGTGGACGTGCTGGCCACCGCCGATCAGGACACCCTGGATCAGGCGCAGCGCCAGGGCCTGATCGATCCGGGCAGTCGCCGGGACTTCGCCGGCAACGAACTGGTAATGATCGTCCCGGCGGCGGCGCCGCCGCTCTCGCGGCTGGAGGAGGTAGCCGGGCCGGACGTGCGACGCATCGCCCTGGGCAACCCGGCGAGCGTGCCGGTGGGCCGCTACGCCATGCGCGCCCTGGAGGCGGCCGGGCTGTGGCCCGCCCTGCGCGAGCGCATGATCCACACCCAGAACGTGCGCCAGTCCCTGGACTATGTGGCCAGGGGCGAGGTGGATGCCGGCTTCGTCTACGCCACCGACGCCCGGGCCATGGCCGAGCGGGTGCGCGTGGCCTTTGTGGTGACACTGGAAACCCCGGTCCGCTATCCGGTGGCGCGTCTGCTCGGCAGTCCTCGGGCCGAAGCGGCGCAGCGATTCATCGACCATCTGCTGTCACCGGCTGGCCAGGCCATCCTGGCGCGGCACGGCTTTCTGGCGCCATGAGGAAGGGCAGGTGATGGATGCCGTCTGGCCTGCACTGATCCTGTCCCTCAAGGTGGCCGGCTGGGCCACGGCCATCACCCTGCTGCTGGGGGTGGCGGTAGGCTACCTGCTGGCCCGGGCACGCTTTCCCGGGCGGGACCTGCTGGACACCCTGCTGACCCTGCCGATGGTCATGCCACCCACGGTGCTGGGCTACTACCTGCTGGTGCTGCTCGGCCGGCAGAGCGCGTTCGGCGCCTGGCTGCAGGACACCTTCGGCATCAACCTGATCTTCACCTGGCAGGGCGCGGTGATCGCCGCCTCGGTGGTCGCCTTCCCCCTGGTGTTCAAGCCGGCGCGCGCCGCGTTCGAGGCGGTGGACGGCCAGCTGGAGCAGGCGGCGCGGGTGCTGGGCGTGTCCGAGGCGGGCGTATTCTTCCGGGTCACCCTGCCGCTGGCCTGGCGCGGCATCATGACGGGCGTGCTGCTGGGCTTTGCCCGAGCGCTGGGCGAGTTCGGCGCCACCCTGATGGTGGCTGGCAGCATTCCCGGCAAGACCCAGACGCTGTCCATCGCCGTCTATGAGGCCGTGCAGGCCGGCCAGGACGACACCGCCAACCTGCTGGTGCTGATCACCTCGGCGCTGTGCATCACCGTGCTGCTGCTGGCCGGGCGCCTGGCGCCCGGGCGAATCGCCAATCGCTGAGGTGGCCCATGCAGCTTGATCTGGATATCCACAAGACGCTGCGTTCCGGGCGACGGGCGTTCGACCTGCAGGTCAGCCTGCGCAGCGACAGCCAGCGCCTGGTGATCCTCGGTCCCTCGGGAGCGGGCAAGAGCCTGCTGCTCAAGGCCATTGCCGGGCTCATGACCCCCGAGCAGGGCCACGTGCGCCTGGGTGGCTGCACCCTGTTCGACAGCGCCGCGCGCATCAATATGGCCCCCCAGCGACGGCGCATGGTCTACCTGTTCCAGGATTACGCGCTGTTTCCCCACCTGAACGTGCGCCAGAACATCGCCTTCGGCCTGCGCCGCGGCTGGCTGAACCCGCCGCGGCGCACCGACCATGCCGCCGTCGAGCATTGGCTGGACGCCTTCGAACTGCGCGCCGTGGCCGAGCAGTACCCGGCCGAGCTGTCAGGCGGGCAGCGCCAGCGCACCGCCCTGGCCCGGGCGCTGATCGCCGAACCCCGGGCCCTGCTGCTGGACGAGCCCTTCGCCGCGCTGGACGCGCACCTGCGCCGTCACATGCGTGCCGAACTGGACACCCTGCAGCGG
>DATGNS010000134.1:0-3781 GCA_035306625.1 Pseudomonas sp. | reverse complement strand
ATGGAATCGGCAGATCCCGCGCCATCGGCGCCAGGTCGCGCAGGCATTCGCCCTGCTCGAAGATGCGGTCCTGCTCGGAGATGGCGTCGATGCAGGCATGGGCCGCCTGGATGTCCTCCAGGCGCTGCTGGCCCAGACTCAGCTCGCAGTCGGTGGCGTAGGTGCTCGGCCAGCTGCCGCCGGCGCCGGTCAGCGCGCCGATCAGGCGGCACTCGCCGGTCCGGTATCTGAGCCAGGCCTTCTGCTGGTCGCGCAGGGCCTTGCCGAGCAGGCTGCTGTCCTGTGGCGTCTCGTCGGTCACCGGGGCCGAGCTCACCTTGTCGATCAGCGCCTGATGGGCCTCGCCCAGGGCTTCGTCCAGTGCCCTCAGCTCCTCGGCCAGCAGCAGGCCGGTATGCATGGCACTGCCTTCCGGCCAGCATTCGGCGCGGTCGGTGCAGTCTTCAGCCAGTGTCAGGGCAGGGAACAGGGCAACCACGAACAGGGCAGGGTAGAACATACGAAGCAGATCCGAAGAGGGTGTTTGGCCGCGCCAGAGTGTGTCCTTTTGCCCGCGCCAGAGCAACGGGGAGCATGTGGTCAATCGCCCACCGCCTGTGCGGCTGCTGTACCCCCGGCGCCCTTTCTCTTTCAGAGTCCGTCGTCGTGCAGCGGCCGGTGGATGCCCGGCGGGTGCGGGGTGCGGTGCGGAAACTCGTCCCGGCCAGGCAGCACAGGCCGGGGTGGCGGGTAGACGCGTCGGTCGTCGAAGGCGGGTGAGTCGGGGTAGAAGCGTTCCGAATCGAAGGACCGGCCGCGCTCGTTGCCCAGGCGGTCCTGCTGGTAGGGCCAGACGTTGGCGGGGCGCGGGGGCGGCTCGATCTGGTACTGCCCGAGGCCGGGCATGGAGCGATGCCGATGCTCGTGGCGGTAAGGCTGCGGATAGCGGTATTCCCGCTGCATGCGCGGATACTGCCAGCCGCGGATGTGCGGCGCGTAGTGGCTGCGGTCATCGCGCTGCATCAGCCGATGACGGGTGTCGCGGGCGCGGTCCCAATCGGCCATGACGGACAGGGGCCCGCCCAGCAGCAGAATGCCGCCAAGCAGTGCGGCAACCAGGCACGATATAGGCATGACGGCATCCTCCCTGCGGTTCAGCCGTCAGCATTGGACAGCAGGATGGAGTCGGCATCGCGCGGGTCGGCTTGGCGGGCCGCCGCTGGTTCTTCGTTCCCGCCCTGTGGGAGCATGCCTGTGCTGGTGACGGATTCTCTCTGGCTCAAGCGCTTTGCCGCCCATCCGTCGTGCCAGCAGGCCCTGTGGGAAGTGGCGGATCTGCCCAGCCGACGGGCATGGACCAGATTCTCTTCGACGACCTTGGCAGCCTGTTCGAGCGGCGCAGCTGGCTGGATCGCCTGATCGTCACCTGGATAGCGGGGCTGTCCGCAGCGGACCTGAACCTCGTGCTGAGCTACAAGAGCACAACGATGTGAACGAGCAGAACGAACAGGCGGTGGGTTTCCACCGGCACGCCCCTTTCGAGGTGGTCGGGCGCTCGCCGCTGGATGGGGGCAGCCCTACCCGCTGCTGCACATGCAACTCGGGGTGGACGCAGACCCGTTGCGGGAACTGGCGCCACGCTGATCGAACGACATTTCCAGGCGGAGCAATGCCATGAACAAGGTTCTGGTGGTCACGGGCGGCAGTCGCGGCATCGGTGCCGCCACTGCGCGATTGGGAGCGGCCAGCGGTTACGCCGTGTGCATCAACTATCGCCGGAACGAAACGGCCGCACTCGCCCTGGCGGAGGAAATCCGCAACTCCGGAGGCCAGGCGATCGCCGTGGCCGCCGATGTGGGCTGCGAGGCGGACGTGATGCGCCTGTTCGCCCGGGTCGATGAGCAACTGGGACCGGTCACCGCCCTGGTCAACAATGCCGGCATCCTGGAGCGGCAGATGCGCGTCGAGCAGATGGACGCCGAACGCCTGCACCGGGTGCTGACCACCAATGTCATCGGCAGCTTCCTGTGCGCCCGCGAGGCGATCCGGCGCATGTCCACCCGCCACGGCGGCCAGGGCGGCGCCATCGTCAATGTTTCCTCGGTCGCCGCGCGGCTGGGCGCGCCCGACGAGTATGTGGACTACGCGGCGGCCAAGGGCGCGATCGACAGCTTCACCCTGGGCCTGGCCAAGGAGGTCGCGGGGGAGGGCATCCGCGTCAACGCGGTGCGTCCGGGCGTCATCTACACGGAAATCCACGCCAGCGGCGGCGAGCCGGACCGGGTGGAGCGGGTGAAGGCCTCCGTGCCCATGCGGCGCGGCGGCCAGGCCGAGGAAGTGGCGCGGGCCATTCTCTGGCTGCTCTCGTCCGAGGCCTCCTACACCACGGGCGCATTGCTGGATGTGACGGGCGGCAGGTGACCGGGCTGCCAGGGCCGGAGTCGCCCCCGGCAAGACGCTGACGGCGTTCGCGCGTTCCCCGCGGCCCGGCCGCGGGCCGACACCATCGGCGCGGCCCGTGCGCCGGTTGAGAACAGGGGTGATGGACACTAGGGTTCTCTGCACGCCCATTTCACGAGGAAACCGGACATGAAGATCAGGGTCGAAACCACCGTGGCGGCACCGATCGAGCGGGTGTGGGCCGCCTGGACCACGCCCGAGGACATCACCCAGTGGAATGCCGCATCCGATGACTGGCATACCCCGCGAGCCAGCGTCGACCTGCGTGTCGGTGGCACCTTCAGTTCCCGCATGGAAGCCCGGGACGGCAGCGCAGGATTCGACTTTGCCGGCACCTATACGAAGATCGAGCCGCAGCGCCTGATCGAGTGCGAGTTCGGCGGACGCACCCTGCGGGTGGAGTTCATCCCCGGACCGGACGGTGTTACCGTGCGGGAAACCTTCGACGCGGAGGACATCCACTCCGAAGGGGAACAGCGTGCGGGCTGGCAGGCCATCCTCGACAACTTCGCCCGCCATGTGGAGCGCAAGGGCGCCCGGGCCTGAAGGCGCGCTCCGGCGTTACCGGGAAGGCGATCTCCAGGCACTGGTCCGGCTGTTCACGGACGCGGTCCATCGGCTCGCCGGCGGGTACTACACCGCAGACCAGCTCGCCGCCTGGGCGCAACCACCGGACCTGAATGGCTGGGCGGCGCGGCTGGCTTCCCTGGAAACCCTGGTCGCGGAAATCGATGGTGAGCTGGCGGGCTTCATCGCCTATGAGGCCGATGGACACATCGACCTGCTCTATACCTCGCCGGCATATTGCGGCCGTGGCGTGGCCGCGGCGCTGTTCCGCCAGGCCGAGGCAGAGCTGGCGCGGCGCGGCATCACCGAGCTGTATACCGAGGCCAGTCTCGCCGCCCGGGGTTTCTTCGAGCATCGCGGTTTCAGGATCGTGGAGGAGCAGCAGGTGCAGCGCAATGGCGTCGTCCTGCAGCGCTACGCCATGCGCAGATCGGTCGATTAGATGCGTCGTAGTGCTCGGTTCGTAGGGTGGTCAACGCTGTGCGTTGGCCACCGGGCGAGGCTTCGGCAGAGCCGCAAGATGGCGGCCCGGGAAAGGCGCCGACCGCCCTACGGATTGGCGACCGGCTCCATCTCTTCCTGAAAGATCTCCCTGACCACCCGCTGGAAATCCTCGCTGGGCTCGGCCTTCAGGTGCATGGCCGCGCCGGTGATCGGGTGGGCGAGCTGCAGTTCGGTGGCGGCCAGCATCAGGCGGCTGTGGCCAAAGCGCTGGGCGAAGTAGTGGTTGTGCTTGGTGCGGCCGTAGTTGGTGTCGCCGATGATCGGGTGGCTG
>DATGNS010000133.1:0-3239 GCA_035306625.1 Pseudomonas sp. | reverse complement strand
TCACCGTCGCCCTGGCTGAAGTGCAGGTCGCCGACCGACAGGCCGCCGCCTTTGACGTAAACCGGGAAGTAGACCTTGGAGCCGCGTGACAGGTCCTTGATGTCGCAGTTGCCACCATGCTCGCGCGGCGGCACGGTACGGGCGCCCTCGGCGGCGGCCTTGGCCTTTTCTTCGCCGGTCAGGCGGCCCATGTGGGCGGTCTCGGCGTAGGGCAGGTTGGCCAGGCCGGGTACACGCTCGGGATCGGTTTCAAACAATTCCTTTTCCCGTCTGTTCCACTCTTCGAGCATTTCCCGGGAGGGTAGGCAGCCGATCAGGCCGGGGTGGATCAGGCCGGGGAATTCGACGTTGGGCACATGGCGGGATTTGGTGAACATGCCGTTGAAGTCCCAGATGGATTTTTGCGCATCCGGGAAGTGCTCGGTCAGGAAGCCGCCGCCATTGGTCTTGGCGAAGAAGCCGTTGAAGCCCCACTGGCTTTCGGCGAAGGTGCCGATGTCGAGGATGTCCACTTCCAGCAGGTCGCCTGGCTCGCAGCCTTCGACGCCGATCGGGCCGGAGAGGAAATGCACCTGGGTCAGGTCGACGTCGCGCACGTCGTCGGCGCTGTCGTTGTTGGCGATCTGGCCGCCGGTCCAGTCATAGCATTCGAGAATGAAGTCATCGCCGGGCTTGACTGTGGCCACCAGCGGGATGTCCGGGTGCCAGCGGTTGTGGACCATGTCGTTTTCGTAGGGGGGCTTGCTCAGGTCGATCTTAATAATGGTGTCAGCCATTGTCACAGCTCCTTGGTGCAGATGGGGTCAGGGTTGAAAACCTCGTTGTCACTATCGGGCAAGGGCAGGGAGGCGACCATTCGTGAAATGACACCCCTGCCTACGTCATTTGACGTAGGCATCATCAAGCGCCTGGACCTGGATGCCACCGGCCATCTGCTCGGCGCTGAAACGCCGGGCCTCGGGTTCGGCCAGCAGGGCGCAGGCCAGGGCAGGGGCCAGTTCATGGCGTACCCGGCGCGCCAGGTCGCGGGCGCCGAAACGCGGATCGTAGTCGCGGCACAGCCAGCGGCGCGCTTCGGCGGTGACTTCGAGACTGGCCTGGTGCGGCTCCAGGCGCTTGTGCAGTTTCATCAGTTCCAGTTCCAGCAGCACATCGGCCTGATCTGCGGGCAGCCGCTGGTAGTGCAGGATATGGTCGATGCGATTGATGAATTCCGGGTCGAAACGCTGGTGCAGGGCCTGCTCCAGTATCTGCTGTTCGCGGCCAGTGTGCGGTTGCAACAGGCGCCGCCAGCCGTGACGGAAACGCCCGTGGTAGCGGGCCAGCTCGGCGGCACCGAGGTTGCTGGTGAGGAAGATCAGGCTGTTGCGAAAGTCGATCTGGCGGTTGCCCGCCGGCAGGGTCAGCAGGCCGGCGTCCAGCACGTTGAGCAGGCTGCGGACGACCTCCGGGCTAGCCTTTTCCAGTTCGTCGAACAGCACGATGCCGGGCTTGCTGTAGCTGCCACGGATCTTGTCGGCATCGAACAGGGTGTGGCCTTCCTTGCTGCCAACATAGCCCGGCGGCGCACCGGTCAGGGCTGAGGCGTAGTGTTCCTGGCTGAGGGTGTTCATGTCGATCCGGCACAGGGCATCGGTGCTGCCGTGGATGGCCTCGGCCAGCGCCCTGACGGTTTCGGTCTTGCCGGTGCCGGTAGGACCCATCAGCAGGCAGACGCCAAGCGGGCGCTGCGGCGGGCAGATGTCGGCGCGCACTACCCGCAGCAGGCCGCCAAGGGCGGCGAGGGCGTCATCCTGGCCGATGATGCGCCCGGCCAGCCGCTGCATGATCTGATCGGGGTCGAACAGGAAGCGGGTCTGGCGCAGGCCGGTGGTGACCGGGCGCTGGTTCAGCAGTTCGCGGTTGGCGGCGATGCGTTCATTGGCGAAGGGCATGGGGTTATCTCGTTGGGTTGGTTGTTTTTCCCCCTCTCCCCAACCCCTCTCCCCTCGTGGGAGAGGGGTTGGGGAGAGGGGGAAGAGCCGAAAAAAGAACCACACAGCTCAGGCGCCTGCGCCTTTCTCCTTGCCGTCGACCGGCAGTTCGCCGACCGGGCACTCGGCCACGCCCACAGTGCTGCGGGTGATGGCTTCGACCTGCTCGCGGGCTTTCTCGGCATCCATCACCCAGGTGCGGTAGAAGTCGAACGGGCAGTCGGCCACGCCCTTGTCGCCGTCGCCGGAGTTATGCATGCCGGTGTAGCCACGGTGCAGCAGCTTGAACAGGTGGTTCTGCGACTGGTCGTTGGCGCGCGCGTCGCGGATCTGCGAGATCGACAGCTGGGCGTACTGGATGCCCATGTCCTCTTCGCCGCACTCGCCCAGGGTGCGGCCATCGAAGCCGATGATCGCCGAGTGGCCGAAGTAGGAGTAGACCCCGTCGAAGCCGCTGGCGTTGGCCACCGCCACATAGCAGTTGTTGGCCCAGGCCATACTCTTGGCCATCATCACCTGCTGGTCCTTGGCCGGGTACATGTAGCCCTGGCAGCGGACGATCAGCTCGGCGCCCTTCATCGCGCAGTCGCGCCAGATTTCCGGGTAGTTGCCGTCGTCGCAGATGATCAGGCTGATCTTCATGCCCTTGGGCCCTTCGCTGACGTAGGTGGTGTCACCGGGATACCAGCCTTCGATCGGGCACCAGGGGATGCACTTGCGGTACTTCTGGACGATCTCGCCCTCGCTGTTGATCAGCACCAGGGTGTTGTAGGGCGCCTTGTACGGGTGTTCCTCGTGGCGTTCGCCGGTCAGCGAGAACACGCCCCAGGTGTTGGCGTCGCGGCAGGCTTGGGCGAAGATCGCGGTTTCGTCGCCGGGGATGCTGGCGGCGGTGGCCATCATTTGGTCGTTGTCGTACATGATGCCCATGGTGCTGTATTCCGGGAACACCACCAGGTCCATGCCCGGCAGGCCGAGTTTCATGCCGCGGATCATGTCGGCGATCCGCTGCGCATTCTCCAGTACCTGCTCGCGGGTATGCAGGCGCGGCATCCTGTAATTGACGACGGCAACACCGACGGTATCGTTACTGCTTGAAATGTCACCATGACGCATGGCGTTTTCCTCTCGTAGGGTCGTTCTGGGGGACGGGTTACACGGCCAGGTAGGAGGCGACCTTGGCCTCGTCGACCGTGGCGCGCAGCTCCTCGTGGACGATCTCGCCCTTCTCGATCACCAGGATGCGGTCGGCGATGTCGAGGGCGA
>DATGNS010000132.1:0-7318 GCA_035306625.1 Pseudomonas sp. | reverse complement strand
CATGCCATCCAGATCCAGCAGCTCCGGCTCCAGGGTGAGGATCGACTCGCGCTCACCGCCCCGGCTGACCAGACGCAGCGCCGCCCGGCTGATCACGTGTTCCAGCTCGCGCACGTTGCCCGGCCAGGGATAGGCCAGCAGCGCCTGCTCGGCGGCCGGCGACAGGCGCACGCCGCGCAGGCCCAGGCGGGTGCGGTTGAGCTCCAGGAAATGACCGGCCAGCAGCAGCACATCGTTGCCGCGCTCGCGCAGCGGCGGGATCGGCGCCGGGTACACCGACAGGCGATGGTAGAGGTCGGCGCGGAACAGGCCGTCGCGCACGCTCTGCTGCAGGTTGCGGTTGGTGGCGGCGATGATGCGCACGTCCACGCGGCGCGGCTGATCGGTGCCCAGGCGCTGGATCTCGCCGTTCTGCAGGGTGCGCAGCAGCTTGGCCTGCACACTCAGCGGCAGTTCGCCCACCTCGTCGAGAAACAGGGTGCCGCCGTTGGCGGCCTCGACACGACCGGGTCGGTCGCTGGTGGCGCCGGAGAAGGCGCCCTTGGCGTGACCGAACAGCTCGCTCTCGGCCAGGGATTCGGGCAACGCCGCGCAGTTCACGTGCACCAGGGGCTGACGGCGGCGCGGCGAATGCTGATGCAGCCAGCGCGCAAACAGCTCCTTGCCGACCCCCGTTTCCCCCAGCAGCAGCACCGGCAGCTCGGAATCGGCCACCACCTGCAACTCGTCCAGCAGGCTGCGGATGGCCTCGCTGCGCCCGAGAATCTCGCCCTCCACCAGGCTCACGGTTTCCCCCACGTCGCTGCGGGCCAGACGCAGCGCGCGGTTCTCGTGCTCCAGGCGGGTGATGCGCACCGCCGTTTCCACCAGCAGCGCGCAACGCTGCAGGTCCTCCCGGGCTGCCTGGTCGAAGGTGCCGGCATGCAGCGCATCCAGGGTCAGGGCGCCCCACAGGCGCCCTTCCACATAGAGGCTCTGGCCCATGCAGTCGTGCACCGGCAGCGGATCGCCCTCCTGCCCTTCCAGCAGGCCGTCGTAGGGGTCCGGCAGCCGGCTGCCCGGCTCGAACCAGGCCGGCTCGCGCTGGGCCAGGATGGTGGCCAGCCGGGGATGTCGGGCCACCACGAAGCGTCTTCCCAGCGCCTCGCGCACCAGCCCGGTGGCGGCCACCGGCAGCAGGCTGTCATCCTCCAGGCGCAGCAGCACCACCGCACCGCAGCGAAAGCGCTGTCGCAGGGTATGCACCAATCGCTGCAAACGCACCGTATGGGGCAATTCGCTGGCCAGGTCGGCCAGCAGGCTGTCATCCATCATGGTCATATTCACCCTGAGAGGTATAAATAACCCTATTCCCTCAAGGTAAAAATAACCACTACTTTTTTGAATATCGTTGAAAAACAAGTAGTTAGGATGTGGCACACCTCTTGCGATACCTGAAGCGTCTTCTTACTCAGGTATCGATCATGTCGTCTCTGCTCGATCAGACCCTTGGCCAACTGGCCGTCACCCTCCCTGGCGCTTCTCGTGTGTTCCGCGAGTTCAAGCTCGACTTCTGCTGCGGCGGCCAGCAGACCCTGCGCGAGGCCTGCGCCGCGCGCCAGCTGGACGCCGAAGGTATCGCCGCCCGCCTGCAGGCACTGCAGGACCAACCAAGGGCCGACCGGCCGGACTGGCGCCAGGCCTCCAACAACGAACTGATCGATCACATCCTGGCGCGCTTCCATGCCCGCCACCGTGAACAGCTGCCCGAGCTGATCCGCCTGGCCAGCCGGGTCGAACAGGTGCATGGCCAGTCGCCCGACTGTCCGAACGGGCTGGCCGAGCATCTGTGGAACATGCAGCAGGAGCTGGAAAGCCACATGCTGAAGGAAGAGAAGATCCTCTTCCCCATGCTGCGCAGCGACCTTCCCGCCGCCCAGGCCCAAGGGCCCATCTCGGTGATGCGCTTCGAGCATGAGCAGCATGGCGATGCGCTGGCCCGCCTGAGCGAAATGACCAACGACATCACTCCCCCTGCCAATGCCTGCAACACCTGGCGTACCCTGTACCGCGGGCTGGAGGAGCTGCGCGACGACCTGACGCAGCACATTCACCTGGAAAACAACGTCCTATTTGCACGCTGAAGGCGTCCGCCTCGCATAAGAGCTTCAAGGGGAGAAACGCTCCATGGTGCTACACCGAGTTCACAGCCAGATCCTGCGCAGCCATCACCTGTTCGAACCGCTCAGCGAGGAGCAGCTCGACCAGCTCATGCAGGGCAGCCAGCTGCTCAACCTGGAAAAGGGCGACACCCTGTTCCGCCAGGGCGACCCGGCGCACTCCTTCTACTTCGTGATCTCCGGGGCGGTGAAGATCTATCGCCTGACCCCGGACGGCCAGGAGAAGGTGTTTGAAGTGCTGACCAACCGGCAGACCTTCGCCGAGGCCATGATGCTGATGGACACGCCCAACTACGTGGCCTCGGCGCAGACGGTGATGCCCACCCAGCTGTACCGCTTCCCGAACGCCACCTATATGCGCCTGCTGCAGGACAACAGCCGCCTGGCCTTCGCCCTGCTCGGCAAGCTGAGCATCCGCCTGCATCAGCGCATCAACGAGATCGAGACCCTGTCGCTGAAGAACGCCACCCACCGGGTGGTGCGCTATCTGCTTACCCAACTGGGCCGGGCACCGGAAGGCGCTTCCTCGTTCGAGCTGCCCATGACCCGCCAGCTGGTGGCCGGGCACCTGTCGATCCAGCCGGAGACCTTCTCGCGGATCATGCGCCACCTGCTGGACGACGGCATCATCAGCCAGGAAGGGCGCACCATCACCATCCTCGACCGTCAGCGTCTGGAACAGTACGAATAGACCGGCACCCGCCGGATGCCATGGGGGATCGGGAAAATGGCCAGATGTCTCTACTGCCAGCAGGACAATCCGCCGGTGCGCGAGGACTGCCGGGACTGCGGCATGCCGCTGCCGGAGCAGGAAGAGCGGAACAGGGAGCGGCGCCTGCGCAACTTCGCCCTGTTCTGCATCGCTCTGACGATCTTCTGCTTCGTGATGTTCTTCTGGCTGCCGCGCAGCATCGCCTGATGCCGCGCCTCAGCGCAGGAAGACCACCACCTGCTCGGCGTCGAACGGCCAGTTGAGTTCGGCGCCGGTGTCGCAACGGCGCAGCACCGGAATGCTCAGGCCGTAGCGTTCCACCCACTCCTCGCGCTCGCTGATGTCGATCAGCTCCACCAGCAGGCCGTGCTCGACGAAGGGCATCAGCAGGGCCTCGGCCAGCTCGCACAGGTGGCAGCCGAGGGTACCGAACAGTTGGCATTCAGGAAGCATGGGCATTCTCCGCAGCGGGCGCGCAGTATACCGCGCGCCGCCTGCGGGCAGTGACAAGGAACCTTGCAGCGCAACACGGCTCGAAACGGGAGTTCCCACCCGTCAGGAGAATGCGCGCATGGCCACGAATGACCCGTTCGAACCCCTCACTCCCGGCAGCACTCCGGCAGGCGGCACCACGAGCACCACAGGCGCTGGCGGCAGCCCCGGCGCGGGCATGGGCAGCTTCGGCTCCGGCGGCGCCGACAGCGGTCAGCGGCCCTTTGACAAGGATGTGCACCGGCGCAACCTCCAGGACGTGCAGCGCGCCATTTCCCGCGAGTTCCAGGCGCTGATCAGCGACGCGGAAAAGCTGCTCAAGCAGACCACCAGCGGCGCCGGTGGACAGACCGAGGAGCTGCGCAACCGCATCAACGCCAACATCGAACGGGCCAAGTCGCTGCTCAAGGACAGCGAGAGCAGCCTGCGCGAACAGAGCCAGGCGGCGCGCCAGGCCACCGAGGACTACCTGCATCAGCACCCCTGGCAGTCCCTGGGCATCGCCGCCGGGGTGGGCTTCCTGCTGGGGCTGCTCAGCGCCCCGCGCCGTTGAGGGCCGAGCATGGACGAGAATCTCACACCGCCTTCCGGTGCCGGGCCGGACAGCCATGTGGACGGACCTTCGGTGCGCCGCATCGGCGGCGCCCTGCTCGGTCTGCTGGAAGGCCATGTGGAACTGCTCGGCCTGGAGATCAAGGAGGAGAAGGCCCGCACGCTGCGCCTGCTGATCTACGCCGCCCTGGGCCTGGTGTTCGGCCTGCTGCTGCTGGTCGGCCTGTCCTCGGCCATCGTCATCGCTGCCTGGGACGAGCATCGCATGCTGGCCATCCTGGGCCTGTGCGCCCTCTACGCCATCGGCGTGGCCGTCTGCCTGGGCAAGGTGAAAAGCCAGGTGCGCCACCAGGCGCGCCCCTTCCACGACACCCTTGAAGAGATGGCCCGCAACCGGGAGCGTCTGCTGCCATGAACGAACCCCTGAGTCGACCGACCGCCGCGGATCAGCACAAGGAGCTGATTCGCCTGCGCATGGAGATGTACCGCCAGCAGATCCTCTACAACGCCGAGCCCCTGCGTCACCCGCTGAGCCATGTGCGCAGCCTGCTGGGCGGCCTGGGCGGCGCCCCGGGCCGCTACCAGGACGCCCGCAAGACGCCCTGGGTGATCGCCGCCACCGCGTTCCTGGCGCTGTTCGGCAAGCGCCTGGGCCGCGTCGGCACCCTCGCCCGCCTGGGGCTGCTGGTCTATCCGATGATCAAGGCCGGACAGGTGGTCCGGGAGGTCAAGCAGGAACAGCGGACCCAGGATGGCTGGGCAGAAGCGCCGGAGGCTGGGCCGGAAGAAGCGGTTTCGGCTTCCAGGCCGGTGCCGGATATATCCGGAAGGGAGCGCTCCTGAGCATCCGCTACGGTGCGCCCCCCAGGTGATACCGCCTGACCGAATGGCGCCGCCAGCCCCCCCGGAATGGGCTTCGCGCACGGGGTCGCCCCGCGCATGGGGCGATGGCAGTCGTAGGGCGGACAGCGCTTTTCTGTCCGCCGGCCGGCACCCGGCGCGCAACCAAGTCCGGCGGACAAAACGACGTTGTCCGTCCTACAGCCCGGTATGCAGCGCGTAGTCGTGGCTGTTGTCCCGGTGGGTGGCCAGCACGGCCTCCATCTGCTCGCGCAGCCAGGGGTCGGTCAGCTCCGGCAACAGGGCTTCCAGCTTGCGGATCACCCATTTCTGGCCCCGGTCGACCAGGGCCAGGCGCTCGGTCATGTCCGAGATGGCCATGCACTTTTCATAAAAGGCGCCGCGCTCACGGGTGGGCAGCTCGCCCAGCTTGAGGATGCATTCGCGCAGGCGGCGGCAGCTGTCCGCCTCGCCGCGGTGTATCTGATGGAGCATGCGGCGCTGCGCCTCATCGGTCACTTCCTTGAGACTGGCGGCGGCCACCTGGGCCCCCGCCCGTTCGGCGGCCAGCAGTTCATTGAAGGCGGCAACGAGCATTTCGCGCTCGGTCATGGATTCTTCCTCCAGGCGGTAGGGCAGCATGCTAGCCAGGCTTCACGGCTGGACGACAATGAAAAATAATGCTGAACGCCTCCATCTGCAGTTATACAAACGGAGCGACCGGTGGTTCATATCAATATTTTTGAATCAAAAGCCCATTTAATTTCGTTGGCCTTACCCTTGCTGCTTGGGCAGACTGGCGCGCCCTTGTAGTTTGCCCCCTTCGCGTCATGTCGTCCCTGATCGCTCGCCTGCAGGCCCGCCTGGCCACCACTCCCTCGCCCCGTCCTCGCGAATGGCTGCGCGCCAGCCTGGGTGCGTGCCTGGCCATCAGTCTCTGCGCAACCCTCGGTGCCCACTGGTTCGGCCTGCCGGTCATGCTGCTGGTGCTGGGTCCGCTGGGGGCTTCGGCGGTGCTGCTGTTCGCCGTGCCCTCCGGCGCCCTGGCCCAGCCCTGGTCGCTGCTGGGCAGCTACGCGGTGGCCGGGCTGGTCGCGGGAGTGATCGACCACCTGCAGATCGCACCGCTGCAGCTGGCCATCGCCCTGACCCTGGGCAGCGCTCTGCTGCTGATGTACCTGCTGCGCTGCCTGCATCCGCCCGGCGGCGCCATGGCGCTGTGCCTGTTCCTGGGCGGCGCCGACCTGCCCGGCCACAGCCTGGCCCTGCTGCTGCCGGCCAGCAGCTCCGCCCTGCTCCTGCTGCTGTGCGCCCTGATCTACAACAACCTGACGGGCGTTCGCTACCCGCGCGCGGCCGCCACTTCCGGCGAGCTGCACCGAACCCGCGACCCGCTGCCCGAGCAGCGCGCCGGGGTGTCCACGGAGGACCTGCGTCAGGCGCTGGAGGAGTTCGACGGCTTCGTCGACATCACGCCGGAGAACCTCGAGGCGCTCCTGCGCCGCACCGAGCGCCTCGCCCTGCGCCGCCGGATGGGCGATCTGTGCGCCGCGCAGATCATGTCCCGCGATCTGCGCATCGCCAGTCCGACCACCACCGTCAGCCAGGCGCTGGCCATGCTCAAGCACCATCGGCTGCGCAACCTGCCGGTGCTGGAGGATAATCGCCTGGTGGGTATCGTCAGCGTGATCGACCTGATCGGCCGCGCGCACCGTCAGCGCTGGTGGCTGCCGGGACGGCGCCGGGAGACGCTGCTGCGCGAGGTGATGACCAGCCCGGTGGTGAGCGTCGAGCACGACCTGCACCTGGCCGAGCTGATCGGCCTGATGTCCGGCCAGGGCCTGCACTGCGTGCCGGTGCTGGAAAATGGCGTGCTGGTGGGCATGATCACCCAGACCGATGTGATCGCCGCCCTGCAGCAGGACCTGCTGCGCCAGGCCGGCTGATCAGATCACCGGATCCCAGCGCTGCGACCAGTCGCTGCTGCGCTCCAGCACCTCGTGCAGGACGCCGATGGCCTGCTGCAGCATCTGGCTGTCCCGCTCGCGGGAATACACCAGATAGATGGGCAGGCTGAATTCCGGCGAGCGCGGCACCCGCTCCAGCGCGCCGCTGGCCAGGTAATGCTCCACCACCCGGCTGCGGAAGTAGCCGCGCCCGCCATGTTCCAGCAGATACTGCAGGGCCAGCGGTCCCAGGTTGAAACCCAGGCTGGCCCGGGCCAGCTCGGGCAGCGCCGCGTCATGGCGCTCGCGGAACGACTCGCCCCAGTCCACGTACACATAGGGCTCGGGCATGCGCGGGTTGCACACCTGGATCAGGCGTTCCTCCAGCACCGGTTCCACCTGCAGGCTCGGCCAGTAGATGGGGTGGTAGACCAGCACGCAGTCCAGCAGCCCCAGCTCCAGCCGCTCCTGCAGGCGGGCATTCTCGCCCACCTCGGCGCGTATCGCGTGGGTCGGAATGCGCTCGCGCAGCGCCGCCACCCAGCCCAGCATCAGCGGATTGCACAGGCTCACCTCGCCGCCGACCGCCAGGCTGGTCTCGCAACCCTCCGGTAGCG
>DATGNS010000131.1:0-4935 GCA_035306625.1 Pseudomonas sp. | reverse complement strand
TTCGTCACCGTAGCCCAGGTGCAGCGCCAGCTCGGTGATGGACTGGCTGGACTGGCGCAACTGCTGGCAGGCCTCCCGGTAGCGCACCTCGTCCAGCAGGGCCCGGAACGAGGTGCCCCGGGCCTGCAGGCTCTTCTGCAGCACGCGCGGATGCTGGCCCAGCAGGCGCGCCGCCACCGGCAGGCTGGCTTCGCCGGTGGTGAGGATCGCCTGCAGCACGAAGCGCAACTGCGCCACCGGGTCGTCGGCCAGGCCGGCAGATGACAGAAAGCTCGCCAGCGATCTCTGCTGCGCCAGCGGGCGACAGCGCATCAGTTCGGCCGGCGTGATGAAGGCGTTGCGCGACTGACCGAAGCGCACCTCGCAGCCGAAGAAGCGTTCGTACTCCGCCAAAGGTGCCTGGGCCTCGTGGCGGATATCCAGCCGCTGCGGGCGCCAGTGCCTGCCGAACAGGCTGGACAGACTGTAATGCATCACCCCCAGGCCCAGTTCCAGCAACTGGCGGCCGTCGATGCGCTCACGCAGGTTGAGGCTGTAGCGCAGTTCCAGCAGGTCGCCCTGCCCGGCCATCTCGATGTCGATGCCCTGGGCATGCAGATGCACATAGCTGCGGGTCAGCCGCAGCACCTCGGCAAAGCTCTCGGCCTGGGCCAGCAGCAGGCCGAACGGCCCGAGGACCAGGTAATCGTGCAGGCGGCTCAGGTGCAGGCCGAACAGCGGGTTGCCGGAGCGCTCGGCCGCCAGGGTCAGGATCTGGCCGAAGCGCGCGTAGGGCACGTACAGGTCCTGACGGGTCAGCAGCTCCGAGGACAGGCCGCCGCGCTCCAGCAGCGGCAGCGGGTCCAGACCATTGGCGCGGCACAGCCCGTCGAACCCGATGAACACCGCACTGCGGGCAATCTGGGGCATGGATCTCCCTCTGCTGACAAACCTGCCACAAGCTACCCTGCCGTTCGCAAAATGTCAGGCCCACCGTCATGGCGCTGCCTATCCTCCCCGCCATAACAAGGAGAACGAGGGGACCATGAGCGAAACCCTGCATCGGACCGATACCCTGGTCATCGGCGCCGGCCTGGCCGGTATCGTCACCGCACTGGAGCTGCTGGATCGCGGCCAGCGCGTGCTGCTGCTGGATGCCGGTCCCCGCGCGGCTTGTGGCGGCCAGGCCAACGATGCCTTCGGCGGCATGCTGCTCAGCGAAACGCCGGAACAGAGGCGCAACGGCATCCAGGACTCCCCCGAGCTGTTCCTCGCCGACTGGAAGCGCGCGGCGCGGTTCGGACCCGACGGCCAATGGGGCGAGCGCTGGGCCGAGGAATACGTGTCGCGCAACCGCGCCGACATCTACGACTGGCTGACCGGGCACGGCATCCGCTTCTTCCCCGCCGTGCAGTGGGTGGAGCGCGGCAACCACGGCGACGGCAACTCCCTGCCCCGCTATCACGTGGCCTGGGGCTGCGGCCGCGGCGTGGCCGCCACCCTGGCCGAAAGGCTGTTCAGCCATCCGCGCCGGCAGCTGCTGACCAGCCTGTTCGAGCACCGCGTCCACGGACTGGAGCGCCTGAACGGCGCCATCCGCGGCTGCCACGGCCTCGGTCCGGACGGCGCGTTTCGCGTCGAGGCCGCCCAGACGGTGATCTGCACCGGCGGCATCGGCGGTTGTCCGACGCGGGTGCGCCAGCACTGGGACACCAGCCTGTACGGCCCCTGCCCCGACACCCTGCTGATCGGCACGCCACCCTGCGCGAACGGCGCCCTGCACGATCAGGTCCAGGCCCTGGGCGGCCAGGTGGTCAACCTGCACCAGATGTGGAACTACGCCGCCGGCATTCGCCATCCGCAGCCGCAGTATCCCGGCCATGGACTGAGCCTGATCCCGCCGCGCTCGGCGCTGTGGCTGGACGCCCATGGCCGGCGCATCGGCCCCGAGCCGCTGGTCACCGGCTTCGACACCCACGACCTGTGCAAGCGCATCGGACGCCTGCCGGGCCAGTACAGCTGGCAGCTGATGAACTGGCGCATCGCGATCAAGGAAATGGCCATTTCCGGCACCGACACCAACCCGCTGTTCCGCGACCGCAAGCTGCTCAGGCTGATCTGGCAGACCCTGACCGGCAACAAGGCGCTGGTGCGCTGGATGCTGGACGAATGCCCCGACGTGGTCAGCGGCAACAGCCTGGAGGAGCTGGCCGAGCGCATGAACGCCCTGGGGCCGCTGCCCGTCGATGCCGAGGGCATGCGCGCCGATGTGGAAGCCTATGACGCCATGGTTCGCCGCGGTCCGGCGCTGCACAACGACGATCAGCTGCGCCGCCTGGCCCAGCTGCGCCAGTGGCGCAGCGACCGCCTGCGCACCTGCAAGGACCAGCCGATCCTGGATAGCAGGGCCGGGCCGCTGATCGCCATCCGCGAGCACCTGCTCAGCCGCAAGAGCATGGGCGGCATGCTCACCGACCTGCACTCCCGCGTGCTGGACGGCAACGGCCAGCCGCTGCGCGGCCTGTACGCGGCCGGCGAGGCGGCCGGCTTCGGCGGCGGCGGCATCAGTGGCATACGCTCGCTGGAGGGCACCTTCCTCAGCAACTGCGTGCTCAACGGCAGGCGGGCGGCCCAGGCGATCGCCCAGGGATAGGGAACGACATTTTTCCGCAGGAGCGGCTTCGGCCGCGATAAGCCGTGACTCTGGCGCTACCGGATCGCGGCTGACGCCGCTCCTACAGCTCACATACAAGAGGGAGCAGGACATGAAGAAGACCGGCGCGGCACTGGCACGTTTTGCCCTGGAACAGCTCGGCGTGCGTTACACCTTCGGCATTCCCGGGGTGCACAACACCGAGCTGTACGACGAACTCAACGCCTCCGACAGCATCCAGCCGGTGCTGGTGGCCCACGAGTGCGGCGCGGCCTTCATGGCCGACGCGGTGAGCCGCACCAGCGACAGCATCGGCACCCTGGTGATCGTGCCGGCCGCCGGCGTCACCCACGCCGCCAGCGGCATCGGCGAAGCCGGGCTGGACGGCATTCCCATGCTGATCATCTCCGGCGGCATCCACAGTGCCAGCCCCTATCGCTACCAGTTGCACGACATCGACCAGCACACCCTGCTCAAGCCCATCACCAAGGCCACCTTCCGCATCGCCAGCCACAAGGAAGTGATCCCGACCCTGTACGAGGCCTACCGCATCGCCACCGGCGGCGAGCCGGGGCCGGTGTTCGTCGAGCTGCCCTACAACATCGGCAACTTCCTGGGCGAGGTGGACGAGATGCCGCCGTTCCAGAAGGCCGTCGCCGCACCCGATCTGGACCGGGACGCCCTGTACGAGGCGGCGCGCCTGCTGGTCAACGCCAAACGACCGGGGTTGTTCCTCGGCTGGGGCGCGGTGGGAGCCCAGGCAGCACTGGTGCGCCTGGCCGAGCTGCTGGATGCGCCGGCCTGCACCACCCTGCAGGGCCTGAGTGCCTTCCCGGGCAATCATCCGCTGCATGTGGGCATGGGCTTCGGCGACTACGCGGTGCCGGCGGCCGCCAACGCCTTCGCGGGCTGCGACTGCCTGCTGGCGGTCGGCACACGCTTCTCGGAGATCCCCACCGGCAGCTACAGCATGCCGGTGCCGGACTGCCTGATCCACGTGGACATCAACCCGGAGGTGTTCAACGCCAACTTCCCGGCCCGGATAACCCTGGAAGGCGACGCGGCGCAGATCATTCCCGCGCTGCTGCGCGAGGTGGAGGCCCTGCAGCCGGCGCCGCGCAGCGGCATGGCCGAGCGCATCCGCGCCGACAAGGCGGCCTACCGCCAGGAATGGCTCAAGCACGACAGCAAGGACCGGGTGAACCCGGCGCACTTCTTCGGCGAGCTGCGCAGCCAGCTGGACGACGAGGCCATCGTGGTGGCCGACGACGGCAACCACACCTTCCTGATCGCCGAGCTGATGCCCATCCACGGCCCGCGCCGCTACCTGTCGCCCAGCGACTTCAACGCCATGGGCTACTGCATCCCGGCCACCATCGGTGCCAAGCTGGCCAATCCGGACAGGCAGGTGGTGGGCGTGGTGGGCGATGGCGCGCTGCGCATGACCGGTCTGGAAATGCTCACCGCCAGCCAGCTGCAGCTGGGCGTGCCGCTGTTCGTGTTCAATGACGGCGAGCTGTCACAGATCGCCCAGGCCCAGGAGATTCCCTACAACCGCAAGACCTGCACGGTGCTGCAGCCGCTCAACATCCGCGCGCTGGCCGAAGCCACCGGCGCGGCCTTCGTGGCCATCGAGAACAACGACGGCTGCGCCGAGGGCATCCGCCAGGCGCTGGAGCTCGCCGCGCAGAATCGCCCGGTGCTGGTAGACGTGCGGATCGATTATTCCAAGCGCACCCGCTTCACCAGCGGGGTGGTGAAGGCCACGCTCAAGCGCTTCACGCCCCGGGACAAGGCCCGGGTGATCGGCCGGGCGCTGTGGCGCAGGGTAACCGGCTGAATCAGCGCTTCACGCGGTTGCGAAACAGCTGCTGGTATTCCCGGCACTGTTTCGCCGCCAGCAGGAACACGCCATGGCCGCCCTGCTCGAACTCCAGCCAGGTAAAGTCCACTTCCGGATAGATGGCCTCCACATGCACCTGGCTGTTGCCCACTTCCACCACCAGGATGCCCTGTTCGGTCAGGTGGTCGGCCGCTTCCGCCAGGATGCGCCGCACCAGGTCCAGGCCGTCCTCCCCGCAGGCCAGGCCCAGGGCCGGCTCATGACGGTATTCCTGCGGCATGTCGGCGAAGTCCTCGGCATCCACGTAGGGCGGATTGGAGACGATCAGGTCGAAGCGCTGGTTGGGCAGGCCGTCGAAACCGTCGCCCTGGACGGTGTACACCCGGTCCTCCAGGCCATGCTGCTCGATGTTGCAGTTGGCCACTTCCAGGGCGTCGAAGGACAGGTCGCCCAGCACCAC
>DATGNS010000130.1:0-5559 GCA_035306625.1 Pseudomonas sp. | reverse complement strand
CCCAGCCAGTCCTCCAGCGTGGCCCGCAGCGCGGCGTCGGATACGTCCGGCCACTCGCTGGGCTTGCCCTGCTCAATATCCAGATGGCGCAGCAACCCCACGCGCGCCTGCCACTGGCGCAGCTCCGGCGTCCAGGGCAGCAGTTCCAGGCCCTTGCGGCGCACCAGCTCCACCAGCGCGCGGGTGCGCGCCGCCTCGTCCAGCTCGGCCAGCGGCTCGCGGGCCAGCACCAGCTCGCCGACCCGGCGCTGGCGCTCGGCGCGCAGCACGCCTTCGCGCTCGTCCCAGTCCAGCACCTCCTGGCTGCTGACCTGTTCGGCCAGCACCGAGTCGAACAGCGCGGGGTCCAGATCGGCGGCCAGGTAGATGCGTTCCTCGCGCTGGCCCTGGCGGCTGCCCAGGTCGGCGATCACCAGCCATTCGTGCTTCATCAGCGCGTCCGCCTCGCCGAACTGGGCGGCGCGGCCGTTGGCCAGCCGGTAGTCGCCACTCTCGGCGCGGCGCTGGCGGGCGATGCGGTCCGGATAGGCGAAGGCCAGCAGCGCGCCGAGCCAGCGCGGATGCTGCGGGTCGGCCACCGCCTCGCTGGCCGGCGCGCGCAACTGCTGGCGGTACTGGCGCGCCAGCTGGCGGATGCGCTGCACCGCGCCCCGCGAGCCGCCCTTCAGCTCGCCGGAGAGCAGCGCCATGCGGCTGTGCAGGTCGGCGCCGGCGCCGCGCAGGATGTCGCGCTCGCCCAGCAGCGCCGCCAGCTCGCAGGCCAGCTCGCCGAGGCCCAGGGCCTGGCCGCGCAGCAGCATGTGGGCGATGCGCGGATGGGCCGGCAGCTCGGCCATCGCCTGACCGTGGGGTGTCAGCACGCCCCGCGCATCCAGCGCGCCCAGGCGGCGCAGCAGGTCGAGGGCCTGGGCATAGGCGGCCGCCGGCGGCGCATCCAGCCAGCTCAGTTCGTCCGGGGTGACGCCCCAGCGCGCCAGCTGCAGGGCCAGCCCGGCCAGGTCGGCCTGGACGATTTCCGGGCTGTCGTGGGCGCTCAGCTGGTCGTGCTGGGTCTCGCTCCACAGCCGGTAGCACACACCCGGTTCCAGGCGACCGGCGCGACCGGCGCGCTGGGTGGCGCTGGCCCGGGAAATGCGCTGGGTGGCCAGGCGGGTCATGCCGCTGCCGGGGTCGAAGCAGGGCACCCGCACCAGACCGGCGTCGATCACCACCCGCACGCCGTCGATGGTCAGGCTGGTCTCGGCGATGTTGGTCGCCAGCACCACCTTGCGCTTGCCCGCCGGCGCCGGCTCGATGGCGGCGCGCTGAGCGTTCAGTTCCAGCTCGCCATGCAGCGGGCAGAGCAGGATGTCCTCGCGCCGGCCCAGCTGCTCGGCCAGCTGTTCATGCACGCGGCGGATCTCCGCCTGGCCGGGCAGGAACACCAGCTGGCTGCCGGGCTGCTCGTCCAGCGCCTGCAGCACGGTGGACACCACCCGCGGCTCGATGAACTCGCCCGGCTGGCCGGGGCGGCCCCAGCGGATCTCCACCGGGAACATGCGCCCTTCGCTGCGCACCACCGGCGCGGCATCCAGCAGCGCGCTGAGGCGCTCGCCTTCCAGGGTGGCGGACATCACCAGCAGCTTGAGCGGCGTGTCGCGCAGCAGTTCGCGGCCGTTCAGGCACAGCGCCAGGGCCAGGTCGGCGTCCAGGCTGCGCTCGTGGAACTCGTCGAAGATCACCAGACCGACGCCCTCCAGCGCCGGATCGGCCTGCAGGCGGCGGGTGAGGATGCCCTCGGTGACCACCTCGATGCGGGTGTTCGGGCCCACCTTGCTGTCCAGGCGGATGCGGTAGCCGACGGTCTCGCCGACCGCCTCGCCCAGTTCGCTGGCCAGCCGTTCGGCGGCGGCGCGGGCGGCCAGCCGGCGCGGTTCCAGCATGAGGATGCGCTGCCCGGCCAGCCAGGGCTCGTCGAGCAGCGCCAGCGGCACACGGGTGGTCTTGCCGGCGCCGGGGGGCGCTTCCAGTACCGCTTCGTCGCGGCTGGCCAGGGCGGCACGCAGGTCGGGCAATACGGCATCGATGGGCAGGGACTGCATGGGCGGTTTTCCGGGTATCGCGAAAGGCGGCAAGTATACGGGCGACAGTCCGGGCCCAGGGGGATCAACGCGTGCGTTGGCCACCGGGCCATCGCTTGAGTGCGCACCCTGACGGCGGCCGGAAAAAGCGCCGACCGCCCTACGGAAAGTCTGGCGGGCCGCCGCGGTCTACTGCGGACACCCATCCCGTGCAAGGAGAACCGCCATGCGCACCCCATCCCGCCTGCTCTGTGCCGCCCTGGGCGGCGCGCTGCTCACCCAGCTGGCCGCCTGCGGCACCCTCTTCTATCCGGAACGCCGCGGGCAGATCGACGGCAAGCTCGATCCGGTGGTGTTCGCCCTGGATGCCGTCGGCCTGCTGCTTTACATCGTCCCGGGGCTGATCGCCCTGGGCATCGACTTTGCCACCGGCGCCATCTATCTGCCCGGCGGCGAGCGCTACTCGGTGGCGCCGGAAGCGCTGCGCGACGCGGTGGACAGCCAGGGCCAGGTGAACCGCCAGCGGCTTCGTGCCATTATCCGCGAAGCCAGCGGCCGCGACCTGCCGCTCGATCACCCTCGACTGATCGAGCAGCGCGGCAGCCTGGAGCAACTGGCCGCCCACGGCCTGCGCCCATCCGCCTGATCGGCCCGAGGAGCCCCGCGCCGCATGAACGTCCCCGAACAGCACGCCCGCCTGCTGCGCCTGGCGACCGGCGCCGCGCTGGCCACGGCCATCACCCTGGCGCTGGTCAAGGCGCTGGCCTGGTGGCTGAGCGGCTCGGTGAGCCTGCTGGCGGGGCTCACCGACTCGCTGCTGGACGGCGCGGCCTCCCTGCTCAATCTGTTCGCCGTGCATTACGCGCTGCGCCCGGCCGACGAGGATCACCGCTTCGGCCATGGCAAGGCCGAGGCCCTGGCCGGGCTGGGCCAGGCGGTGTTCATCGCGGTCAGCGCCGTGCTGGTGGCCATCCACGGCGTGCGGCGCCTGCTCGACCCGCAGCCGCTGGGCGAGACCGGGGTGGGCGTGGCGGTGATGCTGCTGTCGATCCTGCTGACCGCCGCGCTGCTGCTGTTCCAGCGCCACGTGATCCGCGTCACCGGCTCCACCGCGATCCGCGCCGATGCCCTGCACTACCGCTCCGATCTGCTGCTCAACGCCAGCATCCTGGTGGCGCTGCTGCTGGCCGGCAGCGGCCTGCTGTGGCTGGACGCGCTGTTCGGCATCGGCATCGCCGGCATCATCTTCTGGAGTGCCATGAGCATCGGCCGCGAGGCCGCCGCGGTGCTGATGGACGAGGAGCTGTCCCCGCAGCATACCGAGCGCATGCACGCCCTGGCCTGCACCGTGCCCGACGTGCTGGGCGCCCATGACCTGCGCACCCGCCGCTCCGGCACCCTGTGGTTCGTGCAGATGCATGTGGAGCTGCCCGCCGAGCTGAGCCTGGAACAGGCCCATGCCCGCTGCGTGGCGGTGGCGGCGGCCATCCGCGCCGAATATCCGCAGAGCGACGTGCTGGTGCATGCCGATCCGCGCCGGACGACCGCCGACGTGGCGCGGCAGTCCACCTGAACCCGCGCGCACCGCCCGGACATAAAAAAGGGGAAGCCGCTTGGCTTCCCCAGGGGATTCTTCATCGCTCCGCTCCCGGCGAGGGTAACGCCGTTCCCTGTCGCCTGCCTGGTTGGGCGGGCGGACCCGGGTGCCGTGCGACTGGATGAGCCGTCGGCGACGGTGCCTCTGGTTGGAGACGACCGCTGGAGGTTCCGGGCCTTCGAAGTTGGAGCCAGTGTACGCCCGCCGGCGCGAAAAATGATTGCGAAGATTGCGCGACAAGCTGCCACTTGCGCAATGCGGATGCACTCAAGCACCATTTTGCGCAACAGACCACCAAGAGACCGGCAAGCATGAGCACCCTGGACCGCTACGATCTGAACATCCTCGCCGAACTGCAGCGCAACGCGCGCATTTCCAACCAGGAGCTGGCCGAGCGCATCGGCCTGTCACCCTCGCCCTGTTCGCGACGGGTCAAGCAGCTGGAGGACGAGGGCTACATCCTGCGCCAGGTGGCCCTGCTCGATCGCAAGAAACTCGGCCTGACGCTGACCGCCTATGTGCTGATCGGCATGGACCGCCACACCCCGGAACGCTTCGCGCACTTCCAGGAGAAGATCCGCCAGCATCCGGAAGTGGTGGAATGCGCGGTGATCACCGGCATGGAGGCCGACATCCTGCTCAAGGTGGTGGTCGAGGACATGGATCACTACCAGGCCTTCCTGCTCGGCCACCTGACGCGCATCGAGGGGGTCAGCAGCGTGCGTTCCAGCTTCGTGCTCAACCAGGTGATCGCCAGCACCGAGCTGCCGCTCCATCACCTGCGCGGCTGACGGCCTGTATACTGCGCAGCCACCCCCTGAACCACCACCCGACACGAGGCCCGCATGGAAACCGAACAGTTCGAAGCCCTGATGATGTATGTGCTTGTCGGCGGACTGATCTCCTTCATGTTCTTCATCATCTGGGACCTGGCCAAGAAGTCGAAGGCCGGACGCCTGGGCACCGCCATCCTGTTCCTGGGGCTGGGCCTGTGCCTGTTCGCCTTCCTGGCCAAGCCGCTGATCACCTACGTGCTGGAGCTGCTGCTGGAGTCCTGAGTCCGGCGCCACGGCGGCCCAGCCGGGCCGTGCTCAGTCCAGCCGGGCGGGCACCTCGCGCCATTCGCCCGGCTGCAGGCCGTCCAGGCTCCAGGGACCGATGCGCACCCGCACCAGACGCAGGGTGGGCAGGCCGACGGCGGCAGTCATGCGCCGCACCTGGCGGTTGCGTCCCTCGCGGATCACCAGCTCCAGCCAGGCGGTGGGCACGCTCTTGCGAAAACGCACCGGCGGATGGCGTTCCCACAGTTGCGGCTCCGGCAGCAGGCGCGCCTCGGCCGGCAGGGTCGGGCCATCGTTCAGTTCCACCCCGTCGCGCAACCGCTGTAGCTGCTCCTCGTTCGGCTCCCCCTCCACCTGCACCCAGTAGGTCTTGGCCAGCTTGTGCTTCGGATCGGCGATGCGCGCCTGCAGACGACCGTCGTTGGTGAGCAGCAGCAGCCCCTCGCTGTCGCGATCCAGCCGCCCCGCCGGATACACCCCGGACACCGGCACGAAATCGCGCAGGGTGGCGCGACCCTGGTCATCGGTGAACTGGGTAAGAACGTCGAAGGGCTTGTTGAGCAGGATCAGCCGCGGCTCGGCCGGCGGCGCCTTGGGCACCCGGCGCGGTGCCGGACGGCGACGGGGGGAGGGACGGGGCGAACGCGACATGCCTGACACCTGCGAGCACAACAAAAACGCGCGCAGTGTACCGCAGGGTGTCAACGCGGGCGGTGATCACCCTGCGGGGAAACGTGCTCTGCGCGCCGGTGCCCCGAAAACCTCGGCAGCCTGACCGAAATCAGCGGTTGAAGCGCTCCACCAGCGCGTGCATGGCGCGGGAGGTGTCCGCCAGCTCGCG
>DATGNS010000129.1:0-2673 GCA_035306625.1 Pseudomonas sp. | reverse complement strand
GGCGGTTCTCGACGTCGATCTCGAGGATCCGGTTCATATGGCGGGAGACATCCACCACCAGGCCGTCGGTGAGCGACTGGCCGTTGGTGCCGGTGCCGCCGCCCCGGGGGGTGAGCGCCACCTGGCGATGCTCTACCTGGCCGGCCAGGTTGGCGATGCGCGCCAGGTCCTCGCCGTGGCGGGGGTAGAGCGCTGCCTGGGGCAGGCGCTGGTAGATGGAGTTGTCGGTGGCGAGCACCGTGCGGTCGGCGTAGTCCGGGGCGATCTCGCCCTCGAAGCCGGCGTCGCGCAGGGCCTCCAGGAAACGCAGGTAGGGGGCGGCCAGCCCCGGCATGGTGCTGGCGTCGGCGGTGTCCAGTCGTGCGATCATGGCACTCTTTCATGGGGAAGCGGGGAATCCCTCTACTTTACCGCGAGAGGGCGGTGGGGCGCACCCCGCCGCGGCCCGGGGCCGCAGCGGGAGGCTGGTGCGCCTGGGTTCAGGCGTGGTCGGAGGTGGCCAGGGGGGCGGTCGAGGCACGGCCCGCCCGGGCGCTCCAGGCCAAGGTGGCGAGAAACATCGCCAGGCCCAGGGCGTCAAGCATCAGCTGGCCGTGGGGCCAGAGCATCAGGGCACCCATGGGGAACATCGTCAGGCGTAGCCACCAGGGCAGCTCGTGCTCCAGGAAGCCTTCGAGGCCGGCGATGATGGCGTAGATGCCGAACAGGGCGAAGGCGAACACCGTGAGCATCTCGGCGGGGGAGCCGGTGATCAGCGGTGACCAGACGAACAGCAGGGGAATGATGTAGAGCCCCTTGGCGATTTTCCAGGCGGTGAAGCCGGTGCGCATTGGCGGCGTCCTGGCGATGGCCGCGGCGGCAAAGGCGGTGAGGCACACCGGCGGCGTGACGTTGGAGTCCTGGGAGAGCCAGAAGATCACCATATGGGCCGCCACCAGCAGCAGGGTCAGGGTGTGGGGCGAGAGCGCTTGCTCGTACAGCTGGCTGCGGAAATCGTCGGGCACCAGGGCGAGCAGTTCGCGGGCACTGGCGGCGTCCATGGGCGCATTGAGCGCCTCAAGGCTCTCCGGTGCAGCGAGCATGAAGATCGCCTTGGCCTGCTCGGGCAACTGGCCGGCTATGAGCAGTTCTACCAGCTGCCCGTGGGCCATAAGGCCGTAGAGGGCTGGCGCCGAGAGGGTGCCCAGCACGATATAGGCGGCAGTCACCGGCAGCCCCATGCCCAGTACCAGGGAGGCGATGGCGATCAGCACGATGGTGATCAACAGGCTGCCACCGGCCCAGTCGGTGATCATCAGCGAGAAGGTGTTTCCGATGCCGGTGGTGGAGACCACGTTGACGATCAGTCCCACGGTGAGCAGTAGGATTGCCGTGGTGATCATGTTGCGGGTGCCGAGCACCAGCGCTTCCATCACCCTGGTCGGAGTCATGGGAGTATTCGACAGCCAGGAGGCCACTACCACCGAGAGGATGGCGATGCCGGCGGCGTAGGTGGGGGTGAAGCCGTAGATCAGCGCGGCCACCAGCACCACCAGCGGCAGCAGGAAGTGCCAGCCGCCCTTGAGCACCTCGAGGAAGCGCGGCGTCTCTTCGGTCTCGACGTGCTGGGCACCGCTGCGCTTGGCCTCGATGCGCACGAACATCGCCACCGAGAGGAAGTAGAGCAGCGCCGGCAGGGCCGCCACGCCGATGATGGTGAGGTAGGAGACCTGGGTGTAGGAGGCCATGATGAAGGCGCCGGCACCCATCACCGGGGGCATCAGCTGACCGCCGGTGGAGGCTGCGGCCTCGACCCCGGCGGCGAAGCGCGGCGGGAAGCCGGCCTTGCGCATCAGCGGGATGGTGATCACCCCGGTGGAGACGGTGTTGGCCACGCTGGAGCCGGAGACCGAGCCCATCAGCCCCGAGGAGAAGACCGCCACGAAGCCGGGACCGCCGATAAAGCGTCCGGCGGCGCAGCGAGCCAGTTCGATGATGAAGTCGCCGGCGCCGGAGCGTACCAGGAAGGCGCCGAAGAGGATGAACATGAAGACGTAGGACCAGGAGATACGGGCAATGGAGCCCAGCATGCCGTCGCCGCCCAGGTAGCTGCGGAATAGCACCGTCTCCCAGGAGAGGCCCGGAAAGCCGAACACCCCGCTCACGTGGCGCCCCCACCAGGCCACGTAGGTGAGCGCCACCAGGCAGAGCAGCGGGATGAACCAGCCGGTGGTGCGGCGGGCGAACTCCAGGATCAGCGCCAGGGCGACGATGGAGACGATCCAGTCGGCGGTGGAGAAGCGCACCCCGCGGGCGTAGAGGGCGTCCTCGAAGCCGATCAGGTACAGCGCGCAGCCTACCGCGGCCAGGCCGAGCAGGATGTCTACCGCCAGCACCAGCCGGGCGCCGCCGGCGGAGCGGGCCTTGAGCATGGGCACCGAAAGGGCGCAGAGCAGGCCGAACATGCCGAAGTGCAGGGCGCTGACCCACACCTCGGAGAGGGTGCCAAGGGTATTGAAGTAGAGATGCGATAGGGCCACGACGATGGCTAGGGCGAACAGCGCCCGGCCGAGCCAGGGGTGCTCGAGGCGCTCGGGGGCTTCGCTGGCGGCTTCGTCGCGCACCTCGGGAGTGGGCGTTGCGTTCATGGGTGTTCTCGCGGAGCTGACGTGGATGGGAAATGTCACCGGCAGC
>DATGNS010000128.1:0-5629 GCA_035306625.1 Pseudomonas sp. | reverse complement strand
GGCGGGGTGGATCCGCCGGGCGCTATCCGCCACCGATGGCGTGGACGATTTCCAGTCGATCACCGGCCTGCAGGCGGGTGGTGGCATGCTGGCTGCGCGGCACTATGTCGAGGTTCAGTTCGACGGCCACGCGGCGCTCGGTCAGGCCGAGCTCGGCCAGCAGGTCGGCAATGCTCTGGCCTTCACGGACATCGCGGACTTCACCGTTGAGATGGATACGCATGGGCGTGAGCTGTCGGCAACCAAGGGGGCCGGGCATTCTAGCCTGATCCCCCGGCAGCGACCAAGCCGCCGTCAGCCGGCGCGCCGCCAGGCGGCCAGGCCCAGGCAGGCCCAGCCGGCCATGAACAGCACCCCGCCCACAGGTGTGACCAGGCCCAGTTTCAGGCCGGCCAGGGTCATCAGATACAGGCTGCCGGAAAAGCACAGGGTGCCGAGCACGAAGCAGGCCCCGGCGGCGTTCAGCAGGCGACCGCCGGCGCGCCGGGCCAGCAGCGCCACCGCCAGCAGGGCCAGGGCATGGATCTGCTGGTAATGTACACCGGTCTGGAACACCTCCAGATGGGCCGGTGTCAGACGGCCCTGCAGCCCGTGGGCGGCAAAGGCGCCCAGCGCCACGCCGGTCATCCCGAAGAACGCCGCCAGGGACAGATGGATGCGACCCATGAGCCAGACTCCTCGTCAGTTCGATCAATGAAGGCGCCTATGATGCCTCGTCGTCTTCCTCATTTCCTGCGTCGCCTGCTGCAGCGCCTGTTGCTGCTGGCGCTGGGCCTGCTGGCGCTGAGCGTGGCGCTGGTGCTGGTGCTGCGCTGGGTGCCGCCGCCGGGCACCGCGCTGATGGTGGAGCGCAAGGTGCAGGCCTGGCGTGACGGCGAGGCACTGGAACTGCAGCGCCGGTGGCTGCCCTGGGAGCAGTTGCCGGACAACCTGAAGATGGCGGTGATCGCCGCCGAGGATCAGCGCTTCGCCGAGCACTGGGGCTTCGATCTGCCGGCCATCCGCGATGCGCTGGAACACAACCGCCGGGGCGGCAGCCTGCGCGGCGCCAGCACCCTCAGCCAGCAGGTGGCCAAGAACCTGTTCCTCTGGTCCGGCCGCAGCTGGGTGCGCAAGGGGCTGGAAGTCTGGTTCACCCTGTTGCTGGAAACCCTGTGGCCCAAGCAGCGCATCCTCGAGGTGTACCTGAACAGCGTCGAGTGGGGGAACGGGGTATTCGGGGCCGAGGCGGCGGCCCGACATCACTTTCGGGTCCCGGCGGCGCGCCTCAGCAACCGTCAGGCCAGCCTGCTGGCGGCCACGCTGCCCAATCCCCGCCGCTGGAGCGCCGGGCGGCCCAGCGGCTACATCGATGGGCGCGCCTTCTGGATTCGCCAGCAGATGCGTCAGCTGGGCGGTGAGGATTACCTGCGGCGCCTGTGACGCCCTAGCGGCAGACCACGCGGTACAGCTCGGCGTCGCGTTGCAGCTGGCGTACCTTGCCCGCGCCCGGCCCCTCGGCGGCCACCAGCTCTGCGGTATCGCAGTTGAGCAGGTGGATCCGATGCTCCAGCCTGTCCACATACTCCCGTTCGAAGCGGTAGAGGATGAATTGCCGGATGTTCTCGTCGGTCTGTCCGACCTGGCGGATGTTGTGGGTATCCACCACGCTGATGGCCTCGGTGAGCGGGAACAGATAGGTCCAGGGACGCAGCACCTGGCGGCGCGCGTCGGATTCCACCACCACCGAGCCGGCCGGCAACTGGCTCGCCTTGTGCGAGGCCCAGGAATACTCGAAGTTGATCTGATAGCTCAGCATGCCCGCCGCGGCGCAGGCCGGCACGATCCAGGCCGGCAACCGCTGTCGGCTCAGCCTGCGCAGCAGGTATCCGATGCCGCCTGCGCCCAGGCCCGCTATTACCAGTGCAACCAAATGCCAGATCATTGAAATTCCCCGCAGAAAATGAAGGCGGGCTTCCTTGTTGAAGGGAAGCCCGCCTGGATCAAACCGAACCGGAACGATGTTCCGGTTCGTCACGCCTTGTCAATCAGTGGGCGACAGCAGCGCCGGCACCCTTGGGATAGCGAACGCTTTCCACCAGTTCCTGAACTTCCTTCGGCGGCGGGGCAGTCACTGCCGAGACAGCGAAGGCGACGACGAAGTTGATCAGGGCACCCACGCTACCGATCGACAGCGGGGAGATACCGAACAGCCAGTTGTCCGGAGTGTTCGGCAGGCTGTTGGTGCCCGGGATGAAGAACCAGCCCAGGTAGATGAAGATGTAGACCACGGTGAACAGCAGGCCGGCGACCATGCCGGAGATGGCGCCCGCGCTGTTCATCTTGCGGGAGAAGATACCCATCATCAGCATCGGGAAGATCGAGGATGCCGCGATACCGAAGGCTAGGGCCACCACCTGCGCGGCAAAGCCGGGCGGGTTCAGACCCAGGTAGGTTGCCACCAGGATCGCCACGGCCATCGAGATTCGCGCAGCGAGCATTTCCCCCTTCTCGCTGATGTTCGGGTTGATGATCGTCTTGATCAGGTCGTGACTGATGGCCGAGGAAATGGCCAGCAGCAGACCGGCTGCGGTGGACAGTGCGGCGGCAATGGCACCCGCGGCGATCATGCCGATCACCCAGCCCGGCAGGTTGGCGATTTCCGGGTTGGCCAGCACGAGGATGTCGGAGTTCACGGTCAGCTCGTTGCCAGCCCAGCCACGGTCGCTGAAGTCAGCGGTCGGGTTGTAGTACTGGATACGGCCGTCGTTGTTCTTGTCCTCGAACGTGATCAGACCGGTGTCTTCCCAGGTCTTCATCCACTGCGGACGCTCGGCGTACTCCAGCGCCGGCTGCTCGACACCCTGCGGATACACGGTGGTCAGCAGGTTCAGGCGGGCCATGGAGGCCACGGCCGGAGCGGTGGTGTACAGGATGGCGATGAACACCAGGGCCCAGCCGGCGGAAGAGCGGGCGTCAGCCACCTTCGGCACGGTGAAGAAGCGGATGATCACGTGCGGCAGACCGGCGGTACCGATCATCAGCGACAGGGTGAACAGCACCATGTTCAGCTTGTTGGACACGTCACCGGTGTAGTCCTGGAAGCCCAGATCGCGCACCACTTCGTTCAGCTTCTGCAGCAGCGGCATGCCGGAATCGACATGGTCGCCGAACATGCCGACCTGCGGGATCGGATTGCCGGTCAGGTGCAGGGAGATGAAGATGGCCGGAATGGTATAGGCCAGGATCAGCACCACGTACTGGGCCACCTGGGTGTAGGTGATGCCCTTCATGCCACCGATCACGGCATACACGAACACCACGGCCGAGGCGATCCAGATACCGGCGTCGCTGCTCACTTCCAGGAAGCGGGCGAAGGCCACGCCGGCGCCGCTCATCTGGCCGATCACGTAGGTGATGGAGGTCAGCAGCAGCGCGACGACGGCCACCAGGCGGGCACCCTTGCTGTAGAAGCGGTCACCCACGAAATCCGGCACGGTGAACTTGCCGAACTTGCGCAGGTAGGGAGCCAGCAGCATGGCCAGCAGCACGTAGCCACCGGTCCAGCCCATCAGGAAGGAGGAGTTGACGTAACCGACCGAGATCAGGCCGGCCATGGAGATGAATGACGCGGCGGACATCCAGTCCGCGGCGGTGGCCATCCCGTTCGGAATGGGGCCCACGCCGCCACCGGCCACATAGAACTCCTTGGTGGAGCCGGCACGCGCCCACAGGGCGATACCGATGTACAGGGCGAACGAAAGCCCCACGAAAATCATGTTGATGGCAAATTGGCTCATCGCGGCTTACTCCTCGAGACCGAACTGCTTGTCGAGTTTGTTCATCTTCCAGCGGTAGAAGAAGATCAACGCGATGAAGACGTAGATGGAGCCCTGCTGGGCGAAGAAGAAGCCAAGATCGGCGCCGCCGATCATGATTCCGGACAGCATGGGACGCAGGATGATGCCGAAACCGTATGAGCATAGCGCCCATATGATCAGGCTGCCGAATATCAGGCGCAGGTTAGCCGCCCAGTATGCCTCCGCATTGGATTTCTCAGACATGGGATGTTGCCCTCGGATTGTTGTTGTTGGGGGGGATTTGCATCCTACAGAAGTCAATTTCTGCAGCGATCTACGACATTAGTCGCGGTGCAAAGGCTGTCTACCATGCACGTTACAGGGGTTTACAGGCTCGCCGGCGGCGAAGGTCGGGCGGGACGCTCCATCGGCCGGGCCGGCAAGGTGTTCCAGGTCCGGCGCGACGGAATTCCTCGGCAGGAGAGGCGCAGTTTCTCCAGGCCTCGCTGGGCTGGCCTGCGCCCGTTTTCTGCGGGGCGAGGCTCATGCCGTCTCAGCCAGGATGCGTTCTGTTCCTTGATGGGGACGTGAAGCAGGGCAGGGGTGGGTAGCCGCACATGATCACCGCCTGCTGATGGAAGGTAGCCAGTTGCTCGCGGGCGGCCTGCTTCTTCTCGCGAGTGCGACGCCTGCTGTTGCGCTCCTGCGTGCGGAGCGACATCGATCAGCAGGCCGGTCCCCCGCCAACGGTATGTGCTGGCATCGCGTACGGCAGGCTGCGCAGCGATCCCAGGCCTGGTGTCGGTTGCTGCCCAAGGGAAAACCTCGAACGACGCGCGCCCGTCCGGGCGTAACAGGCGGGCCAGCTTGGCCGATGCGTCGCCCCTCTTCGTTTTGTACCGTCGCCAGCGCGCTCTGGTAGCGCGCTCTAGCCGCGCAAGACGCTTGCCGATCCGTCCTTCCATCTGGTCCCTCTGGCAGCGCCCCCTCCGCGAGCGCTTGGAAGCATTTTTCCTGGGTGTGCCCGCCGGTCACGGCTGTTTTCTTATTACGTTGCCCACGAATAATTAGCCGGCCAACTTAATTGGGCCGAAAGTTTAATGGAAATATTTTTTCCAGGGGCATGTCCGCAGATCGCGGCTGCTTTTTTATAAATTGCCTGCAAATAATTAGCGAGCAACGCTAAAAAAAGGCCGAAAAAGGGGCCGAAAGTCGAATGGAAATATTTTTTTCAGGCGCCCTCCGGTCGCGGGTGTTTTTTATTAAGTTGCCGGCAAATAATTAGCAGGCCAACTTACCTTGGGCCGAAGGTCGAATGGAAATATTTTTTTCCGATGCATGTGCGCCGGTTGTGGCTGTTTTTTATTAAATTGCCCCCAAATAATTAGCCAGCAAACTTATCAAGGGTCCGAAAGTCGAATGGAAAACCTGCAGGGGTGCCGTATAACTCGACAGCGAAAACATTGGGGGCCATCGGATAAAAACGACCGTAAAACCGTAGAGAAGGAGGTTGCGAGGGGGGGTAAAAGAAAATCAAGCATCATGCGGAGCAAACAAAAACAAAAAACAGTTGGAGTGCATATTCATGCCGAAAGAACTTACTGAAAGAGATAAAGCGTACTGGAAGACAAACCTGCGCTTGATCGTCATCACCCTCTGCGTATGGGCAACAGTTTCATACGGGTTTGGTATCCTGCTTCGGCCTCTTTTCATGGGCATCCAGATCGGCGGCGCCGATATGGGGTTCTGGTTCGCACAGCAGGGCGCAATTCTGACCTTCCTTGCGTTGATCTTCTTCTACTCCTGGAGAATGAACGCGCTGGATAAAGAATACGGCCTGGAGGAGTAAG
>DATGNS010000127.1:0-3109 GCA_035306625.1 Pseudomonas sp. | reverse complement strand
TTGACGCGCTGGCTGACCACCGCGCGGGCGGTGAGCGCGCCGTTGGCGTTGAAGCACTCGATCCAGTCGTTGTCCTCGATGCCGACCTTCTTCGCGTCGATTTCCGAGATCCACACGATCGGGCCGCCACGGCTCAGGGTGAGCATGATCAGGTTGTCGGTGTAGGTGCTGTGGATGCCCCACTTCTGGTGCGGGGTGATCCAGTTCAGGGCGATCTCCGGGTTGCCGTTGGGCTTCTTGCCCTGCACGTAGCCGATGGAGCGGGTGTTGATCGGCGGCTTGTAGCTCATCAGTTGCTCGCCGAAGGCCTGCATCCACGGGTGGTCCTGGTAGAACTGCTGGCGACCGGTGATGGTGCGCCACGGGATCAGCTCGTGGACGTTGGTGTAGCCGGCGTTGTAGCTGACGTGCTCGTCTTCCAGGCCCGACCAGGTGGGACTGGAGATGATCTTGCGCGGCTGGGCCTGGATGTCGCGGAAGCGGATCGCCTCGTGTTCCTTGGGCAGCGCCAGGTGGGTGTGGTCGCGGCCGGTGATCTGCGACAGGGCCTCCCAGGCCTTCACGGCCACGTGGCCGTTGGTTTCCGGCGCCAGGGAGAGGATCACCTCGGCGGCGTCGATGGCGGATTCGATCTTCGGCCGGCCCTGGCTGACGCCCTCCTCGCGCACCCGGTAGTTCAGCTCGCCAAGGAATTTCACTTCATCCTCGGTGTTCCAGCTGATGCCCTTGCCGCCGTTGCCCTGGGTTTCCAGCAGCGGGCCGAGGGCGGTGAACTTCTTGTAGGTGGACGGGTAGTCGCGCTCGACCACGGCAATGTTCGGCGCGTTCCTGCCGGGCACCGGCGCCTCGCCGGCGGTCTTCCAGTCGGTGCCGCCGAACGGCTGGGCCAGTTCCCCGGGGGTGTCGTGCAGCAGCGGCACGGTCATCACGTCGCGCTCCACGCCCAGGTGCCCTTCGGCCATGGCCGAGAAGGCCTTGGCGATGCCCTTGTAGATCTCCCAGTCGGACTTCGCCTCCCAGGCCGGGTCGATGGCCGCGGACAGCGGATGGATGAAGGGGTGCATGTCCGAGGTGTTCATGTCGTCCTTCTCGTACCAGGTGGCGGTCGGCAGGACGATGTCGGAGTACACGCAGGTGGAGGACATGCGGAAGTCGAGGGTGGTGACCAGGTCCAGCTTGCCGGTGGCGCCCTGCTCGACCCACTCGGCCTCGGTGGGCTTGAAGCCGTCGGCGCGCTGGCCCAGGTCCTCGTTCATCACGCCGTTGGTGGTGCCCAGCAGGTACTTGAGCATGTACTCGTGGCCCTTGCCGGAGGAGCCCAGCAGGTTGGAGCGCCAGATGAACATGTTGCGCGGGAAGTTCACCGGGTTGTCCGGCTGCTCGCAGGCGAAGCGCAGGCTGCCGTCCTGCAGGCCCTTGACCACGTAGTCCTTCGGGTCCATGCCAGCGGCCTGGGCGTCACGGGCGATCCGCAGCGGGTTGCGGTTGAGCTGCGGCGCGCTGGGCAGCCAGCCGGCGCGTTCGGCGCGGATGTTGTAGTCGAGCATGTGCTCGGGGAACTGGCTCTTGTCGGCCAGGGGCGAGAGCACCTCGTGGATGCTCATCTTCTCGTGGCGCCACTGGGAGCTGTGGTTGTAGAAGAAGCTGGTGCCGTTCATCTGGCGGGACGGGCGGTGCCAGTCGAGGCCGAAGGCCAGCGGCAGCCAGCCGCACTGCGGACGCAGCTTCTCCTGGCCGACGTAGTGGGCCCAGCCGCCACCGGTCTGGCCGACGCAACCGCAGAGCATGAGCATGTTGATCAGCCCGCGGTAGTTCATGTCCATGTGGTACCAGTGGTTCATCGCCGCGCCGACGATGATCATGGAGCGGCCGTGGGTCTTGTCGGCGTTGTCGGCGAACTCGCGGGCCACCTGGATGGCCTTCTCGCGGGACACGCCGGTGATCTGCTCCTGCCAGGCCGGGGTGCCGGGCACGCTGGCGTCGTTGTAGTCGGCGGCCACGTTGGCGCCGCCCAGGCCGCGGTCTATCCCTAAGTTGGCGGCCATCAGGTCGAACACGGTGGCGACCTTGACGCTGCGGCCGTCGGCCAGGGTCAGGGTGCGCGCCGGCACGCGGCGGAACTGCACGTCGTCGCCGGCCACGTTGGGGAAGAAGTCATGCTGCTGGCCGCCGAAGTACGGGAAGCCGACCTCCACCGCCTCGCCGCCGTCGATCTGGCTGAGCGCCAGGTCGATCTCGCGGCCCTCCTTGCCCTCGCGGGCCTCGATGTTCCACTTGCCCTTCTCGCCCCAGCGGTAGCCGATGGCGCCCTGCGGCGACACCAGCTCGCCCGAGGCATCCACGGCGATGGTCTTCCACTCGGGGTTGTTCTGCTGGCCCAGCGCGTCGGCCAGGTCGGAGGCGCGCAGGAAGCGATCGGCGCGGTAGCCGCCCTCGATCTCGTCGAGCAGCACCAGCATGGGCAGGTCGGTGTAGCGCTTGGCGTAGTCGCGGAAGTAGGCGCTGGGCTTCTCCAGGTGGAATTCCTTGAAGATCACGTGGGCGAAGGCCTGGGCCAGCGCCGCGTCGGTGCCCTGCTTGGGGTTGAGCCACAGGTCGGTGAGCTTGGCCACCTCGGAATAGTCCGGGGTGACGGCCACGGTCTTGGTGCCCTTGTAGCGCACCTCGGTGAAGAAGTGGGCGTCCGGGGTGCGGGTCTGCGGGACGTTGGAGCCCCAGGCGATGATGTAGTTGGAGTTGTACCAGTCGGCCGATTCCGGCACGTCGGTCTGCTCGCCCCACACCTGCGGCGAGGCCGGCGGCAGGTCGCAGTACCAGTCGTAGAAGGACAGGCACACGCCACCGATCAGCGACAGGTAACGCGAGCCGGCGGCGTAGCTGACCATCGACATGGCCGGGATCGGCGAGAAGCCGACCACGCGGTCCGGGCCGTACTGCTTGACGGTGTAGACGTTGGCGGCGGCGATGATCTCGTTGACCTCGGCCCAGCTGGAACGCACGAAGCCGCCCAAGCCGCGCTTGCTCTTGTAGGACTCGGCCTTGACCGGATCCTCGACGATGCTCGCCCAGGCCTCGACCGGCTCCAGGTGACGGCGTGCCTCGCGCCACA
>DATGNS010000126.1:0-19054 GCA_035306625.1 Pseudomonas sp. | reverse complement strand
CCGCCTTCCGCGCCGGCGCCGAGGCGGCGTTGCAGCTGGTACGCCAGCACAACATTCGCCTGGCCATCCTCAAGGCCCGCAGCCCGTCCTGCGGCAACCGCCAGAACTACGACGGCAGCTTCAGCGGCACCCTGATCGACGGCGAGGGGGTGACCGCCGCCGCGCTGCGCCAGGCCGGCGTGCAGGTGTTCAGCGAGCACGAGCTGGAAGCCGCCGCCGAAGCGCTCCATTCGCTGGAGCAGGGGCGGACGTAGGGCGGTCAAGGCTCGGCCCTGACCGCCGTGGTGGCCAACGCGATGCGTTGACCACCCCACAGGCAAAGCAGTTAGCAGTCGGTTGAGCGACCACCCCCAAATCCCAGCCATGAAAAAGGGAGGCCGAAGCCTCCCTTTCTCACATCCGCAAAGCGGCGCTTAGAACAGCACGCGGGTACGGATGGTGCCTTCCACCTCATGCAGCTTCTGCAGCGCCAGGTCGGAGTAGGCGGCATCCACGTCGATCACCACGTAACCCACCGACTCGTTGGTCTGCAGGAACTGACCGGAAATGTTGATGCCGTTTTCCGCGAACACGCGGTTGATGGCGCTCATCACACCGGGGATGTTCTTGTGGATGTGCAGCAGACGGTGCTTGCCCGGGTGCGAGGGCAGGGCCACTTCAGGGAAGTTCACCGAGGACACCGAGGTGCCGTTGTCGCTGTACTTGACCAGCTTCTCGGCCACTTCCAGACCGATGTTGGCCTGGGCCTCGGCGGTGGAGCCGCCGATGTGCGGAGTCAGGATCACGCGATCCAGGCCGCGCAGCGGGCTGACGAACTCCTTGTTGTTGGAGCGCGGCTCGACCGGGAACACGTCGATGGCGGCACCGATCAGGTGCTCGTCCTTGACGGCCTGGGCCAGCGGCTCGATCTCCACCACGGTGCCGCGGGAGGCGTTGATCAGGATGCCGCCCTTCTTCATGGCGCGGATTTCCTTCTCGCCGATCATCCACTGGGTGGACGGCAGCTCCGGCACGTGCAGGGAGACGATGTCGACCATGCCCAGCAGCTCGTGCAGGTTGCCCACCTGCTGCGCGTTGCCCAGCGGCAGCTTGGTGACCACGTCGTAGAAGTAGACCTGCATGCCCAGCGCCTCGGCCAGCACCGACAGCTGGGTACCGATGTTGCCGTAGCCGACGATGCCCAGCTTCTTGCCACGGATCTCGTAGGAGTTGGCCGCCGACTTGATCCAGCCACCGCGATGGCAGGCGGCGTTCTTTTCCGGGATGCCGCGCAGCAGCAGGATGGCTTCGGCCAGCACCAGCTCGGCCACCGAGCGGGTGTTGGAGTAGGGCGCGTTGAACACCGCGATGCCGCGCTCGCGGGCCGCGTTCAGGTCGACCTGGTTGGTGCCGATGCAGAAGCAGCCCACCGCCACCAGCTTCTTGGCGCAGGCGAAGATTTCCTCGGTCAGATGGGTGCGCGAGCGAATGCCGATGAAGTGCACGTCGGCAATCTTTTCCTTGAGCTCCGCCTCCGGCAGCGAGCCGGTGAGGTATTCGATATTGGTGTAACCGGCGGCCTTCAGGGTATCCACCGCGTTCTGGTGGACACCTTCCAGAAGAAGGAACTTGATCTTGCTCTTTTCGAGGCTGGTCTTGCTCATCTGCGTACCTGTGATCCCGTGTGAAATAGGCAGGGGGATGGTCAGCGGGAGGGGCTGGCCGGGCCGGCGCACGGCCGACCCCGAAATCGGCCGAAGCGCGCGATTAACGGGGTGCGTATGCTAGCATGATCTCCTTTTTCCATGCTCGGTCACGACCTGAAGAGTGCTCAGGGTGACCATGAACGTTTCGAGAGTTCCGCCATGCTGCAAGCTGCTCTGATCGAAGAACTGAAGACCCTGGTCGAACCGGGCAAGGTCCTCACCGATGCCGCCTCCCTGGACACCTTTGGCAAGGACTGGACCAAGCACTTCGCGCCGGCTCCCAGCGCCATCGTGTTCCCCAAGAGCATTGAACAGGTGCAGGCCATCGTGCGCTGGGCCAACCGGCACAAGGTGGCGCTGGTGCCGTCCGGCGGGCGCACCGGCCTGTCCGCTGCGGCGGTGGCCGCCAACGGTGAAGTGGTCGTCGCCTTCGACTACATGAACCAGATCCTGGAGATCAACGAGTTCGACCGCACCGCCCGCTGCCAGGCCGGCGTGGTCACCAAGCAGCTGCAGCTGGCCGCCGAGGAAAAGGGTCTGTATTACCCGGTGGACTTCGCCTCCTCCGGTTCCAGCCAGATCGGCGGCAACATCGGCACCAACGCCGGCGGCATCAAGGTCATCCGCTACGGCATGACCCGCAACTGGGTGGCCGGCCTGAAGGTGGTCACCGGCGCCGGCGACATCCTCGAGCTGAACCGCGACCTGATCAAGAACGCCACCGGCTACGACCTGCGCCAGCTGTTCATCGGCGCCGAGGGCACCCTGGGCTTCGTGGTGGAAGCCACCATGCGCCTGGAGCGCGCACCGAAGAACCTCACCGCCATGGTGCTGGGCACCCCGGACTTCGACGCCATCATGCCGGTGCTGCACGCCTTCCAGAGCAAGCTGGACCTGACCGCCTTCGAGTTCTTCTCCGACAAGGCGCTGGCCAAGGTGCTCGGCCGTGGCGACGTGCCGGCTCCCTTCGAGACCGAATGCCCCTTCTACGCCCTGCTGGAATTCGAGGCCAGCACCGAGGAAGTCGCCAACGACGCCCTGGCCATCTTCGAGCACTGCGTGGAGCAGGGCTGGGTGCTGGACGGCGTGATGAGCCAGTCCGAGCAGCAGCTGCAGAACCTGTGGAAGCTGCGCGAATACATCTCCGAGACCATCTCCCACTGGACGCCCTACAAGAACGACATTTCCGTCACCGTTTCCCGGGTGCCGGCGTTCCTCAAGGACATCGATGCCATCGTCGAGGCCAACTACCCGGACTTCGAGGTGGTGTGGTTCGGCCACATCGGTGATGGCAACCTGCACCTGAACATCCTCAAGCCCGAGGACATGGGCAAGGACGAGTTCTTCGCCAAGTGCGCCACCGTGAACAAGTGGGTGTTCGAGACCGTCGCCAAGTACAACGGCTCGATCTCCGCCGAGCACGGCGTGGGCATGACCAAGCGCGATTACCTGGGCTACAGCCGTTCCGAGGCCGAGATCGCCTACATGAAGGCGGTCAAGGCAGTGTTCGACCCGAACGGCATCATGAACCCGGGCAAGATCTTCGCCTGACCCGAACCGGAAACACACCGCTCAAGGAGCCCGAACCCCATGAGCTATCAGCATCAGTATGTCGACGGCACCCGCATCCACTACCCGCTGGGCAAGGTGGTGTGCGTGGGCCGCAACTATGCCGAACATGCCGCCGAACTGAACAACCCGGTACCCACCGAGCCGCTGCTGTTCATCAAGCCGGGCAGCTGTGCCGTCTCTTTCGAGGGCGGTTTCAAGATCCCGCGGGACCGCGGTGCCGTGCACTACGAGGCGGAAATCGCCGTGCTGATCGGCAAACCCCTGTCGCCCAACCCGAGTGACGAGGAAGTGCTGGACGCCATCTCCGGCTTCGCCCCGGCCCTGGACCTGACCCTGCGCGACGTGCAGAGCAGGCTGAAGGAAAAGGGCCTGCCCTGGGAGATCGCCAAGTCCTTCGACGGCGCCTGCGTCCTGGCGCCCTTCGTCAGCGCCGACCGGGTGAGCGACCTGAGCAGGCTGCGCATTCGCCTGACCCTCAACGGCGAGGTCCGCCAGGACGGCAGCAGCGCCGAGATGCTCAACCCCATCGTGCCCTTGATCCGCCACATGGCCGGTCACTTCAGTCTGCTGCCGGGCGACGTCATCCTTACCGGCACCCCGGCCGGCGTCGGTCCGCTGCACAGCGGCGACGAGCTGGTGCTGGAGCTGCCGGAACTGTCCCGCTTCGAGAGCCGGGTGCTCTGATCCATGTGCCAGGCCGAGTCGCGCGCCGAGTTCCACGAGGTCAACCGGCACCGCGCCGAAGCCGAGGCGCGGCGTCTGCTGGCGCAGCGCGACGCGCTCGGCGCGCGCTGGCTGACCTGGGTGGCCGGTGAGCTCTACCGGCTGAGTCCGCCGCCCTACGCCAACATGGTACGCCGCGAGCTGGCCCGCCTGACCGGCGGTGACGACGAGCGCGCCTGAGCGGAGTCTGTTTCAGCACACATTCGGGAGAGATCCATGCAACGGTTTCTGCTGACCGCGACACTGCTGGCCCTGCTGGCTGGCTGCGCATCCCAGCCCACTGCCGAACGTCCCGGCGTCTGCAGCGCTGCGCGTCTTGGCCATCTGGTCGGCCAGCTCCCGGAGCCGGCCACCCTGGAGAAGGCTCGCCGCCAGGCCAATGCCGAGCGGGTGCGGGTGGTGGAGCCGGGCATGGCGGTGACCCTGGAATACGATGCGGGGCGCCTGACGCTCTACACCGACGAACAGGGCCGCATCAAGCTTATTTCCTGCGGCTAACCCCGTGCCGTCTCCGGGCGGCTCATCCTTCTGGAACTGCAATGCCATCCACCGATCTCAGGCGCGGCTACCTGCTGGGCCTCGCGGCCTACGTCATCTGGGGCCTGTTCCCTCTCTACTTCAAGCTGCTGCAGGACGTGCCGGCGATCGAGATCATCGTGCACCGGGTTCTCTGGTCGGCGCTGTTCGGCGCCGGGCTGCTGCTTATCTGGAAACACCCCGGCTGGTGGACCGAGCTGCGCACGCATCCGCGGCGTCTGGCCGTGCTGGCCTGCAGCGGCCTGCTGGTCGCCGCGAACTGGCTGATCTACGTGTGGGCGGTCAACAACGAGCGGATGCTGGAAGCCAGCCTGGGCTACTACATCAATCCGCTGGTCAACGTGCTGCTGGCCCTGATCGTGCTGCGCGAGCGGCTGCGCCGGCTGCAATGGCTGGCGGTGGGCCTGGCCACCCTGGGCGTGCTGCAGCAGATCTGGCTGCTGGGCAGCCTGCCCTGGGTGTCCCTGGCGCTGGCCCTGACCTTCGGCATCTACGGCCTGATCCGCAAGCAGGCGCCGGTGGCGGCGCTGCCGGGACTGGCGGTGGAAACCTGGCTGCTGCTGCCCATCGCCCTGCTGTGGCTGTTCTGGCATCCGGCGGCCCTCAGCAGCCAGCCCGCGTTCTGGGGCAGCGGCCTGTTCTGGCTGCTGGCCGCGGCCGGGCCCGTCACCCTGATTCCCCTGGTGTGCTTCAACGCCGCAGCCCGCCACCTGCCCTACGCGACGCTGGGCTTTCTCCAGTACCTGGCGCCCACCCTGGTGCTGCTGCAGGCCGTGCTGCTGTTCGGCGAGCCGCTGGATTCGGCCCGCCTGCTCTCGTTCGTGTGCATCTGGGTGGCGCTGGCGATCTACAGCCTGGACGCCTGGCTGACGCTGCGCCGCCGCTAGAGGCCGACCTCGGCCGGCTGACTGTCGATGCGCAGCTCCACCATCAGGTCGTCGGCCAGACGCTCGAGCCCCTGCTGCAGCGTTTCCGGAGCGACGCTGAGCGGCACCGCCAGCAGCGCCCGGGCGCGAAACAGCGTCTCGCTGCCCATCGGCGCCTCGCCGACCTCGGTTTCCAGACTCTCGATATTGATGCCCTGCTCGCTCAGCACATGGGTCACCTGGCGCAGCAGGCCGGGACGGTCGTCGCCCACCAGCTCCAGGCGCATCGGCCGCCAGTTGCACACCGGCTCCGGTCCCGCGGCGACGCCGACCACCTGGATGTCGTGCCGGGTCAGCTCCTGCAGCGCCTCCAGCAGACCCTCCTGGGCCTCGGCGGGCACCGCGACCCGCAGGATGCCGGCAAACTGCCCGGCCATGCGCGCCATGCGGCTTTCCAGCCAGTTTCCGCCATGTTCCCCGATACAGCTGGCGATGCGTTCCACCAGCCCGGTCTGATCCTGGGCGACCACCGTCAGTACCAGATGTTCCATGCCCGGCATCCTCGCAAGGGTTCGAAGTACCTTTGGTATAGAACAACGGGCTCGACGAAGGGTGGCGCTGTTTTTCCCGAACGCTTCATGTAGTATCCGTCGACTCGGACTACAAGAAGAACCCTTCTCCCGCATCCGGGCTAAAAACGCAACAGATCCAAGTGAGGCAAGTGATGACTGAGCGCGTTCAAATCGGTGGCTTGCAGGTCGCCAAAGTCCTGTTCGACTTCGTGAACAACGAAGCCATTCCCGGCACCGGCGTCAACGCCGACGCCTTCTGGGCCGGCGCCGCAAGCGTCATCCACGACCTGGCGCCGAAGAACCGCGCGCTGCTGGCCAAGCGCGACGAACTGCAGGCCAAGATCGATTCCTGGCACCAGGCCCGCGCCGGTCAGCCCCACGATGCCGCCGCCTACAAGGCCTTCCTGCAGGAAATCGGCTACCTGCTGCCCGAACCGGAAGATTTCAAGGTCACCACCGAGAACGTCGACGACGAGATCGCCGTCATGGCCGGCCCGCAGCTGGTGGTGCCGATCATGAACGCGCGCTTCGCCCTGAACGCCGCCAACGCCCGTTGGGGCTCCCTGTATGACGCGCTGTACGGCACCGACGCCATCAGCGAGGAAGGCGGCGCCGAGAAGGGCAAGGGCTACAACAAGGTGCGCGGTGACAAGGTCATCGCCTATGCCCGCAACTTCCTGAACGAAGCGGCCCCGCTGGCCAGCGGTTCCCACGCCGACGCCACCGCCTACGCCGTGGTCGGCGGCCAGCTGCAGGTCACTCTGAAGGACGGCAGCACCACCGGCCTGCAGAAGCCCGAACAGTTCGTGGCCTTCCAGGGCAGCGCCGGCGAACCCTCCGCCGTGCTGCTGAGGAACAACGGCCTGCACTTCGAGATCCAGATCGACCGCGACAGCCCGATCGGCAAGACCGACGCGGCCGGCGTGAAGGACATCCTGATGGAAGCGGCCATCACCACCATCATGGACTGCGAAGACTCCGTGGCCGCGGTGGACGCCGACGACAAGGTCCTCGCCTACCGCAACTGGCTGGGCCTGATGAAGGGCGACCTGGCCGAGTCCGTCACCAAGGACGGCAAGACCTTCACTCGCACCATGAACCCGGACCGCACCTACACCCGCGCCGACGGTTCCGAGCTGACCCTGCACGGCCGCTCCATGCTGTTCGTGCGCAACGTCGGCCACCTGATGACCAACGATGCCATCCTCGACAAGGACGGCAACGAGGTACCGGAAGGCATCCTGGACGGCCTGATCACCAGCCTGATCGCCATCCACAACCTCAACGGCAACACCACCCGCAAGAACTCCCGCACCGGCTCGGTCTACATCGTCAAGCCGAAGATGCATGGCCCCGAGGAAGTGGCGTTCGCCAACGAACTGTTCAACCGCGTCGAAGACGTGCTGGGCCTCAAGCGCAACACCCTGAAGGTCGGCATCATGGACGAGGAGCGCCGCACCACCGTCAACCTCAAGGCGTGCATCAAGGCCGCCAGCGAGCGCGTGGTGTTCATCAACACCGGCTTCCTGGACCGCACCGGTGACGAGATCCACACCTCCATGGAGGCCGGCCCGATGGTCCGCAAGGCCGACATGAAGGCCCAGAAGTGGATCCTGGCCTACGAGAACTGGAACGTCGACCACGGCCTGAACTGCGGCCTGTCCGGCCGCGCCCAGATCGGCAAGGGCATGTGGGCCATGCCGGACCTGATGGCCGCCATGCTGGAGCAGAAGATCGGCCACCCCATGGCCGGCGCCAACACCGCCTGGGTACCGTCGCCGACCGCCGCTTCCCTGCACGCTCTGCACTACCACAAGGTCAACGTGTTCGAGCGTCAGAAGGAGCTGGCCCAGCGTCAGTTCGCCTCGGTGGACGACATCCTCACCATCCCGCTGGCGCCGAACACCAACTGGACCGCGGAAGAGAAGCAGAACGAGATCGACAACAACGTGCAGGGCATTCTCGGCTACGTGGTGCGCTGGATCGATCAGGGCGTGGGCTGCTCGAAGGTGCCGGATATCAACGACATCGGCCTGATGGAAGACCGCGCCACCCTGCGTATCTCCAGCCAGCTGCTGGCCAACTGGCTGCGTCACGGCGTGATCACCGAGGACCAGGTGATGGAAAGCATGAAGCGCATGGCCCTGGTGGTGGACCGCCAGAACGCCGATGATCCCGCCTACAAGCCGATGGCTCCCGACTTCGACAACAACGTGGCCTTCCAGGCCGCGCGGGAGCTGATTCTCGAAGGCACCAAGCAGCCCAACGGCTACACCGAGCCGGTGCTGCATCGCCGTCGTCGCGAGTACAAGGCCAGGAACGGCCTGTAAGTCGCCCGGCCGCGTGACAGGGACCGCCCTTCGGGGCGGTTCTTTTTGGTCACCCGAAAAGGCCGGAGACGCACGTAGACTTATGTCCTATGCGACGGGGCGACCCGGCCCGGCCGGGTAAACTCGCTCAATCCGGCCCCCTGCCTGGCCGTGATCACGTCCCCCGACAACAAGAAGTGCTGGAGGCCCCATGAGCAAGGCAGACGCCTTTGCCGAAGCAGGCAAGACCGCCGTCCTGCAGAACATCCAGGGCACCATCGAATTCCTGCAGAAGCACCCGCCGTTCGACCACATGCAGCAGGGCCATCTGCTGCGCCTGGTGGAAAACAGTCAGCTGCGCTTCTACGCCCAGGGCGAATCGATCCTGCATCCGGACGACGGTCCGGTTCAGTATTTCCACATCGTCAAGCAGGGCCGCGTGCAGGGCAAGCGCAGCTACCCCGGCGGCCGCCAGGACACTACCTTCGAAATCAGCACCGGCGAGTGCTTCCCCATTGCCGCGCTGCTCGGCGAGCGCGCGACCCGCACCGCCCACGTGGCCGGTACCGACTGCTTCTGCCTGCTGCTGCCACGGGAGATCTTCGTCGAGCTGTTCAGCAACTCCGCGCCGTTTCGCGACTTTGCCCTGCGCGGCGTGAGCAGCCTGCTGGACAAGGTCAACCAGCGCGTGCAGCTGCGCGCCGTGGAGAGTCTGGGCGAGGACTATTCCCTGGATACCCGCCTCGACGAGCTGGCCCACCGCGAGCCGGTCAGCTGCCCGCCGGACATGCCCCTGCGGGACGCCGTGCGCCTGATGCACGAACACGGCGTGGGCAGCATCGTCGCGGTTGATGAGCAGCAGCGCCCCCTGGGCATCTTCACCCTGCGCGACCTGCGCCGCGTCATCGCCAACAGCAGCGCCGGCCTGGATCACCCGCTGAACGACGTGATGACGCCCGATCCGTTCCATCTGCCGCCAGGCGCAACCGCCTTCGACGCGGCGATGGCCATGACCCGCCTGCACATCGCGCACATCTGCGTGGTGGAGAATGATCGTCTGGTGGGCGTGCTGTCCGAGCGTGATCTGTTCTCCCTGCAGCGCATCGACCTGGTACATCTGGCCCGCACCCTGCGCCATGCGGAAAGCGTGCAGGCCCTGGCCGAGCTGCGCCAGGAGGTCAGCCGCCTGGTGGAACGCATGCTGGCCCACGGCGCCAGCTCGACCCAGATCACCCAGCTGATTACCCTGCTCAACGATCACACCACCTGCCGCGTGATCGAGCTGACCCTGGAAGAGATGGGCGACCCGGGCATCCCCTTCACCTGGCTGTGCTTCGGTAGTGAGGGGCGCCGCGAGCAGACCCTGCACACCGACCAGGACAACGGCATCCTCTTCGAGGCCCGCGACGCCGCCGAGGCGGCGGAACTCCGCGGCCGACTGCTGCCGATTGCCCAGCGCATCAACCAGCACCTGGCCACCTGCGGCTTCACCCTGTGCAAGGGCAACATCATGGCCGGCAACCCGCAGTTGTGCCTGTCGCGCAGCGAATGGTCGCGCCGCTTCCAGAGCTTCGTGCGCGAGGCCACCCCGGAGAACCTTCTCAACTCCACCATCTACTTCGATTTGCGCGCCCTCTGGGGACCGACCGAGGGCGTCGAGGAACTGCAGAAGCAGCTGCTGGAGATGATCGAAGTCGATACCGCCTTCCAGCGCATGATGGTGGAGAACGCCCTGCGCCATCGCCCGCCGGTCGGCCGCTTCCGCGACTTCGTGGTGGTACGCAAGGGCGCCGACAAGGATACCCTCGACGTCAAGGTGCAGGGCCTGACGCCGTTCGTCGACGGTGCCCGCGTGCTGGCCCTCGCCAACCGCATCGACGCGACCAGCACCCTGGAACGTCTGCACCTGCTGGTGCTCAAAGGAGTCATCAGCGAGAAGGACGGCGCAGCCTATGAGGAGGCCTACCACTTCATCCAGCAGGTGCGTCTGCAGTTGCATCAGAAGCAGAGCAGGGAGGGGTTGCCGTTCTCCAACCGCCTGGACCCGGACAGCCTCAACCATCTGGATCGCCGCATCCTTCGGGAATCCTTCCGCCAGGCGCAGCGTCTGCAGAGCAGTCTGGCCCTTCGGTATCAGCTATGAATTCATTTGCATCCTGGTTCGGCCGGCGCCACACCGCCAGCCTGACCGACGCCCAGAAACACCGGCGCGACCAGTTGCCGGAACCTGCGCCACTGGCTGACCAGCCGCTGCTGGAACAGCGCTTCGTGGTGGTGGATGTCGAGACCACCGGCCTGAATCTGAATCGCGACCAGGTGCTGTCCATCGGCGCGGTGGTCATCGACAAGGGGGGCATACCGCTCGGGCAGCAGTTCGAGCGCACCCTCATGCGCGAATACCAGACACCGGGCCCCAGCGTGCTGATTCACGGCATCGCACCCAGCGAGATCGCCGCCGGTGACGACCCGGTCGAGGTGCTGCTGGACTTCATGGAGTTCGTCGGCGACAGCCCGCTGCTGGCCTTCCATGCCCGCTTCGACCAGCAGATGCTTGCCCGGGCGATGAAGGAAAGCCTGGGCTATCGGTTCCGCCATCCCTTCCTGGATCTTGCCGACATGGCGCCCATGCTGTGCCCCCAGCTGGGCAAGTCCCATACCGGCCTCGACGAATGGCTGGACATCTTCGGCGTGCAGATCCAGCAACGCCATAACGCCTGCGCCGATGCGCTGGCCAGTGCCGAGCTGGCGCTGGTGCTGTTCAACCGGGCCATGCGCCAGCAGATCGATACGGTCGGCAGGCTGTCCGATCGGATGAGCAGCTGGCGCCGCCGCCAGAATACCCACTCCTTCTGACTCAGGAACCGAGCCGCCAGGGACGGCAGGGTGTCAGGCCCAGCCTTGTGTCGCCCCTTCCATCCCCCGGCGCACCGGTAAGGTCGGAACACCGGATGACAGGCACAAAAAACCGCGCCGGAGGCGCGGTTTTCGGCAATGCGATGCGCTCAGGCCACCAGCGAGCCCTTGAGCTTGTTCATGGCGTTCTTTTCCAGCTGCCGGATGCGCTCGGCGGACACGTTGTACTTGGCGGCCAGCTCGTGCAGGGTGGCCTTTTCCTCGGCCAGCCAGCGCTGGTAGAGAATGTCCCGGCTGCGCTCGTCCAGCCCTTCCAGCGCCTCGTGCAGGCTGGTGCTGGCGTTGTCGTTCCAGTCGGCTTCCTCCAACTGGCGCGCCGGATCGTAGCGGTTGTCTTCCAGGAAGTAGGCCGGTGCCTGGATGGCGCTGTCGTCATCGGCGTCATTGGCCGGGTCGAAGGCCATGTCGTGGCCGGTAAGCCGACTTTCCATCTCGCGTACTTCGTGCTGAGCCACGCCCAGGCTGTCGGCCACCCGCTCCACTTCGTCGTTGGTCAGCCAGGCCAGGCGCTTCTTCTGGCTGCGCAGGTTGAAGAACAGCTTGCGCTGCGCCTTGGTGGTGGCCACCTTGACGATGCGCCAGTTGCGCAGGATGAATTCGTGGATCTCGGCCTTGATCCAGTGCACGGCGAACGACACCAGCCGCACGCCCATTTCCGGATTGAAACGCTTCACGGCCTTCATCAGGCCGACATTGCCTTCCTGGATCAGGTCGGCCTGGGCCAGCCCGTAGCCGGCATAGCTCTTGGCGATGTGCACAACGAAGCGAAGGTGGGCCAGCACCATCTGCCGGGCGGCCTCCAGGTCCTGCTGGTAATACAGGCGCTCCGCCAATTCACGCTCCTGCTCCTGCGACAGCATGGGGATGCTGTTCACGGCATGCACGTAGGCCTCGAGGTTTGCGCCAGGAGCCAGGGCATATACAGGTTGCAGAGAATTCGACATGCAGGTCCTCCAAAAGACGATGCTGGAGCAGTGTAGCACCGTGCGGTAAGACAGTGAACGAAGCGGAAGGTTCCCGTAACAACTGCACCAAACGCGTCTGGGATCGGCCTTTCCGCTAGCGGGGCGCCAGTTCCCGCAGGTGCCGGGCCACTGCCAGCCAGGCGCCGATGTAGCCCAGCAATGCGGCCCCGAGTACCAGGTAGACCCCATCGGCCACCGGCACGCCGACCAGACTGAAGTCACTGTCGTAGAGCCCCGCCAGGCGCACCACCGCCGCGTCCAGCCAGGCCAGGCCGAAGGCCAGCACCAGCCAGGCCAGCAGGCCGGCGCCCAGGCCATACAGCGCGCCCAGGTAGAGGAAGGGACGGCGCACGTAGCCGTCGGTTCCGCCCACCAGTTTGATGACCTCGATCTCCTTGCGGCGGTTCTCGATATGCAGGCGGATGGTGTTGCCGATTACCAGCAGCAGGGTCAGCACCAGCAGCACCGTCACCCCGAACAGGAAGCGATCGGCCAGCGCCAGGATCGCTCCCAGGCGCTCGACCCATTGCAGGTCCAGCTGCGCCAGTTCCACGCCGGGCAGCTCCGCCAGGCGCTGGCGCAGCCCTTCCAGCTCGGCCTTGTCCACCGACGCAGGGGTGACCAGCACACTGCCCGGCAATGGGTTGTCCGGCAGCTCACGCAGCGCCTCGGCCAGCCCCGATACCGCCTGAAACTCCCGCAGCGCACGCTCGCGACTGATCCACTCCGCCTGTTCGACCAGCGGCATGGCGGCGATGTCGTCGCGCAGCGCCTGGCCTTCCGCATCGCTGACGCTCAGCTCCAGGAACACCGAGATGCGCGCGGCGTGCTGCCAGGTGCCGCTGAGGCGCTCGACATTGTCCAGCAGCAGGGCCAGGCCCATGGGCAGGCACAAGGCCACGCCCATGACCAGGCAAGTGAAAAAGGAGCCGAACGGCTGCCCGAGCAGGCGGCCGACGCTGTCGCGCAGGCTGGCGTTGTGCGCGTCCAGCCAGCCCTGCAGCAGGCTCATCAGGCTGGGGCCGCGCCGGGCGCGCCGCGGCGCGGCCGGCTGCGTCCGGCGGGTAGCGCCGCGATGCTCCGCGGCCTTCAGGTTCGGTTGACGGCGGGGCTTCATGCGGCGGCTCCATCACCGATCAGGCGTCCGCGCTGCAGGGTCAGCATGCGGTGGCGCATGCGCGCGATCAGCGCCAGGTCATGGCTGGCCACCAGCACCGTGGTACCCAGTGCATTGATGTCCTCAAACACGTTCATGATCTCCGCCGCCAGGCGCGGGTCGAGGTTGCCGGTAGGCTCGTCGGCGAGCAGCAGCGCCGGCTCGTGGACGATGGCGCGGGCGATGCCGACCCGCTGCTGCTGGCCGGTGGACAGATCATTGGGGAAATCCCTGGCGCGATCGCGCAGGCTGACCCGCGCCAGTGCCGCCTCGACGCGGCGGGCGATCTCATCCCGCGACAGCCCCTGGATGCGCAGGGGCAGGGCGACGTTGTCGAACACGCTGCGATCGAACAGCAGCTGGTGATTCTGGAACACCACGCCGATCTGCCGGCGCAGGAAGGGAATCTCCGCCGTGGTGATGGTGGACAGATCCTGGCCGGCCAGCAGGACCCGGCCGGAGGTGGGCCGCTCCATGGCCAGCAGCAGGCGCAGCAGGGTGCTCTTGCCCGCCCCGGAGTGGCCGGTGATGAACAGGAACTCCCCGGCCTCGACCTGGAAGGACAATTCGTGCAGGCCGACGTGGCCGTTGGAGTAGCGCTTGCCTACCTGCTCGAAGCGAATCATCCGGGCTCCTTCTCGGAAAACAGCGCGCGCACGAAGTCGTCGGCGCGGAACTCGCGCAGGTCGTCGATGCCCTCGCCCACGCCGATGTAGCGGATCGGCAGGCCGAACTGCTTGGCCAGGGCGAAGATCACGCCGCCCTTGGCGGTGCCATCCAGCTTGGTCAGCGCCAGGCCGGTCAGGCTCACCGCCTGGTCGAACTGGCGGGTCTGGTTGATGGCGTTCTGCCCGGTGCCGGCGTCCAGCACCAGCAGCACCTCGTGGGGGGCCGTCTCGTCCAGCTTGCCGATCACCCGGCGCACCTTCTTCAGCTCCTCCATGAGGTTGTCCTTGGTATGCAGGCGACCGGCGGTGTCGGCGATCAGCACATCGATGCCGCGCGCCTTGGCGGCCTGCACCGCGTCGAAGATCACCGAGGCGGAGTCGGCCCCGGTGTGCTGGGCGACCACCGGAATCTGGTTGCGCTCGCCCCACACCTGCAGCTGCTCGACCGCGGCGGCGCGGAAGGTGTCGCCGGCGGCCAGCATGACCTTCTTGCCTTCCTGCTGCAGCTTGCGCGCCAGCTTGCCGATGGTGGTGGTCTTGCCGACGCCGTTCACGCCCACCACCAGGATCACGTAGGGCTGCTTGGCGGCATCGATGGCCAGCGGCTGCTCCACCGGCGCCAGCAGGGCGCCGAGCTCGGCCTGCAGCGCCCGGTACAGCGCCTCGCTGTCGGCCAGCTCCTTGCGCGCCACGCGCCTGGTCAGGTTCTGCACGATGGCGGTGGTGGCCTCGACGCCCACGTCGGCGGTCAGCAGGCGGGTTTCCAGCTCGTCGAGCAGGTCGTCGTCGATGGCCTTCTTGCCGAGGAACAGGCTGGCCATGCCTTCGCCGAGACTGGCGCTGGTCTTGGACAGACCCTGTTTCAGGCGGGCGAAGAAACCCGGCCTGCTGGACTCCGGCGCTGCCGCCGCTTCCGGGGCCGGCGCGGGCTCCGCGGCGGCGGGTTCCGGAATCACGGGCTCGGCAGGCGCCTCGGGTTCGGCGCTGAGCGCCGGCTCGAGCGGCGCGGGGGCGGCTTCTTCTTCGGCCGGCTCGACGGCCTCGGGAGCAGGGGGCGCTGCTTCCGGTTCCTCAGCAGCGTCCTGGGATTTCTTGCGCCACCAGCCGAACAGGCCTTTCTTCTGGCCAGCGTCGGACTGGGGCTTCTTGTCGTCGTTGGAACCAAACATGTGCCGGACTTCTCAAAGGTGCGCCACGCGCAGGCGTGGCCGCCGGGAAACGGGATTGGGTATCCTAGCACCTCATCGCCCGACGGCGTTAAACCCCACGGGCCGCAGCACAGGTCCCCTTTCAAGGTTCCCTCATGAAGCACGCGATCCTGCGCAGCGCCGCGCTTTTGCTCGGCTTTCTCGGCTGGTCGATGAGCGCCCTCGGGGCCGCGCCCCAGCCCACCCATGAATTCACCCTCGACAACGGCCTGAAGGTCATCGTCCGCGAGGACCACCGCGCGCCGGTGGTGGTGTCCCAGCTCTGGTACAAGGTGGGTTCCAGCTACGAGCAGCCCGGCCTGACCGGCCTGTCCCACGCCCTGGAGCACATGATGTTCAAGGGCAGCGAGAAGCTCGGCCCCGGCGAGTCCTCGCGCATCCTGCGCGAGCTGGGCGCCGAGGAGAACGCCTTCACCAGCGACGACTACACCGCCTACTACCAGGTGCTGGCCAGGGACCGTTTGGCCGTGGCCTTCGAGCTGGAGGCCGACCGCCTGGCCAGCCTGCGGTTGCCCCCCGACGAATTCGCCCGGGAGATCGAGGTGATCCAGGAGGAACGTCGCCTGCGCACCGACGACCGCCCCGGCTCGCTGGCCTACGAACGCTTCAAGACCCTGGCCTACCCGGCCAGCGGCTACCGCACCCCCACCATCGGCTGGATGGCCGACCTCGAGCGCATGACCGTCGACGACCTGCGCGCCTGGTACGAGCGCTGGTATGCCCCCAACAACGCCACCCTGGTGGTGGTCGGCGACGTCACCCGCGACGAGGTGGAGCGCCTGGCCAGGCGCTATTTCGGCCCGATTCCCGCCCGCGAGATCAGGCCGGCCCGACAGCCGCTGGAACTGGCCGAGCCCGGCGAACGGCGCATCACTCTGCACCTGCAGACCCAGCTGCCGTCGCTGCTGATGGGCTTCAACGTGCCCGGCCTGGCCACCGCGGAGAACCCGCGCGACGTGCAGGCGCTGCGCCTGATCGCCGCGCTGCTCGACGGCGGCTACAGCGCCCGCCTGGCCAGCCGCCTGGAGCGCGGCGCCGAGCTGGTGAGCGGCGCCTCCGCCTGGTACAACGCCCACACTCGCGGCGACAGCCTGTTCGTGCTCTCCGCAACGCCCAACGTGCAGCAGGGCCGCACCCTGGAGCAGGTGGAAGCCGCCCTGTGGGAACAGCTGGAACTGCTCAAGCGCGAGGCGCCCTCCACCGAGGAACTGCAGCGGGTGCGTGCCCAGCTGATCGCCGGCCTGGTCTACGAGCGCGACTCGATCACCGCCCAGGCCACCGCCATCGGCACCCTGGAGACCGTCGGCCTGTCCTGGCGGCTGATGGAGCGCGAGCTGGAGGATCTGGAAGCCGTCACCGCCGAGGACATCCAGCGCGCCGCCCGCACCTACTTCACCCGCACGCGCCTCAGCGTCGCCCATGTCCTGCCCGAGGAGGCCGCCCGATGAACTCCCTTGTAAGCCGCACTCTGTGCGCCTTGCTGGCCATGGCCCTGCTGGCCGGCTGCGGCACCCCCCCCGAATCGCGCCTGTCTTCCCTGGCCGCCCTGCAGGACGAGGCGCCGGCTCGCCGCGACCTGAACATCCAGCAGTGGCGTACCGCCGAGGGCGCACGGGTGCTGTTCGTCGAGGCCCGCGAGCTGCCCATGTTCGACCTGCGCCTGACCTTCGCCGCCGGCAGCAGCCAGGACCGCGGTGTGCACGGCCTGGCCCTGCTGACCAATGCCATGCTCAACGAAGGCGTTCGCGGCAAGGACGCCGATGCCATCGCCGCCGGTTTCGAGTCCCTGGGTGCGGAGTTCGGCAACGGCGCCTACCGTGACATGGCGGTCGTCAGCCTGCGCAGCCTCAGTGATCCGCAGCGCCGCGAGCCGGCCCTGGCCCTGCTCGCCGAGGTGGTCGGCAAGCCGATGTTCCCCGCCGATGCCCTGGAGCGCATCCGCAACCAGCTGCTGGCCAGCATCGAGTTCAACAGGAAGAACCCCGGCAAACTGGCCAGCCAGGCACTGTTCGAGGCCCTGTACGGCCCCCATCCCTATGGGCACCCCAGCGAAGGCACCGCCAAATCGCTGAAGGGCATCCGCCAGGCCCAGCTGCGCGATTTCCACCGCCGGGCCTACACCGCTGGCAACGCGGTGATCGCCCTGGTCGGCGATCTGTCGCGCAGCGAGGCCGAAGCCATCGCCGCCCAGGTATCCAGCGCCCTGCCGGCCGGCCGTGCCCTGCCGAAGACCGAGGAGCCCAGGGCTCCGGCCCCTGTCCATCGCCATGTGGAGTTCCCCTCCAACCAGACCCACCTGCAGATCGCCCAGCTGGGCATCGAGCGCGGCCATCCGGACTATGCCGCGCTGTTTTTGGGCAACCAGATCCTCGGCGGCGGCGGTTTCGGTTCCCGCCTGATGGAGGAGATCCGCGAGAAGCGCGGCCTGACCTACGGCATCTACTCCGGCTTCAGTCCCATGCAGACCCGCGGTCCCTTCATGATCAGCATGCAGACCCGCGCCGATTACAGCGAAGGCGCGCTGGCCCTGATCAAGGACATGGTGCGCGAGTTTCTCGCCGAGGGCCCGACCGAGGCCGAGCTGCAACAGGCCAAGCGCGAACTGGCCGGCAGCTTCCCGCTGAGCACCGCCAGCAACGCGGCCATCGTCGGCCAACTGGGCGCCATCGGCTTCTACGACCTGCCCCTGGACCATCTGGAGCGCTTCGTCGCCGAAGTGCAGGCGCTCAGCGCCGAACAGGTGAAGGCCGCCATGAATCGCCACCTGGATCCGGACGCCTTCGTGGTGGTTACCGTCGGCCCGAGTGTGGCCCAGAGCGAACTGCCGCCGCCCACCGGCCAGACCCAGCAGCCCTCCGGAGTACCACACTGATGCGCAAGCCCAGCGGCCGCGCACCGGCCAGAGCCCACGGCGGCACCGGCCAGCTGCGCATCATCGCCGGCGACTGGCGCAGCCGTCGCTTCAGCTTCCCCGACGGCCCCGGCCTGCGCCCGACGCCGGACCGGGTGCGCGAGACCCTGTTCAACTGGCTGGCCGCCTACGTGCCGGGAGCGCGGGTGCTGGACCTGTTCACCGGCAGCGGCGCCCTGTTCCTCGAAGCCCTGTCGCGGGGGGCCGCCGAAGCCCTGGCGCTGGACCTGAACCCCGACTCGGTGGCCTCCCTGCGCGGCCATCTGCAGACGCTGCGCTGCACCCACGGTCAGGTGCAGCAGGCCGACGCCCTGCGCTACCTGAACGAACAGCCGGCCAGTCCTTACGACCTGGTGTTCCTGGACCCGCCGTTCCACCAGAACCTGCTGGCCCCGGCCTGCCGGTTGCTGGAGGAGCGCGGCTGGCTGGTGCCCGGCGCCTGGATCTACGCGGAAAGCGAAAGCGCGCCCTCGACCCTCGGGCTGCCGGCCAACTGGCGTCTGCACCGTGAAAAGCACGCCGGGCAGGTGCACTACAGCCTCTGGCAGCGACAGGCCTGACTGCGCACCTTCTTGCGCAGCTTGCGCCCGGGCAAGTGCCGCAACGCCCACCGGCCGGGGGCTGCGGCCATTGCGCAAGAATTCCCCGGACACTGCGCCACTCGCTGCGCAGTTTTTCGTGACCATTGCCACAACGGGCACAGCGGCGCCGGCAAGCGCCTGATATGCAAGGCTTCCTGTAGCTGGCGCATTTCTTGCCATACCTGAAGGCCCGGGACGCATACATCGACAGGGAATGTCCATGTCCACTTGCCGTTTTCACCTGACCCTGGCCGACCTGGACCTGCAGGTGCTGGCCTTCGAGGCCGAGGAAGCCATCGGCCGGCCGTACCGCATCCGCCTGCAGCTGGTCGGCCCGCAGCCGGATCTCGAGCTGGCCGCCCTGCTGCGCCAGCCCGCCTGGCTGGAG
>DATGNS010000125.1:0-2224 GCA_035306625.1 Pseudomonas sp. | reverse complement strand
CTGGTCGAGGCCGATTCCGGTCTGGCGCGGCAGGTGCGCGAGATCGACGACCAGACCAACCAGATGGAGCGCGACATCGACGAGGCCTGCCTGCGCATCCTCGCCCGGCGCCAGCCGGCGGCCTCGGACCTGCGTCTGGTGATCAGCATCTCCAAGTCGGTGATCGACCTGGAGCGCATCGGCGACGAGGCCTCGAAGATCGCCCGGCGGGCGATCGAGCTGTGCGAGGAAGGGTCGGCGCCGCGCGGCTATGTGGAGGTGCGGCATATCGGCGATCAGGTGCGCCGCATGGTGCGCGACGCCCTGGATGCCTTCGCGCGCTTCGATCCGGAGCTGGCGCTGTCGGTGGCCCAGTACGACAAGACCGTGGACCGCGAGTACAAGACCGCGATCCGCGAGCTGGCCACCTACATGATGGAGGACCCGCGCTCCATCTCCCGGGTGCTGAACATCATCTGGGTGCTGCGTTCCCTGGAGCGCATCGGTGACCACGCCCGCAACATCGCCGAGCTGGTGATCTACCTGGTGCGCGGCACCGACGTGCGCCACCTGGGGCTCAAGCGCATGCAGGAAGAGGTGCGGGGCAAGGCCGAGTGAGGCCCCGCCCCGCGAAGGGTCAGGGGTTCAGGTGGTGCAGGCACTGGCTGGCCGCCTGGCCGAGCCGCTCGCGGGTGCGTTCGTCGAGGCTGGCCTGACCCTGCAGCTGCTGGATCTCGGCGTCGCTGAACTCGCGGCTGACCTGTTCGGCCGAACATTCGCAGTAGGCCCGGGCCTTGGCCGGCGGGGTGCCGGCGTCGGCGCTGCTCACGCACTCGTTGACGAACTGCTGGCGGGCCGCGGGCGGCCAGTCGGCGGCCAGCAGCGGGGCGCTGCCCAGCAGGGCGAGGGACAGCAGGCTCAGGGAGGCGGCAATGCGCATCGGTACAACTCCTTGTGTGGAAAGTCGATGCAGCTGTGAGGCCCGGGCGAGGGCAAGAGTTCCCCGGTTACCCACAGAGACTGTGGACAACCCTGGGGGAAAGCCGTTGGCAGATGCGCCAGGCGACGGGGGCTCGGGGCCCGGTCGTGCCTGGCGCTTTTTCGTTCAGCCCAGGCGGAAGCGGGTCACCAGCTCGCGCAGCCGTTCGGTGACCTCCTCCAGGCGCTGACCGGCGTCGCCGGCCTGGCGGGCGCTGGCGGCGACCCGCGCGGAATTGCCGTTGATGCTTTCCAGGTTGCGGTTCAGCTCGTGGGTCACCTGGTTCTGCTGCTCCACGGCGGTGGCGATCTGCAGGTTGAGATCGGAGATTTCCACCACCGATTCGCTGATCTCGCGCATGGAGGTGCCGGCCGCGCCGGCCTGCTCGACGCTGCGCTGCATGCTGGCCTGGCCGCGTTCCATGCTGGCGCCGATGCGCGTGCTGCGTTCCTGCAGCTGCTGGATGATGCCGTTGATCTCGCCGATCGAGTCCTGGGTGCGCCTGGCCAGGTTGCGCACCTCGTCGGCCACCACCGCGAAGCCGCGGCCCTGCTCGCCGGCGCGGGCGGCCTCGATGGCGGCATTCAGGGCCAGCAGGTTGGTCTGCTCGGCAATCTCGCTGATCACATCGGAGATCGCGCCGATGGCCTTGCTGTCGTCCTGCAGGTCGCTGGCCAGACCGCCGGCCTCGTGGATCTCGGCGGCCGCCTGGTTGAGCTGCTCGATGGCGGCGCCGACCACCTGATCGCTGCTGCGCGCCTCCGCGCTGGCCCGGCTGGCCACCTCGGCGGCGTGGGTGGTGGTGCGCGCCATTTCCTGGAAGGTGGCTTCCATCTGGTTCATGGCCGAGGCGATCAGCCCGATGTCCTGCTGCTGGGCGTCGAGCAGGCGGGAACCCTCGCGGGACAGGCCCAGCACCACCTCGGCGGCCGTCTCCAGTTCGCGCAGGCGCCCCTGCACCTCGCTGACCAGCCCGGCGATGCCCTGCTGCATGGCGTGGAAATCGCGGGCCAGGCCGCCCAGCTCGTCATCGGCGAAGTCCGCCAGGCGCAGCTCCTCGCTGAGGTCGCCCTGGCCGACCCGGTGCATCTGGCCGCTGAGCTGGCGCAGCGGACGGTTGATCTTGCCCATGATCAGCGCGCCCATGAGCAGGGTGAACAGAAGCAACAGCAGGCCGAAGGCGGCCATCAGCAGGCGCTGGGTGGCGATGGCGGACAGCTGTTCGGTCTTCAGCTGGTCGGCCTCGGCGACAATTTCCGCCTGCAG